>JAJYZD010000093.1 GCA_021800315.1 Bacillota bacterium | reverse complement strand
TCCCCCACCGGAGCAGGTGTCTTCCTGAACGTTGTCCCTTTCACCCTCGTTAGTCCGTAATCATTTCTGTACCGGAAAAGAGGTGCCCCATGGCGGTGATGGAAAACCAGGCCCGTATGGAAGTGGCAGCAGGAGCCGAAGAAGAACTCAAGGCCCTGGTAGCTTGGCCGATCTTTCAGGAAATCAAGGAACTCCGCCAAGACCTGCGGGCGGACCGGGAGCGGACGGACGGCAAGATCGACGGCCTGCGCCTGGAGATGACTGACAAGATCGAAACCTTGCGCAAAGAGGTTAAGGGGGATATCGCCGACCTCCGTACGGAGTTGAAGGGGGATATCGCCGACCTCCGTACGGAGTTGAAGGGGGATATCGCCGACCTCCGTACGGAGTTGAAGGGGGATATCGCCGACCTCCGTACAGAGTTGAAGGGGGAGTTCGCCGACCTCCGTACGGAGTTGAAGGGGGATATCGCCGACCTCCGTACAGAGTTG
This sequence comes from Bacillota bacterium, assembly GCA_021800315.1. Lineage (GTDB taxonomy): Bacteria > Bacillota > Desulfotomaculia > Desulfotomaculales > JAJYZD01 > JAJYZD01. Next base: position 12,353 of record JAJYZD010000093.1, on the reverse strand, counting down.
AAGGGGGAGTTCGCCGACCTCCGCAAGGAAATGAGGAACGATTTCCGGTGGCTCATGGGAACCATGATTGTCATAATTGTTCCCATTACCGTGGTCATGCTGAGACTCGCCTTCAAGTAAGGTTGTCAACTACCCGGGCCTAAAGGCCGGAGCTTGTGCGAGCAAGCTTCACGATGACGCCGGGGACTTGTGTTGACACGCATCGTAGAAGTCGGGAAGGCGGTTATGCTCCACAAGAATGGTGCCAGTCCCAGCCCACTTTTGGTGGGTACCCGGCGGTCATAGCGGCCCTTCAGTCAGAGACTGAAGTCCGTTTCCTGGTGGAGATGCACAGGGCCAGGTCCCTTGGGGACCACAATACCCGCGCAAGCTGAGTAAGTGGGCCTGACGGCCCCGGCCCTCACGGGGTTCATCTCTTTCGTCCCCTCCCTGAAGGGAGGAGACTTTCCGGCGGTTAGGTAAAAGGCCAGGATGACTCCCGGGAAGAGACCGCCCCGGGAGTTTTGCTTTTTCCCCCTGTCACGCCATCAACGTCGGCTGTCCCACAACTTCCAGGGGAGGGTTTATGGCCGTTCTCTTCCCCACCGGCTTCGGTTGTACCAGGCTGCCGCTTATGACTTCCCGCAGGTGGGTGACCCCGATCACCTCCAGGCCGTCGATCTCCCCGAACAACTCCTGATTGTTTTCCACCGGGATGTATACCCGGCGGGCCCCGGCGGCCCGCGCCGCCTCCACCTTGGCCACGATGCCGCCGACCGGCATCACCAGGCCGCGGATGGATACCTCGCCGGTCATGGCCACCCGGTTGTCCACCGGGACGCCGGTAATGGCCGAGTAGACGGCCGTGGCCACCGCCACCCCCGCCGACGGACCGTCGATGGGCACGCCTCCCGGAAAGTTGACGTGGATGTCGTAGTCCCTTGGCTCGACGTCCATGGTACCCCGCAGCACGGTAAGCACGTTCTCCACCGCGCTCTTGGCCATACCCTTGCGCCGGACGGTTTTGCCGCCGCCCCCCAGTTCCTCCTCCTCCACCACGCCGGTGACGGTGACCCGTCCCGTGCCGCGGGACACGCCCAGGGCGCCGGCTTCCAGCTCCAGGAGCAGACCGGTATTGGGACCGGCCACGGCCAGCGCGTTGACCACGCCCACCTGCGGCTCTCCAGGCACCTTCCGGTCGAGGCGCGGAGAATACCGGCCGCTCTGGATGACCCATTCGATATCCGGCACGGTTACACCGGGCCGGTTCTCGGTAATGGCAATGCCCACGGCGATTTGAACGATGTTGACGGCCTCCCGCCCGTTCGCCGCGAAACGGCTTATGACGGAAAGGACCCCGGGGGAGAGTGGGTAATCGATCTTCCGCGCGGCATTGGCCGCGATGACTTCTATTTCCGCGGGAGAAAGCGGGCGGAAAAAGATTTCCAGGCACCGCGACCGGATGGCCGGCGAGATGCTGTCCGGCAACCGGGTGGTGGCTCCCACCATCCGGAAATCGGCCGGCAGCCCGTTTTGGAAAATGTCGTGGATGTGGCTGGGGATGTTGGGATCCTCGGCGCTGTAATAGGCGCTTTCCAGGAGCACCTTGCGGTCTTCCATGACTTTCAGCAGCTTGTTGAGCTGGATGGGATGCAACTCTCCTATCTCGTCGATGAAAAGAAGGCCGCCGTGGGCCCTGGTGACGGCGCCGGCCTTGGGCTGGGGGATGCCGGCCATACCCAGCGGTCCCGCACCCTGATAGATGGGGTCGTGCACGCTGCCGATCAGCGGATCGGCGATACCCCGCTCGTCGAAACGGGCGCACGTGGCGTCGACCTCCACGAACTTGGCGTTTTCCTTAAAAGGAGACACGGCCGACTTCCTGGCCTCTTCCAGAACCAGCCGGGCCGCCGCCGTCTTGCCCACCCCCGGCGGGCCGTAGATTATGACATGCTGGGGATTGGGGCCGCACAGCGCCGCCCTTAAACCTTTCAGCCCCTCCTCCTGGCCGATGATTTCCGCGAACTTAACCGGGCGGGTCCGCTCGGTAAGAGGCTCGGTCAGGGAAATGCCGCGCAGGCGCTGCAGTTTCTCCAATTCTTTCTTGGATTCCTTTTCCACCGCGAAACGGCTGACCTGCTGGCTCTTGATCAGGTTCCAGAAATACAGGCCGACAATAACGGCGAAAAACACCTGGACAAAAGTCAGGATACCGCCGATACCGCTCGATAGGTCGCCCACGGGACAAACGCCTCCCCAAAGCCGTTAACCGGCTTTCAGGAATTAGTATTGCTAACTTTTACAAATTTTATCCCGGCGACCTTCCCCAATAGCGAACCGGCCCGGGATGCCCCCGGACCGGCGGCGATAATCCGGACGCCGGCGAGTTGTGACTCCATGCGGGAACGCCGGGCTGCTGATGGTCTCGGCAAGGATGACCGGAAGATGCTGAATATCATGACGAGCCATCTGGATCATCAGAGCCCCTGCCTGTGGGGCCATGTGCTTCAAATGCCTGAGGAAGACCGTGGCGGAATCACGATCGTGGACGGGACCAACAACATTCTGGAAGATTTCATCCCTTAGACCACACGGAGCACGGTGAGCGCCCCCGCAACGAGCCTGACATTCCTCCCACGGCTGAAGCCATGGGGTCTGTAACCTCACCCGTCCCGACTACGTCCAATTGGTTTGCGGATCCTTGCGGGAGCTGCCCGCCCGGTTCAGCTCGTTGGACGTAGCAGGAGGCGGGGTTTGCTACGTCCGAAGGAGTTCCTGCCAAACCTGCCGGTCAGGCCGTGACGATTTTAGCCGCCGCCTCCCGGCCCAATTGTTTGATCGCCATCTCCCGCAGCCGGTATTTTTGAATTTTGCCGCTGGCCGTGACCGGATACCCGGCGACAAAGATAATGAAGGCCGGGACCTTGAAGCGGGCGATCCTGTCCCCGCAGTAGTCTTTGATCTCTTCTTCCGTCGCGCTTTGCCCGTCCTTCAGCTGGACGAAAGCCACAACTTCCTCCCCGTACTTTTCGCTCGGCACCCCGACTACCTGGACATCCTTCAGCTGCGGGTGGGTGTACAGGAATTCCTCAATCTCCCGGGGGTAGATGTTTTCACCGCCGCGGATGATCATATCTTTCAACCGGCCGGTAATCTTGCAGTAGCCGTTCTCATCCATCACTGCCAGATCACCGGTATGCAGCCAGTTGTCCTTGTCGATGGCCTGGGCGGTGGCTTCGGGCATGTTGTAGTAGCCTTTCATCACGTGGTAGCCGCGGGTGCACAACTCGCCTTGCGCACCGGAGGCGACGGTCTCGCCCGTCTCGGGGTTGACGATCTTCACCTCCACGTTGGGCAGGGCACGGCCCACGGTGGTCACCCGTAATTCCAGCGGATCGTCGGTCCGGGTCATGGTAATCCCGGGCGAAGCCTCGGTTTGGCCGTAGGTAATGCAGATCTCCCGGGCCCCCATCTTGTTGACCACCGCCTTCATCACTTCGATCGGGCAGGGCGACCCGGCCATGATCCCAGTCCGCAGATGCGAAGTATCATACCCCCGCTGGTTCATCTGCTCCAGTTCGGCGATGAACATGGTGGGCACCCCGTGCAGGGCGGTACACTTCTCCTTTTCCACGGTTTCCAGTACCTTGGCCGGGTTGAAGGACGGCACCGGTACCATGGCCGCACCTGACACGACGCAGGTCAGGGTGCCCAGGACGCAGCCGAAACAATGGAAGAACGGCACCGGGATGCAAAGCCGGTCCTTTTCGCTGAAGGCCATACATTCCGCCAGGCTCACCGCGTTGCCTATGAGGTTGGTATGGGTCAGCATCACGCCCTTGGGAAACCCGGTGGTACCGGACGTATACTGCATGTTGGTGACGTCGCCGGGGTCGAGGGAAGCCTGGCGGGCCGCCAACTCCCGGTCGCTCACGGACTCGCCCAAGGCCATGACCTCGTCCCAGTTGTACATGCCCGGGAGTGTTTCGTCGCCGATGAGGATCACGTTTTTAAGAAGGGGCAGGCGCGCCGACTTCAGCCGTCCGGGCGCGCACCCGTTCAGTTCCGGGCAGAGTTTGTAAACCGTATCCAGGTATTCCCGACCCCGGATGCCCGGGACCAGGATCAGGGTGGTACTGTCCGATTGTTTCAGGAGGTATTCCAGCTCAAAAGCACGGTAACTGGTGTTCACGGTGACCATAACGGCCCCCATCTTGCCGGTGGAAAACTGGGTAATGACCCACTCGGGGACGTTGTTGGCCCAGATGGCGATATTCTCGCCCTTTTCGATGCCCAGTCCCATGAAACCTTTGGCTGCCTGGTTGCACACGTCGCGAAACTGACGGTAGGTGTACCTGGTTCCCGGATCCGGGTAGACCAGCGCATCCTGACCGGGAAACCGCTCCGCCATTATATCCACCAGTTGACCCAGCGTGGTTTTGCCTACTTCCATCAAATTCCCTCCAAAATTGTTCAAGCGTCCCCATCGCCCGCAGGGCCGGCTCCGCCGCCCCGCTATTCGGAATGTTCCGCCGACAACGAGTCATATCCCTCTTGCCCCGGTGCCGGTGGCGCAGTTCCCGGGCAGTTTTCCAGGCCAGGGGATCTTCAAGACACGCGCCCGACAGGACCCCCGCCGGAGAAACCCGCTCTCAACCCACCCACCCCGCGCCTATCCGCCCTGCCCGCGCCCCGGATCCCCATAAAATGCCCGTTTCCCCGGCACCCTTTCCGGTGGTAAAATGGTGACGGAATCAGTCGTCTCTGGATCAGCCGCCAGGCAGGGCGGACGGCATAACAGGAAGTGCGGAGGATGCGCATGGACAAACTGCCGGTGGAAGAAATCTTAGCCTTACTCGACTCCACCCACGATGCCATTATCGCCACCGACGCCGCGGGGCGGATCACCGTCTTCAACGCCGCGGCCGAAAGGCTGACCGGGCTTTCCGCCAAGGCGGTGCTGGGGCGTGCCGCGGTCGAGGTGATCCCCAACACCAGGCTCCACGTGGTCCTGACGACGGGAGAGCCCGAACTGAACCGACCCCAGGTTTTGGGCCATACGACCATCATCACCAACCGCATGCCGGTGCGGGACGCCATGGGCCGCCTGACCGGGGTGGTGGCCGTCTTCCGCGATATCACCGAACTGGAAACCGTAGCCCAGGAACTGACCGCGGTCAAGAAAATAAAAACCCTGCTGGAGGCGGTCATCAACGCCACCCAGGACGCCATATCGGTCGTGGACGAAAACGGCCTGGGCATCCTGATCAACCCCGCCTATACGCGGATGACCGGGCTCACCGCGGCCGACGTCCTGGGCAAACCCGCCACCGTCGACATCGCCGAAGGAGAAAGCGTGCACCTGAAGGTGCTGGCCACCGGCCAGCCGATCTCAAGCGCCCGCATGAAGGTCGGCCCGGCCAGGAAGGACGTCCTGGTTGACGTCGCGCCCCTTCTGGTCGACGGGGTCCTCAAGGGTAGCGTAGGGGTCGTCCACGACGTTTCCCAGATCATTGAACTCAGCCATGAACTGGAAACAGCCAGGCGCCTCATCCGCCGCCTGGAAGCCAGGTACACTTTTGAAGACATCACCGCAACGGCCCCGGATATGGCCGCGGCCGTGGACATGGCCCGCCTGGCCGCCTCCACCCGGGCCACCGTTTTGCTGCGCGGAGAGAGCGGCACGGGCAAGGAACTCTTCGCCCACGCCATCCACAACGGCAGCCAAAGGGCGAGCCGCCCCTTCATCCGGGTCAACTGCGCGGCGCTGACCGAGTCCATCCTGGAAAGCGAATTGTTCGGTTACGAAGCCGGAGCGTTTACCGGGGCGTTGCGGGGCGGCAAAAAGGGTTTGTTTCAGGATGCCGACGGCGGCACCATCTTTTTGGACGAGATCGGCGAACTGGGACCGCTGACCCAGGCCAAGCTCCTCCGGGTGTTGCAGGAGCGGGAAGTCCTTAAGGTAGGGGCGACTTCCCCGGTTCCGGTCGATGTGCGCGTCATCGCCGCCACCAACGCCAACCTGGAAGAACTTTTGGGCAAGGGGCGTTTCCGCGAGGACCTCTATTACCGGCTGAACGTCATCGCCATCACCATCCCGCCGCTTCGGCAGCGCAAAGAGGACATCCCGCTTTTGGTGGCCCGCCTGCTACCCAGGATCAACCAGGAATACGGGCGCAATGTCCAGAAAATCAGCCGGGAGGCCCTGGACATCCTGACGGTCCAAAGCTGGCCCGGCAACGTCCGCGAACTGGAAAACATCCTCGGCCGGGCCATCATCAACATGCGGTACAGCGAGACGGAGATCTCTCATGCCCACCTGCCGTTGATCGGACGCGCCCCCGGCTCGGGCCCGGCCGACCGGGAAAGCCCCCCCGCCCCCCTGCCCGTGATCCTGGCCCGCGTCGAGCGCGAGGCCCTGGTCCACGCCCTGGCCCAAAGCGGCAACAACAAGACCCTGGCCGCCCGCCGTCTCGGCATATCGGTCCGCAACCTGTATTACAAGATGGTCAAGCACGGCCTGACGACCGAGGTGACACCTGGTACCAACGCTTGACCGGATTACCCGGCAATGCTAGACTGATAATACCCCGGATGCACCGGGGTTTTCTTTTGCCGGCGACCGTACCAAAGTTGCCTGCAAATTATTGCACGCTACGCAGGTTTTATCAAGCTTAAGAGCGACGCAAGCGGCGGCGGTTCCGGCATTCACCGGTTGGCACGGATATTGCGTTCCATGGTGGTTAACACTGCCGCACCACGCAAAGGAGGCTTTCCGGTGATCATTGAAGAGTGCCCCCATGCCGGTTACGAACAGGTTTTCTCTTGCCGGGATGAGGATACGGGTTTGAACGCCTTCATAGCCATTCACGACACTACCCTGGGACCGGCCCTGGGAGGACTGCGGATGTACCCGTACAGACAGTCCGCAGACGCCCTCACGGATGTGTTGCGTTTGGCCCGGGGCATGACCTACAAATCGGCTGTCGCCGACCTGCCGCTGGGAGGCGGCAAATCAGTCCTCATCGGAGACCCTGAAAACAGCAAGACCGAGGCCGTTCTGCGCAGCTTCGGCCGCTGCATCGACACGTTGGGCGGCCACTACATCGTGGCCGAGGACGTGGGTACGGACGTGGCGGACATGGACATGATCCGCCGGGAAACCACCTTTGTAGCCGGGACCAGCGACTCGGGCGGCGACCCCTCCATCCACACCGCCTACGGGGTGCAGCAGGGGATGCGGGCGGCGGCGCGAACGGTTTTCGGCCGGGACGGACTGAAGGGGCTGACCGTGGCCGTGCAGGGTCTGGGCCACGTGGGCATGAACCTGTGCATGCTTTTGTCCCTGGAAGGAGCCATGCTGACGGTGACGGACGTTAACCCGTCCCTCATCAGGCAGGCGGTAGCGGAGTTCGGGGCCGCACCCGTGGATCCGGCGGCTATTTACCGCACCGAATGCGACATATTCTCGCCCTGCGCCATGGGGGCCGTCATCAACGATCAGACCATCGGGCAGCTAAGAACCCGGATCGTGGCCGGTTCGGCCAACAACGTGCTGGCTGAGGAACGCCATGGTGAAATGTTGGCGGAAATGGGTATACTTTACGCACCGGATTTTGTCGTCAACGCCGGCGGCATCATCAACGTGGCGGAAGGTTTGAACGGCTACAACCGGGCCCGGGCCCGCCGGAAAGTCGCCGCCATCTACCAGACGATGCTGCAGGTCATCGAACTGGCCGGGACCAGACACATCTCGACCGCGCGGGCTGCCGTCGTCCTGGCGGAGGAGAAACTCACCCGCTCAAACCATTAAGGAGAGATATACTCCCATGGTAAGGATCACCTTTAACCGGCAATTGTGCAAAGGTTGCGGACTATGTGCCGAGTTCTGCCCCCGCGGGATCATCACTCGCGGGGAGGAGTTTAACGCGCAGGGCTTCCTGTCCTTTTCGGCCGTCCCCGGCGGACGATGCACCGGGTGCGGTGCCTGCGCCCTCATGTGCCCGGAAGTGGCCATCGAAATCATTCACCCGGAGGAAACCAGGGGGTTAGCCGTATGAAGCAGTTAATGAAAGGAAACGAAGCCATAGGCGAAGGGGCCGTTAGGGCGGGTTGCCGCTGTTTCTTCGGCTACCCGATCACGCCGCAGAGCGAACTGCCCCATTACCTGGCCCGGCGCCTGCCGGAGGCCGGCGGTGTGTTCCTGCAGGCGGAAAGCGAGCTGGCCGCCATCAACATGGTCTATGGGGCGGCGGCGGCGGGGGGCAGGGTTATGACCTCCTCCTCCGGCCCCGGCATCAGCCTGATGCAGGAAGGCATCTCCTACCTGGCCGGCGCCGAACTGCCGGCCGTCATCGTCAACGTGGGGCGCGGCGGGCCGGGACTGGGCAACATCGCCCCCGCCCAGAGCGACTATTTCCAGGCCGTAAGGGGCGGCGGACACGGCGACTACCACGTACCCGTGCTCGCGCCGGCATCGGTGCCAGAAATCATCACCCTCATGCAGGATGCCTTCGACCTGGCCGACCAGTATCGCAACCCGGTCATGGTGCTGGCCGACGGCGTGTTGGGCCAGATCATGGAACCGGTGGACCTGGGCGAATGCACATTCGCCGAAGCCCCGCCCAAACCCTGGGCAACCACGGGCAACGAGGGCCGCTCCCGCAATATCGTCAACTCCCTTTACATCGTCCCGCAGGAACTGGAGACCCACTGCCTCAAGCTTTCCGCCAAGTATGAGAGCATCGCCGAAGACCACACCCGCTGGGAGAGCTACGAGACCAGGGATGCCGACCTGGTGGTGGTGGCCTACGGTACGTCGGCCCGGATAGCGAAGGCGGCGGTGAACGCCGCCCGCCGCCGCGGGATCCGGGCGGGCCTGATCCGCCCCGTTTCACTGTGGCCGTTCCCCGCGGGAGCGTTACAAGGCGCGGCGCGCCACGCATCCGCCTTCCTGGTGGTGGAAATGAGCCTGGGACAGATGGTCGAGGACGTGAGGATGGCGCTTTCCGGGGTGCGGCCGGTACACTTTTACGGGCGCACCGGGGGCATGCTGCCCGAAGCGGGCGAAATCCTGCGCCACCTTACCCTTTTGCACGAGGGGGTCGTAAGCCATGCCGGGAAACTTTGGCCGGCCGCAAGCGCTGACCAGTAACCCGTTCCATTACTGCCCGGGCTGTTCGCACGGCATCGTGCACCGCCTGGTCGCAGAGGTTATCGACGAACTGGGAATCGGCGGCCGTACGGTGGGCGTCGCCTCCGTGGGCTGTTCGGTATTCAGCTACAACTACTTCAACGTGGACATGGTGCAGGCCTCCCACGGCCGGGCCCCGGCCGTGGCCACGGGCTTGAAGCGCTCACCCGCCGCACCTGTGGTCTTCACCTACCAGGGCGACGGAGACCTGGCCGCCATCGGCACGGGGGAAACCATCCACGCCGCCGCCCGCGGCGAGAACATCACCGTTATCTTCATCAACAACGCCAACTTCGGCATGACCGGCGGCCAGATGGCCCCCACCACCCTGCCCGGCCAGGTGACGACCACCACGCCGGAAGGAAGGAACACCGCCGAAAGCGGTTACCCCTTAAGGGTATGCGAGATGCTGTCCACGGTGGAGGGAGTGGCCTTCCTCACCCGGGTTACGGTGCATAAACCGGCCATGGTCCTCAAAGCCAGGGCGGCCGTTAAAAAGGCCTTCCAGGTCCAGTTGGCCGGTGGGGGCTTCTCCCTGGTGGAGGTTCTCGCCACCTGCCCCACCAACTGGGGTCAAACCCCGGTGGACGCCTTACGCTGGCTGGAGGAAAACATGATTCCCGCCTATCCGCTGGGCGAGTTCAGATCCTGGGAGGCGTCCTAGCATGGAGTACCGGGTGTTGATAGCCGGCTTCGGCGGCCAGGGGGTGCTCTCCACGGGGGAGCTTCTGGCCGTTGCGGCCATGATGGAAGACAAACACGTGTCCTGGATGCCCGCCTACGGGCCGGAAATGAGGGGCGGGGCGGCCAACTGCGGCGTGGTCATCGCCGACACGGAGATCGCCTCCCCGGTGGTCAGCGAACCGGGAGCGCTGCTGGCCATGAACGGCCCCTCCCTGGACCGCTTCGGCCCCCTGGTGGAAACGGGCGGCCTCCTGATCGTCAACAGTTCCCTCACCGATCCCCCGCCGCCAAACGGTGTCACCGTAGTGGGCGTTCCCGCCCAGAGCCTAGCCCTGGAACTGGGCAAAGTCCAGGTGGCGGCCAACATCATGCTGGGCGTGCTGGTGGGTTACACCGGGATGGTGGACTTGGAAGCGGTCGAAGCCGCCCTGGAGAAGGTCTTTTACAAGCAGAAGAAGCTTTTGCCCCTAAACCAGTCGGCTTTGCGGCTGGGCTTTGAGACGGGGTTGAGGGAAGCGGGGCGGGAATAAATTATTGCCGCTTCAAAGGGAAACTTTCTGTCGAAATCGAGTAAGAGGGGAGCCGCTTGCCGGCTCCCCTCTCTTTACGCTGTAACGTCTTTCTTCTTTTTGCGGTCCACCGCGATCACGATAGGCTCCTGCCGGTCCACCACCGTCTCACGGACGATGGTGCACTTGGCGATGTTCTCGCGCGACGGCATCTCGTACATCACGTTGCGCATGATGTCCTCCAGAATGGCCCGCAGCCCCCTGGCCCCCGTCTTGCGTTTGAGCGCTTCCCGGGCGATGGCCGTGAGCGCCCCGTCCTGAAACTCCAGGTTCACCCCGTCCAGCTCGAACAGCTTCTGGTATTGCTTGACCAGGGCGTTGCGCGGCTCGGTCAGGATCCTGATCATGGCCTCCTCGTCCAGGGCGTCGAGGGTGACGATCACCGGCAACCGGCCCACGAACTCGGGAATGAGCCCGAACTTCAACAGGTCCTCCGGCAGGATGTGCTTTAAGACCTCGCCGATGCGCTGCTCCTTTTGGCCCCGGATCTCCGCCCCGAAGCCCATGGTTTTCTTCCCGATGCGGTTACCGATGATCTTCTCGACGCCGTCGAAGGCCCCGCCGCACAGGAACAGAACGTTGGTGGTATCCAGTTGGATGAACTCCTGGTGCGGGTGCTTGCGGCCGCCCTGGGGCGGCACGCTGGCCACCGTCCCTTCCAGGATCTTCAGAAGGGCCTGCTGCACGCCCTCGCCCGAAACATCCCTGGTGATGGAAGGGTTCTCCGACTTACGGGCTATCTTGTCGACCTCGTCGATGTAGACGATACCCTTTTCGGCCTTCTCCACATCGTAATCGGCGGCCTGAATCAGTTTGAGCAGGATGTTTTCCACGTCTTCACCCACGTAGCCGGCCTCGGTCAGCGAGGTGGCGTCGGCGATGGCAAACGGCACGTTGAGCAGCCTGGCCAGGGTCTGGGCCAGGAGCGTCTTGCCGCTGCCGGTGGGCCCCACCATGACGATGTTGCTCTTCTGCAATTCGACGTCGTCAATCTTGCCGCCCAGGTTGATGCGCTTGTAGTGGTTGTACACGGCCACGGCCAGCGATTTCTTGGCCTCTTCCTGTCCGATCACGTATTGGTCCAGGATTTCCTTGATTTCCTTAGGCTTGGGAATGTCGCCGAGTTCCAGGTTGACCTCTTCGCTCAGCTCTTCCTCAATGATCTCGTTGCAAAGCTCTATGCACTCGTCACAAATGTAAACACCCGGTCCGGCTACCAGTTTCTTGACCTGATCCTGAACCTTGCCGCAGAAGGAACACTTGAGCTGACCCTTGTCGTTAAACACTTCTTCCACCTCGTTTGTCAGGACTTCTCCCGAATCATCACCTTGTCAATGATCCCGTATTCCATAGCCTGCTCCGCGGACATGAAGAAGTCCCTTTCAGTGTCCCGGGCGACCCGGGAAAGCTCCTGACCCGTGTGTTTGGCCAGCAGGGTGTTGAGGATGTCCTTGGTACGCAAGATCTCCCTGGCATGGATATCGATATCGGTGGCCTGGCCCTGCACCCCGCCCAGCACCTGGTGAATCATGATGCTCGAATAGGGCAGGGCGAAACGCTTACCCTTGGCCCCCGCGGCCAGGAGGAAGGACCCCATGCTCGCCGCCTGGCCCAGGCAGATGGTCGATACCGGCGGCTTGACGTACTGCATGGTGTCGTAGATGGCCATGCCGGCGGTGACAACTCCGCCGGGGGAGTTGATGTAGAGGTGGATGTCCTTTTCGGGATCCTCGGCTTCCAGAAACAGCAACTGGGCGATCACCAGGTTGGCGATGTAGTCGTCCATGACTCCCCCGATGAAGATAATACGGTCCTTCAGGAGACGGGAATAGATATCGTAGGCCCGCTCTCCCCGGTTGGATTGTTCTACCACGATTGGCACAAGACTTGACATGGCGTCTCCCCTCCCTCTAATTATATCGCCATTT
>JAJYZD010000341.1 GCA_021800315.1 Bacillota bacterium | reverse complement strand
CGGGCCACCCCGACCCCCTGGCCACGCAACCGCTCCAGGGCGGCGGCCACCCGCAGCAGTTCCGGGTCGGGAGCGGGTCCGCAGACCCCCGTTGAGCAGCACATCGGCGGATCATAGACCACGATATCTTTCATTTGCCTCATTCCTTTCAGGGTATTCAATCTTTGAGATGGGCGGCGCCGGGATAGTATTTCCGGCCGATGGCGAAGGCCACGTTGACCAGGGAGATCATCACCGGCACCTCGATCAGGGGACCGATAACGGCCGCAAACGCCTCCCCGGAATTAAGGCCGAAAACGGCCACGGCCACCGCGATGGCCAGTTCGAAATTGTTACTGGCCGCCGTAAAGGACAGCGTGGTGGACAGTTCGTAGTTGATGCCCATCCGGTAGCTGATGTAGAACGAGATAAAGAACATGAGCGCGAAATAGATGACCAGCGGAACGGCTATATTCACCACGTCGAGAGGGAGTCTGACAATAACGTTGCCCTTTAGGGAAAACATCACCACAATGGTGAACAGCAGTGCCACCAGCGTCAGCGGGCTGATCACCGGGATGAACTTGCGGTCATACCATTCCCGCCCCATCAGGGGACGCAGAACGAGACGGGTGAGCAGCCCCGCTCCAAACGGTACCCCCAGGTAGACGGCCACGCTGCTGGCCACCTCCCCCATGGAGATATGCACCACGAGAGCGCTTAGGCCCAGCCAGGAGGGAATAACGGTGATGAAGAGGTAGGCGTAGAACGAGTAGAACACCACCTGGAAGACGGAGTTGAGGGCGACCAGCGCCGCGGCGTAGTCGGCGTCCCCCTTCGAGAGGTCGTTCCAGACGATGACCATGGCAATGCACCTGGCCAGGCCGATCAGGATCAGGCCCGCCATGAAGGCCGGCTGGTGGCGCAGGAAAAGGACGGCCAGGACAAACATCAGGATCGGGCCGATCACCCAGTTCTGGACCAGGGACAGGACGATGACCCGGACGTGACGGAAAACCCTGCCCAATTCCTCGTAGCGCACCCGGGCCAGCGGGGGATACATCATGATTATCAGGCCGACGGCGATGGGAATCGAGGTGGTACCCACCTGGACTCGCTGCAAAAGACCCTGCACGCCCGGGTAGAAGTAGCCGGCGGCTACACCCGCGACCATGGCCAGAAGGATCCACAGGGTCAGATAGCGGTCCAGGAGCTTTAGCCCGCTGGTTTGCTGGCAAACAACCCGTTCTTCCATAATTACGACACCCCTTCAACCAAGTATTGCTAAAACCGCATACCATCGGCTTCTCCCCATCGTCGGAACCTTCAACGCCAACGGGTCGATTTCCCCGGCCGGTCTTAAACCGGCACTGTAAGCGGCAAAACCGTCACCCCCCGGATTGGATAATAGTTTCGGCCTTTGCATCGTGCCGGATTCTTCGTACCCGGGCAAAATACTTTCCATGTTATGGCATCATCTCCCGCCAATTTCGAACTGCCGCGCCAACCGGGCCGGATCACCACCCTTCATGCATGTGTATATTTTCATATAGTAATGTAGTTGCCGACAGAAGTCCCCTGTGGGCAAACCGGCCGGTCCGGCTTAGCGCCCCATTCCGGATACGGCGGCGCAGACCATATCGCTGTCCATGGCCCGCAGTCGCTCCTCCCGGGGCAAGGGACGGGGCAGGGCATCCAGGGCGGCCGTTACAACCGGCGGCAGGTCTTCCGCCAACCGGTACAAAACCCACATCCCCCGACGATGACCGGTAACCAGGCCGGCTTCCTTAAGCCGGTGGAGGTGCTGGCTGATCGACGGCTGACTCAGGTCGAAAAGTTGCACAAACTCGCAGACACAAATGTCGCGAATCCGCAGGAGGCCCAACATTTCCAGCCGGGTCGGGTCGCCCAGGACCCGAAAAACAGAAGCGAACGAATCCAGCAATGTCATCACCTTATTTTTATTTACTTATATCCTATACCGGAACCCCCTCCCTTGTCAAGATCCCTGAGCGTATTTCGAACAGCCACTAACCTGGCCAATATCGTCTAGTCGGTGTCCGGGCTGGACAACCTTCCCACCTTCAGCACCATGGCCCTACCGGCGTTGCCCGGCGACAAGGACGGTGACCGCCAGCGTCTAGTACGGTTCCAGCGGCTTTACGCCGCTGGGCATCCAGAAGGCCTACGACGTTCCACCCCGTCTACAACACTTTGGATAGCACCGGACACGCCGTCTACGGTACCGGGCAAACCTTCGATATCGTCATCTGGAACAGCCTGCAGCGACAGCAGTATCGTTCCCGGCTTTTCCGACCCCTATGTGACCGCGGTGGGCGGGTTGTACGACGGGGAAACGGCGTAGAACGCCACGGAAGGACTCGGCTATGCCGGCGGCAGCCCGATGGCGTACTCCGGCAGCGGCGGCGGCTAGCTACTTTGGGGCGTTGGAAGAAACAGGGCTTGCTGCATCCATTGAGGACTGGTGTCGGTCATCGCCGTTATAGCGAATCCGAACTGCTGACTGTTATGGGCGCGGAACCGCAGGATGTGGGTGCTGGTAATAGGTACCGTGGTGGCAGGCGGCGAGGAGTTTAACATACTCGCCGGGAAGTCTCCTCCCTTTAGGGAGGAGATGAAACGGAACGTGTCAATA
>JAJYZD010000340.1 GCA_021800315.1 Bacillota bacterium | reverse complement strand
AGACCGGTCCGGCCTTCGGCGGTGAAGGATATGCCCCGCCCATCGACGCCGTTTCCGGCAAGGACCCCGTGCAGGTAACGCCCGAAAGCATCGTCCGCCAGTTTGCCGATGAACCCGCTTTTTATCCCCAGCCGGCAAAGTCCCACCGCCACGTTGGCCGGCGCGCCTCCGGGAGCCTTCGTGAAACCGGGGACATCGGCCAGGTCCAGGCCGGACTCCACCGGCACAAAATCGATCAACGCCTCGCCCAGGGTCATTACCCGCGGCATAACGGCCACCTCCCGTTCATCCGGAGACATCGAACCGCCCGCCATCCGCCAGCACATTCTCGAACTTCATGAATGCCAAATGCTCCGGCACGCTTACAGTCCTTTCCCCGGGGTCCATATGGGCCAGCATGGCCCTGATGAATCCACACTGGGAAAAACTGGCCATGCCAATACCCCTGGGCATATCCCGGGTATACATGAGTTCCGGAAAAAGACCGCAATAGGTGGAATAACCGAGGGCCGTGGTGAAATAACGCCAGGCGTCCGCCTTTTGACCCAGGGCCAGGTGCGCTTCGCCCATCAGGAAGGTGTAAAAGAGCCAGGGACGAAGATCCCCCTCCTCGGTGATAGACTCTTCGTACCGCCACACCCCGCCCAGGATGGGGTCGACCAGCCGCTCCGTGCACGCTTTAACCGTATTTTCCAGGAGTTGCGGATCGCTGATCGTCATCAGGTCGCCGAAAAGAAAATTGAGCACCGACGTGTCGAGCCGCGAGGATTCCCTGGAACGGCACAGTACGCCGTCTTTGACTCCGTGGGTAAGAACGGCTTCTTGCAGTTCAAGACCGCGCCGGCGGTATTTGCGGACTTTTTCCCCGTCCGCCCCCAATACCTCCAGCATAGCGGCCGCCTTTTCCAGGCCGTAGGCCGAGACGGCGCTGGTCCATACCATTTGCTCACACCGCTGTCCCAGGTGTGGTCCGAAGACTTCCGAAATTCCGGCGCAAGATTTGACCAGGCCGGAAGAACCCGTGAGGTTGCTACAGATCCAATCCGCGCAATGTTCGATCAGGGACAGGTATTCCCTGATGATACCCGCTTCCCCCAGGGCGCGGTAGCAGGACCAGATACCGTAGAGGATCAGTCCGGTGGAATCATTCTCGTACGAATGTTCATGGGGCATCTTGGTGACACAGTTATAGGCGAAGTAAAAGTTGCCGTCCTTGCGTTTCCTCAATATTTTTTTCAAGGCATGCAGGGCGCCCGCGGCTTCAGCCGGGTGCCCCGCCCGGGCCAGGGTGGCGATAATCCATATACTGTCCCTGATCCACACGTTTCCCTGGTAGGGCCTGAAACCGATCAGGATCGGGAGATTGTCCTCCTGCAGGCAGTTCCTTAACAAAGTGAGGGAAGTACGCCAGAGATAATTCAGGCGGGCGTCGGATGTAACCAGGCGCGTTCCGGCCGCGTGCCATTGATCCCACCAGGCGGCGGTATCACTGTAAAGACAGTCGGTTGAGGCCAGGACTTTCTTAATCTCCCTTTCGGCGCCTATTCTGCTCGTACCGAAAGCGAGCACCAGGTACAGCGGCCGGCTCCACCCCCCCGCGGGCACGGCCCTGACCGCGGAGAAAGTGACCTGGGTGGGTACGCTCCCATGCTCAAAGGTCGCCTGGTTCATCCCGTTGATGGAACTGGCCACGTTGCCCGTAAACACGGAAGCGGCTTCCTTGCAGGTCACGGCCAGCCAGGCCTCGTGGTTGATGCGGGAAAGAACTGTGTTGGCGGCCTTGCCCGCGACATTAAGGGTGTTTACCACCGGGTATATGGTGGCCTCGGAGGGACCGCCCCGCAGGGTGGACACTTCGATGCTCCTGACCACGGCGTTGCAGCCCGGAGGCGCCCATGTCCTGGTCCGTACCACCGCGTCCCCCTTGTGGCTGGCAACCTGGTAGATACCGTTTCCCCCGACGAACCCCGCGTCGTCGATCGAAACAATCTCTCCCGCCTGGCCGGGGTTTTCCCTGATCAGACCGTACGGGTCATACCATATCCGTTCGTGGGACAGTTTGACCAGGACCGTGCCGCCCCCTTCGGCCAGCACCTGGGAGGTAAGGTCATAGTTGGGGTAGAATACCTGGGTTAGTCTGTCAACGGGCCTGCATCCGTCATATTGTTGCAACCAGACCAACACTTTCCCGTTGGCCAGGGGAACGTGGTTTTCAAAGTTCCTGCCGACGAAAAACAAAGGTCATCCTCCACTTCACCCAAGATAGAACGCCGCGGTAAAACGGGCGGTTCCCGCCACCGGCCTCTGTTCGCGCTGGTGTAGGACAGTTACGCAGCCATGAAAAAAGAGGCTTGCGCCAACGGGTCCCCTGTGGTATCCTTGTCTTACCCGATCCCGGTCGCTTGTGACGCTTGACCGGAAATGCCGGTGCCGGTCCACCCATAATGATATGCGGGCGAAAATAGAACCGTACTACGGTCGAAAAATCAGTCTAACGCGGTTTGTCCCTTCTTTCGGTCAGCCACTCAAAAGCATACGCCTGGTCATAGACCCCACGCCTAAAGGCGGGGGCTTGCGGAGGAAACTCCAAGGGTCTGCGTCTTTTGACGGGAAAGCGGCATGAGTTGCCTTCGGGCACAACCTTACCG
>JAJYZD010000339.1 GCA_021800315.1 Bacillota bacterium | reverse complement strand
TTGGTGTACTCACTTTCCCAAAAGGACTTCCCGATCCTTAATTGTGCTTAAAGAGCAAAAGCTTCAAATTTTTTGATTGGGAATCTGAGTTTTGACCCTCGTTTAACGGCCAATTTCTATTGCCACTGGTAACCCGCGCCGCTGTAAGGACTCCAGATATGGCTGACACTCTCCCGCCTTGATCGACTGAAGAAATGTCCCTGCCCCACCGAGGCTCTGGCCGCGCTTCAGAGGTCTATCCAGGACCACTTGGACTTTGAAGTCACCTGAGTACCGCCTCCTGACCCCCATCATTGCTTAGGACCCCCTCCTTTTTTTGTCCGAATTCTGGGGTCCATTATATTCTACGGGGCCGGCAGCGCCCTGGGTCCACGCAGCCGTTTAGCCAGCCCCCCACAAAGCCTTGTGTTTCAGCGCTGGTCCTCCCCGACCCCAAACCTGAAGGATGATGAGTGAACACCCAGTCGCCGGGCGGCTTCTCCCGTAGTAAACATTTCTTTCGCAATAACTAATTTTGACATAATGTACCCGGTCGGCGGATGCCCGGTGGTGTTCCCCTACCCAGGAACGGACACGGCGCGAGGAACCTCTGGAAAGCAGCGGACCTTTTGTTGTTCTATCCCAACGCTTTTCCACATATCTCACTATAGCGAACATAAGGGGGCGGTTCTTTTGGTGAAGATATCCGACCTCAAGCTGCGCGAGGTCGTCAACGTGGTTGACGGACAGAGGCTCGGGCCGATCAAGGACGTGGATATAGACCTCGGTGAAGGCAGGATCAGCGCCCTGATCCTGCCGGGCACCGGCCGGTTGCTGGGTGTGTTCGGCCGCGAACAGGAAACGGTGGTACCCTGGAACAAGATCGTCAAAATCGGCATGGACGTGATCCTGGTGGAAGTGCCCGGGTACGCCAGCCCCCGGCGGGAGGCGCCGCTGTAACGGGACGGGAAAAGACCCCGGGTGATCCGGGGCCTCCGGCGGAACCTCCCGGCCGTTCCGGCCGGTCGTCCCCTGGTTTCCGGCAGGGTCCGGGCGGGGAGGCCTGGTCGCCGGCGTGGCGGATGCATCGAAACATAAGCGATCCCTGGCTGCCCGGGGCAGGACCAGGCCATTTCCCGGGCAGCGCCGGAGGTGTCCCTAATGGGAGGCCCACCCCAGCCGGTGTAAGACGCACCTGTAATGGTTCCTGCCCGCCAGAGGGCCCCGGGTTTTAGCCGGGACCCTCCGGCGGATCCGTGTTCCATCGGTGAAGGCCGGTGACAGACCCACGACACGGCTTAACCCAGTTCTTTGAATACAACACCCGGATTTTTCTCCAGACAGTACTTCAACTCCCATTCCGAGGGAAACAGTGCCACCGGCTTTCCATCCCGGTCGTAGGCCAGCCGGGATGCCGTCGGCCAGTAGATTTCGTTTTGCCGCTCCTGGTCATACTCAACCCAGCGGGCACAGGTGAAGGGTAGGAGGTCGGCCGAAGTTTCCACGCCGTATTCCGCGCGGAGCCGCGCCACCACCACATCGAATTGAAGTTGTCCCACCGCCGCCAGGACGGGGTCTCCCCGCAGGCTCGCCGAAAAGAAAAGGACTTGTACGGCGCCTTCTTCCTCAAGTTGCAGGATCCCCTTGTTGAACTGCTTGTATTTGCCTGTATCCCGGCTGCGGAGGATACAGAAATGTTCCGGTTGGAAACGGGGAATGGCGTCAAACTTGAAGATCCTTCCCGAGCACAGGGTATCGCCGATGTTGAAAAGATCCGGGTTGGCGAGGCCCACCACGTCGCCCGGATAGGCCTCCTCCACTATTTCGCGTTCCCGGGCGAAGAACCGGTAAGCCCTGGGAATCCGCACTTTTCGTCCCAGGCGGGAATGATAAAGCGTCATATCCTTTTCCAACCGTCCGGAAAAGACCCGCAGGAAGGCGATGCGATCCCGGTGCAAGGGGTCCATATTGGCTTGAATCTTAAAAATCTGCCCGGAGAAATCACTGCGGGCCGGATCGACCATACCCCGGTCGCCGGCGCGGGGGCGGGGCGCCGGCGCGGAATCCAGAATAGCTTGCAGAAAGGGCTCCAGTCCGAAATTGTTGATGGCGCTGCCGAAGAACACCGGCGTGACTTCGCCGGCCAGAAAACATGGACGGTCGAAGACCGCCCCGGCTCCCGTCAGCAATTCAACTTCCTCCACCAGCCGTCCATAATCGTCCTTGCCGAGCAAATCCGCCAGGACGGGGTCATCAAGGTCGTGCGCCTGCACGGGGGCCTGGCGCTGGCCGTGCTCGGTCCGCTCGAACAGCAGCACATTCTTATGGTACAGGTCGTAAACGCCCCTGAAGGCAGGCCCGTTGCCGATGGGCCAGTTCATGGGCACCGGGGCGATGCCCAGCGTCTGCTCGATTTCGTCGAGCAGTTCCAGCGGGTCCCGCCCCGGGCGGTCCAGCTTGTTGATAAAAGTGAGAACGGGTGTATGCCGAAGCCGGCACACCTGGAAAAGCTTTTTGGTTTGGGGTTCGATTCCCTTGGCGCTGTCCAGTACCATCACCGCACTGTCCGTTACCATGAGCGTTCTGTAGGTATCTTCGCTGAAATCCTGGTGTCCGGGGGTGTCCAGAAGGTTTATCCTGTATCCCCGGCAGTCGAACTGAAGGGCGGCGGTGGTTATGGAGATACC
>JAJYZD010000092.1 GCA_021800315.1 Bacillota bacterium | reverse complement strand
TAAAAACAAACAGGTTTACAAAATCCAGGAAAATACTGATGGCAACCATGACCGCGCTGTCTTCCCCTGCGTACTTGGCCCGCTGAAAGTCAACCGCCGTCATGAGGGCGAAAACGACCGCGCCGCCCAACCCGATAAGCAAGGCAAACGGACTGAAGAAACTGCTGAAGAACAAGGAAAGCAACATGATTCCCACCAGGACCAGCAGGGCAAAAAAGAGCACCCGGGCAAGCCCGCCCAGGTTGCGGTTCGTGGTCAGTCCATACAGGCCGAATATGCCGAACACGGCAAAAGTGACCAGGGCAGCCTCGGCCAGGAGCGCCGTCCCTTGGGATGTCTGGGCCAGGCCCTGAACCAACGGAGCCAGAACGGCTCCGGCGGCCGCCGCGAAGACCATGGCCAGCATTCCGGCCATTCCGTGCGACACCGGTCTACCCTGCGCCCGGTCGCGCCGGGTTACCCCCGGAATAATGAACAGCAGGGCAAACTCAACGATCACGGCCGGCAGGAACAGCGTAGGCGGAACCAGGAAAGCTCCTGCCGCCATGGCCAGAAACATGAACGAGAGTACGCCCATGACTTGAAATAATCCAACAGGTCGATCCATGACCCGGTTACCCACCCCACCATCAGAAAACACATTGACCCCTCCTTAACTTTGTGGTAATATAAGCAACTTCATTATCCTACTATGTGTACACGAAAACAAACCCGGTTTATCTCTATTTTTGCCGTTTATTTGACATGAAAAGCATTCTTCCGTGCGAACATTCCTTTCTCCTGTATTTTCCGTGCATAGGCTCGGAAAATTAGCAATCATTTATCTTCCGGCACTTCCAAACCCGCAGCCCCTGCCTACCCCGCACGGCCGCCGGCTCTACCGGTCCCCGCACGTTCCGCGGTTTCCACATGAACCGGCCGGCCCGGTAGTCCTCTCCGGCGGAATGTTCCCAGGTTCACTGGCCCGGCAGTCCACCGACCCGGTCACGGTAACCACCATGCCCAGGCATTCCCCCGGGTTAACCCCTGCCAGCGCGGACAACAAGGGCGCATGGGCGGGCGCGGCCCGCAGGTTCGGCGGGTACCGCTTGGCAACATGAATCGCCGGAAGCCCGCGGTACGATGTGGGCCAACTGCGGGTCTCGATCCGCTTGGCACCCTGGGCGATCAGGGCTGCCGCAAGGTCAAGGCCTCCCGGGCCAGCCCAGTTTGATATTATAAAACGGCGTTCGCATACCTGGGCATACCCTCACCGGGACGGCCGGATCCCGCTTTTCAATACTCTACCGGTTCATGGGAACCGCCGGATGGTCGCCGCCCGGGTCCGAGCATTCCCCCATCTGCCGGGAAATCTCCGCGGCCACCTCTTTCAACGACCCGGCCACCGCGGCAACTTTTTCCGCCGTCAGGCGCCAGGCGGGCCCCGCCACGCTGATCGCCCCCACCGGATACTGTCCATAGCCGATGATGGGCACCGCCACGCAACGCAGTCCCTCCTCGATCTCCTCCCGGTCGTAAGCCACCCCTTCCTCCCGGATGCGGGCGAGTTCCCCGGCCAGTTCCTCCATGGTGGTTATGGTGTGCTCCGTAAAGCGGGAGAGACCGCGCTTTTTCACCACGGACAGCATGCTCTCCTCGGGCAGGAAGGCCAGGACGGCCTTGCCCACGCCGGTGCAGTGGGCCGGCAGGCGCCGGCCGATGCTCGAGACCATACGGATGGATTGCGGGCTGTCGATCTTGTCGACGTACACCACCTGGCCGTCGTCCATGACCACCAGGTGTACCGTCTCCCCGTGTTCCTCGGCCAGCCGGCGCAAATAAGGACGGGCTGTCTCGCGCAGGTCGCAGTGCTCCAGGTACGCGCTCGACAGCACCAGGACCCGGTGACCGAGCCGGTAGCGGCCGGTGGCCGTTTCCTGCCGCACGTAGCCGTGCTTGACCATGGTTTGCAAAAGACCGTGCGCTGTGCTCTTGTGCAGGTCCAGCGCCCGGGAAAGTTCCGCCAGCGCCGCCGGCCCCCGGCACAACTGCTCCAAAATCAGGATGGCTCTTTCCACCGACTGAATCGAGTTTACCGGCTGCCCATTCTTCTTGCGGTCTTTTTCCCCCGGTTGACCGGACATTAGCCCAACACCCTTCTTATCGTCGCTGCCGTCACCATACTACACCCGGAACAACTGCCGCGGGAAATCGGCCAAGACTTCGCGACCCCCCCGGCCTGGTAAATCACGTCCGTAACCGTCGGTCCGCCGACTCCGGGCACATGGACGGCCCGGTCCACCTCGCCGGCCGTAACACCGGGATGCAGGATCGCGACAGCCCTCTTTTGGGCCGCCGTCAGCATATCGCAGACGGCGGCCTGAGCGGGCGGGCTGTCCCCCACGGCCACCGTGCGGCAGATCCTGGCGCACTAACCCTCCCAGGTGGCGCCGAGGTGGATGACGACGATCCCGCCCGGAAAAACCTTCTTGCCGGTGACCGCCGGATGGGTCAAGAGCGTCCCCCTCGCCGAACCTCGTTTCCTACCGGCTGATCCCCCGCTGGCGCAGCCACTTGGGCAAAAGCACTTCCTCCACCCGCTGGTTCACGGCCGGTGCCTTGCGTAGCAACAATTCGGCCAGCGGTTCGCTGACGTTGATGCCGCCCATGGCCCCGTCGAAAACGAGGACCTTGGCGGTGCCGGTAACTTTGTAGGCGAAGTCCATGGCCGCCGCGGTACTCTCCGCCACCACGGCGTGCTTCATGTAGGTCAGGTTTTGCGGATCCCGGTTGAAAAGGTCGGCCTGCTCCCGGCCCACCACCACGGTCGGGATATGCTCGCTGAAGAAGGTGCTCGGATAGCCCACCCAGGCGTAGTTGTGCACGCACATGCGGATGGCCGGGTTGAGCGGCGGGATATCGTCGAGGAGCGGCCTGCCCTTGACGCCGTAAAACGCTTCCGTGTACCAGGTGTAAGCCGGCAACGGCAGGTCGAGATCATACAGGTCGGTGTTCGCCCCGGCGAAGTTGGCGTAGATCACCCCGGCGGCGAAGACGTAGACCACCGGGCAGGGGAAATCAAGGGCCGCGATGCACTCGTCGATTTCGCCGAACAGGGTCATCATTTTGCCGTAATAACGGCACCCGGTCAGGGTCACCCGCCCGTTCAGGGCGTAGAGATCGTTGTCGGCGTCCACGCCGATGATGCCGTTGGGGGCCACCGTCAGGAAGGAGGCGAAGGCGAACTTGTCCTGTACGAAGGCCGAGTCGAAGATGGCCCGGGCCGTGAAGTTGGCCGCCCGCGGACCCAGGTTCTGATGGTAGGTGGAGCGCGTCTCAATGCGGGCGTAGGACATGCCGAAGGGCTTCACCGCCCGGTCCACCTGGCGGTGGAAGTGCACCTCCCGCACGTCGCTGTTGTGGGCGTGGACGATCCAGTCGGCGTCGTAGACCTTTTTGATGCCGTACAGGGTGCCGATCTCCGTTTCAATCGGGATACCCTGGTCGACCGGGGCGACGCCGGCGGCCTTGTCCCCGAAGTGCTCATCCAGCCCGTACCGCTTGATGTATTCCTCGGTCTCCCGGAAGCGCAGCCCCACCCCGGCGCGCAGGCGGATCTTTGTGCAACCCGTCCGCGTCTCCAGCACGTCTTTGATGGTCTTCAACATCTCGGCGTAGGGCTCGCCGCCCAAAAGCGTGAACCCGTGGTGGGAGGCCAGGATGTTAACCGAATGCTCCGGTTTGATCATATTCATGTCCACTTTGGCCAGGGCGGCCTCCGTCGCCCGGCGGATGACGGCGACCCCCTCCCCGCCCGGGAAGACGACCGGCGGCAGGTCGGGAAACAACTCGGTGAGCGGGACCGAAGTCATGCCCGGCAACTCGCTGACCCGGGTCCCGACGTACGCCGGGTCGATGCCGTATTGCGAAACGCGCGGCGCCAGAGGCGCAATGGGCGGACGCATCAGGAATCCCTCCTTCCCTGCAGGGGAGCGTTTACCACGCGGTCCAGGAGCTTGATATCCTCGTCAAAATAAAAGCCGGCATATTTTTTCTTGATATCCTCCGGAATCTCCCAGGCGGTCACGGTCCGGCCGTACCACTGCCAGCCGCCCTCCGGTGGTTCGGGTTGGATCCCGGCCGCTTCCAGGAGGCGCAGGAGCGGCTGGATGCACTCCACCTTGCAGCCGGTGCGCGCCCCCGTACGCAGGGAGATCTCCTCCGGCGAGCGGGCCCCCTGCAGCACCGCCGCCGCCACCTCCTCGGCCCGGGTCGCCGTGCAGTAACAGACCAGTTGCTCCGGGTTGAGCCGCGCCCGCCGGCAAAGAGCAACAATTTCCGCGTAGTCGGCCTCGTCCCAATCGACCCGGACCACCAGCGGCTCTTCCCGCCGTACCATGGCAACCGCGCTCTCCGGGCAGCGCTGTTCGCAATTGTTGCAGCCGCGGCAGCGCGCCTCGTCGATTTGCGCCTTCTTGTTTTCCACCCTGACCGCCAGCACCGGGCATACCCGCTCGCAGGTTTTGCAACCCCGGCACTTTGCCGCGTCCACCACGGCCAGCAGGTTGACGACTTTCAAGATGCGCACCTCCCTTTTTTCCCGTTAACCGACCGCCCCGTCCCGGGATGCAAACGCCTCCCGCCAGCGCCGCCTTAAAGCGCCGGCGATGAATTCGGCCAGGTCGTCCTTGGCCAAACCCCGCTTCAACCCCTCGATCAAACGGTCACAACCCAGTTTGGCCTCCTCGTGGGGTCCCGGCAGGGCCACCAGTCTGGTCAGCCCCACTTCCCCGACCGCGATGCGCACGCCTTCCTTGTGGTGCCGGTGGTAATCGGGCGTGAATTTGAGGATCCAGGGCGTACAGGCCCCCGGATCCATGCGGCGGACCGCCTCGATGCCGAAGTCCTTGTCTTCGGCCCCGACCCCGCCGGTCGTGACGACCAAACCGTAACCCCGTCCCAGGGCGGCTTCGATGGCGGCCGCGGCCGGAACCGCCCGGTCTTCCAGGACGCCGCCGAACCGCGCCTTAAAGCCGGCTTCCCGCAAGGCCCGCATAATGTAAGGTGAATTCGTGTCTTCAATCTTGCCGGCCATAACCTCGGCCCCGGAGGCGAAAACCACCGCCCGCACCTTAACGGCTGCGCTTACACCGGCCGCCAGGCGCGCGGATTCGGCCAGCACCCCGGCCGCATCCTTTTCGTCCAGCGCGATGTAGCCCAGGACCCCCTCGGAATGCACAGCCGCGAGCGCCGAAACCGTAACCCCCGGCACGTTCCCCAAACGCCGCAGGAGTTCCTTTTCCCGGCCGGCAATGTCTTGGGCCCGCACCGGGTTGCGCAGAACGTCAAAGGCCACCTGCCCCGGCCGCACATCGACCACCATCACTTCGCCCGGCCGCAGGGAAAGCGCCGCGGCCGCCGCCCCGGCCACGTCGCCCAGGTTCACTTGCGCCAGATCGACGCCGTCCACCCAAAAGGTGGTCTTCTCCAGGAGATCCCACTCCATAGACTACACCTCCTCGACGTCAAACCGGAAATCGAGCATGGGGGCGTCGATGACCGCCCTTCCCACATCGATGATATCGGCCCCCGCGGCAATCGCCGCGGGCACCCTGGCGAGTACCACGCCGCCGGCGAAGGCCAGCCGCGCCTTGTCCCGCCGGCCCCCCCGCCGGATTTCGTCCACGGCGTCCTTGATGTCGGCCAAGTCGCCGGTATCGACCATGAGGATCCCCGCCCCCGCCGCGACGGCGGTACGGGCCTCCCGCCCAACCGGCTCCCTTTCACCCCGCAGTTGGACCACCACCAGTCTTTCCGGGTCGAATTCCTTCGCCCGCCTTATCGCCGGGCCTACGCCGCCGAACATGCGCACGCAGTTCTTATCAAGGTAAATGAACGCTTCATCGGCAATCCGGATCCCGGCGCCGCCGACGGCGATGGCCTGGCGCAAATCCGCCCTGACCGCCGGGGAGACTTTTTTCCAGGCCCCGCAAACGATCCTGGCCCGGCCTTGGGCCGTACGGACAAAGTCCGCCGCCGCAGTGGCGACCCCGGATGGTTTGCCGATGCCCCCCAAAAGCGTCTCCTCCGCCCCGGTCACCTGTCCGGCGTCGCCGCTGCCCACCAAAACGGGGGTGCCGCTTTGCAAGGGAAAACCGTCGGGGGCGATCCACTCAACGTTCACGCGGAGTTCCGCGGCGGCCCGCCGCAGGAACTCCGACCCGGCAAAAAGCCCCCGCTCCCGCGCGCTGACGGTAAAGTTGAATCTTTGTTCAGCCAGTGGTAAAAAGAGAAATTCCCGCAGATCCAATGGATTCCTCCGCCGTCGTTTGATATTATGGAACGCTATTTTGAAAACGTTGAATAATTCGACGACGCGGTTCGATTCTCCTTCCAGGAATCACGAATTCTCCGCGGGATACCCGGGGGCCATCCACCAGGCATCAAAACCGGGACGAGCCATACATATAGAAAAAGAAAAGCCGGGGGAGACCACGCCATGCGCCGGATCATCGTCGTCTTGCTAGCCGCCCTCGCCGTCACCATGGTCTTCACCAGGACCTGGTGGCTGCCCCCCAAGACCCTGGAAGTGGTGCTGTCCGGACAAAGTCCGTACTGGTTCCCGTTCTACCTGGCCCGGGAGGAGGGTTTCTTCCGCCGGGAAGGCCTCGACGTCCGGGTGTCCGTGGCCGCCAGCCGGGGAGACCTGGCAGCCGCCCTGAACAGGGAGCCGGTCGTGGCCCTGGCCGGACCGGACGTGCTCCTGACCTCCCCGTCCGTCATGTTCGCCCGGGTGGGCCGCCTGGATCCGACCTTCCTGCTCAGCCGGGAACCGGGCGAATTCCGGTGGTCCAGCCTGCAGGGAAGCTCCATCGTAGGCTACCCTCCCGGCACCGAGGAGCAGGCGGTGCTGGAGACGGTCCTGAAAAAAGAGGGGGTGCGGGCCCAATACCAGGTTACGGTGCTGGAGAACATCCCGCCGTTGCTCCGGATACCGGCCTTTCTGGCCGGAACCGGCCGCTTCCTGCAGGCGTCCGAACCGACCGCCAGTCTCCTGGAATATCGGGGCCAGGCCAGGGTGAGCGCCTTTC
Organism: Bacillota bacterium; assembly: GCA_021800315.1. Taxonomy (GTDB): domain Bacteria; phylum Bacillota; class Desulfotomaculia; order Desulfotomaculales; family JAJYZD01; genus JAJYZD01. The sequence goes on along the minus strand of JAJYZD010000092.1, from coordinate 6,082 downwards.
CCGGGGCCGTGGCCGGCGACCTGCCGGCGGGAGTTTTCCTGGCTTCCCCGGCCATGGTCCGCGACCATCCCCGGGAATTGGCCGCCTTTACCCGGGCGATCTACCGCTCCCTGGTGTGGCTGGCCCATAACCCCGCCCCCGGCCGGGACGCGGCCAGGTACCTGCCGGGCGTTGACCCCGCCGTTATCGCCGCGGCCCTGGCGCGCTACCAGAAGGCCGGCGTCTGGCCCGCGTCCCCCGTGATCAGCCGGAAAGTGTACCGGAACTGGGTCAACATGATGGAGGAAGCCGGCGAACTGAACAAGCCCGTCCCGTACGAGCGGGCCGTCGATCCGCTCCCGTCGCTGCAGGCCCTGCAAACACCGCTCCACAAACGCTGGATCTGGCCCGCCCTCAACTAACGAAAAGCCAAAGCGGGAAAGACTATGAAGGGATGATAAGGTTTTTTTCTCCGGCGAACCCTATCGATAAAGTATTTCTATTAAGGCGATAAAGGATATACATCCTCCGGGCCGAAACATAGATCTATATATGGGAAACCGGCGAAGGGGGTGCTGTCTTGTCCGCACCGAAAATACGGCTTACCGCTTACACCAAGGCCTCCGGGTGAGCGGCCAAGGTGGGCCCGGCCACCCTGGCGCAGGTTCTGCGCCAAATACCCCCCATGCACGATGAAAACCTGCTGGTAGGGCCGGGGACGGCTGACGATACCGCCGTCTACAGGCTGACCGGCGACCTGGCCCTTTTGGCCACGGTGGACTTCTTCACCCCCGTGGTCGACGATCCGTACCTTTTCGGGCAGATCGCCGCGGCCAACGCGCTGTCGGACATCTACGCCATGGGCGGGCGGCCGGTCTTCGCCCTGAACATCATGTGCTTCCCGGACTGCCTGCCGCCCGAAGTAATGGGGGACATCCTGCGTGGTGGCGCCGACAAGGTTCTGGAGGCGGGCGCGGTCATCGCCGGCGGGCACACCGTGACCGACGACGAGCCCAAGTACGGCCTGGCCGTGACCGGGCTGGCGCAGCCCGCCGGCGTCATAACCAACGCCGGCGCCCGCCCCGGCGACGTCCTGGTTCTGACCAAGCCCCTGGGCACCGGCGTCCTCGCCGCCGCCCTCAAGGGGGACCTGTTGGACGAAGACACCATAAACCAGGTGACCGAAAGCATGCGTACCCTGAACCGGGAAGCCGGCGCAGCCATGACGCGTTTCGGATTGAAGGCCTGCACCGACATCACCGGCTTCGGCCTTTTGGGTCACGCCGCCGAAATGGCCAGGGCCAGCGGGGTGAGCCTGGTCTTCCGGTACGGAGCGCTGCCGCTCCTGCCCCGCGTGGAGGAAATGGCGGCGATGGGGATCATACCCGCCGGGGCGTACAGCAACCGCGAGTATCTGGAGGGCCAGGTCGGCCTGACCGGGTTGGACCAGGCCCGGGAACTCATTCTCTTCGACCCGCAGACCTCGGGCGGCCTCCTGACCGCCGTTCCTTCCGGACAGGCCGGCGAGTTCCTCGCCCAGTTGCATTCCCATGGTGTGACGGAAGCCCGGGTGGTGGGCGGGGTGGTCGAACAGGGATCTTCTTTAATTACCGTGGAAAAGTGAGAGGAAGTTGCCTATGAACGAAAAGAGGTTGGACTGCCGCGGGCTGGCCTGCCCGCATCCCGTCATCCAGACCAGGAAGGCCCTGGAGGATCCTGAGGTAGAGGCCGTGGTCATCCTGGTCGACAACGCGGCGGCCCGGGAAAACGTATCGCTTTTTGCCCGCAACGGCGGGTACGGGGTCGGGGTCACCGGGCAGGGCGGCCTCTGGGAGATCCGGGTGCAAAAGAAGGACGGGGAAAGGCCTGCCGCCCCGGCGCCCGGGGACGGGCCCGTGTATCTCGTGACCTCCAACCAGTTCGGCCAGGGATCCCCGGAGTTGGGGGAGGTCCTGATCAAAAGTCTTTTAGTGGCCCTGGCGGAAGACCCGCCCGCGACCCTGGTCTTCCTCAATACGGGAGTGTTCCTGGCCGTCGCCGGCTCTTCGGTGCTGCCGCAACTCGAAGCCCTGAAGGACAAGGGAACCGAAATCCTTTGCTGCGGCACCTGCCTTAAATACTACCGGCTGGAGGAAAAACCCGCCCTGGGACGGGTCAGCAACATGCTGGAGATCACCGAACGCCTGCACCGATCCGGCAGGGTGATCACAGTGGCCTGAAGCCTGGGAGAAGCGGCCCTTGACGCGTCCGAACCGCAAAACGGCTTGATCGTGCCGGAACAGAAAAAAGAAGAAAGGGCTTTCGTCCTTTCTTCTTTACTTTTGCGGGTGTCCCTACAACCTCGTCATTTCCTCCGGACACATCTCCGTAAAGGCCTGGGGCGGTATTTCCGGCAATTCGCCCACCTCGCCGAGTTCGAACGGTTTTTCCAGGAGGGCCGCCGCCAGGACTTCATCCATATGGTCAACGAGGATGAATTGCATTTTACCCTTCACCTTCTGCCGGATCTCATCCAGGTCCTTTTTGTTGTCCCTGGGCAGGATAATCGTCTTGATGCCCGCCCGCCGGGCCGCCAGGACTTTCTCCTTGATGCCGCCTATGGGCAGCACCCTGCCCCGCAGGGTTATCTCCCCGGTCATGGCGACATCGCGCCTCACCTTGCGTTCCGTGAGGGCCGAGGCCAGAGCCGTTGCCATGGTTATGCCGGCCGAAGGTCCATCCTTGGGAATGGCTCCTTCCGGAATGTGCACGTGGATGTCCCGCTTCTCGTACACGCCCGCGTCGACCCCCAGTTGGCAGGTGCGACTCCGCACATAGCTGTACCCGGCCTGGGCCGATTCCTTCATCACGTCGCCAAGTTTGCCGGTGAGGTTCAGCTTGCCCGTTCCGGGGTAGACGCTGACCTCGATGGCCAGGGTATCGCCCCCGGTCTCCGTCCAGGCCAAGCCGGTAGCCACGCCGACCTGGTCTTCCTCCTCGGCCAGGCCGTAGCGGTACCTGGGCGTTCCGAGATACTGCTCCAGGGTCTGTACCGTTACCCGCGCCCGGTCGCCCTTGCCGGAAACGATCTGCTTGGCCGTCTTGCGGCACACGGAGGCCAGCTCGCGCTCCAGGTTACGCACCCCGGACTCCCGCGTATATTCCCTGATCAACTTGAGTATGGTCTTGTCCGAAAGGTTCAGGTTAACTCCGGTCAATCCGTGTTCCTTGAGCTGCTTGGGCAGGAGGTGGCGCATGGCGATCTGCAGTTTTTCCTCCTCGGTATAGCCGGAGATGTTGATCACTTCCATGCGGTCCAAAAGCGGCCGGGGAATGGAGTGCTGCACGTTGGCCGTAGTGATGAACATGACGTTGGACAGATCGAAGGGCATCTCCAGGTAGTGATCGGAAAAACTGTTGTTCTGTTCCGGATCCAGGACCTCCAGAAGAGCCGAAGACGGGTCGCCGCGGAAATCCGCGCTCATTTTATCCACTTCGTCCAGCAGGAACACCGGGTTCTTGGTACCGGCATTGCGCATCCCGTGCAGAATCCGGCCGGGCAGGGCACCCACGTAAGTGCGGCGGTGTCCGCGGATCTCCGCCTCGTCACGCACTCCGCCCAACGATATCCGGACAAACTTGCGCTCCAGGGCCCGGGCGATGGACTTGCCCAGGGAAGTCTTGCCGACGCCGGGCGGACCGACAAAGCACAAGATGGGCCCCTTCATTTTCTTGTTCAACTTGCGGATCGCCAGGTATTCCAAAATCCGCTCCTTGACCTTGGTCAACCCGTAGTGATCCTCTTCCAGGATCTTCTCCGCCAGGTTGATATCCAGCCTGTCCCTGGTGGTCTTGGACCAGGGAAGGGCCACGATCAGATCGAGATAGTTGCGAACCACCGTGGCCTCGGCCGCCATGGGCGGCATCTTTTCCAGTCGTTCGACTTCCTTGAGGGCCTTTTCCTCGACTTCCTTGGGCAGCTTGGCCTGGGCGATCTTTTCCCTCAGTTCCTCTCCCTCGGCGACCCTCTCGTCCTTTTCGCCGAGTTCTTTCTGAATGGCCTTGATCTGCTCCCGCAGATAATATTCCTTCTGGGTTTTCTCCATCTGTTTGCGCACCCGGATGTTGATCTTGCGCTCCAGTTCGACTATTTCCAACTCCCGGGTAACGATGGCGCACAGCCTCTCCAACCGTTCGACGATATCCACCGCTTCGAGCACGCTTTCCTTGTCCTCGACGCGCAGGGGAAGCTGGGAGGCCACAATATCGGCCAACCGGCCGGGCTCTTCCAGGTTGATCACGGAGACCACCGTTTCCGGGGGCACCCGTTTCGACAGTTTTACGTATTGTTCGAACTGGTAAACCAGATGGCGCATCAGCGCCTCCACTTCCGTGGTTTTGGCAAACGCTTCGGAGTACTGCTCCACCTCGACCATGATAAACGGTTCGAAACTGCGGTATTCCCTGATGCGGGCCCTGGCAATGCCTTCAACAAGTACCCGGATAGTCCCGCCGGGCAGCTTCAGCAGCTGCTTTACTTCAGCGACGGTGCCGATTTGGTAAATATCCTCGACACCCGGGTCATCCGTCTGGGCTTCCTTTTGGCTGGACAGAAAAATCATATGCTCTTTGAGCATGGCTTCTTCCACAGCCTGGATAGACTTTTCCCTGCCTACATCCAGGTGGATGACCGTGTACGGAAACACCAGAATCCCTCTCAAGGGCAACAGGGACAGGACCCGTTTGACAGCCTTCACCAGTGTCGCACCTCTCTCCATAAGAAGGAAAACTATACACAGTTCGTCAATTGACCGACGTTGCTTTATTCTATCACAAATACCCTGCTATGTCTGTAACAAATATTGTCATTCATTTATTTACCCGCGTGAATAACCGACTGGGTCAAAAAAGCCACCATCGCCAACCGGGCCGCTTTTTTTGGGGTTTAAATTGTCAGCTTATTCGCAGTGATGAAAAACCACCTTTCCACGATCTTTGGGACAGGTGGTTCCAGGAGCCGGCCAGGGCTTTGACAATAACTGTTACGTTTTCACTTGTTGAGTTTCCTCTACAAGCCCGCGGCTTTAGCCGCGGGGTCTATGACTGAACGGATTAACAGGTCTAATCCCGGAGTTGAACGACCATTTCCACCTCGACGGGCGCGTCGAGTGGCAACTCGCTTACCCCCACAGCCGCCCGGGCATGACGTCCGGCATCACCGAACAGCTCCAGCAGGAAATCGGAGGCCCCGTTGACCACCTTCGCCTGGTCGTTGAAACCGGGCGCGCTGCTGACAAACCCGGTGACCTTGACAATTCTGCCCACATGGTCCAGACTGCCGGCTACCGCCTTGATCACGGCCAGACAGTTGACGGCGCACTGGCGGGCCGCCTGGTAGCCGCCTTCCGCATCGACATCCCGGCCCACCTTGCCTTTCCAACCCAGTTGCCCGTTAGCCAGGGGCACCTGTCCGGAGGTGAAAACCAGTTGCCCGGCCGTCACCGCGGGTACGTAACTGGCCAACGGGGCGGGCGCCGCCGGCAGGCTGACGCCCATCTCCCTCAGCTTCTCCTCAATCGTCATACGCAAAAAACCTCCACCAAACTCATATTCGCTGCTCCATACCGCCACCTGTCTTCCTCCGGCCCGGGAACAAGGACCCAGCCACCCGGAGGCAGCCTCCTCCCAATGGTTTCCCCCTGAACAGCGTCGCCATGCGGCCATGAAGGATTTCGCGCGGATCCGGTGGTGGCGGAGCATGCTTCCTTTTCCTTCCTGCCATTGTAATACGTCTGAACGGAGGTGTCAAGCCAAAAGGCGTATATTTGTTCGGTTGAAAAGAGCCCGACCCCTTGGTGGAATTGCATTGGATTATATCGCGGGAAGGTCCCTCGGGCAAAAGTACCGGAACATTTTTCTTCCGGACCTCTTGACTATGCTTCTGTGAACATATTATAATCATGGTGAAAGAGGAAGAAACATACAGGCATCAATTGATCCCCCACCGGAGCAGGTGTCTTCCTGAACGTTGTCCCTTTCACCCTCGTTAGTCCGTAATCATTTCTGTACCGGAAAAGAGGTGCCCCATGGCGGTGATGGAAAACCAGGCCCGTATGGAAGTGGC
>JAJYZD010000091.1 GCA_021800315.1 Bacillota bacterium | reverse complement strand
AAAGGACCAGTACACGACAGTGGGAATATCACGGTGGAGGACTCTGCGGATGGCGGGGGCGACGTGTAAGCGTCCTGCCTTATGCCATTCCGCTAAGACTCCCTCCCTCTGCGTAATTAGTGGCCTACGCTAAGGTTTGCTTACGTTGCTAGGAACGGTTCCTGGAGTAAAAGATGTAAAAGCTACTGAAACAGCGGACGGACGGATTGTCTTGCAGTTTCAGGATGGGTCGTTCAAGGATCCTTTCGTCGCCCGTTATGTATCCGATGGAACCATTAAGATGTTCGCCTATTTACTCCTTTTGAACGATCCCAGTCCCCATCCGCTGCTTTGCATTGAAGAGCCGGAAAATCAATTACACCCAGAATTGTTAAGTGAACTGGCTGAAGAATTTAGAAGCTACAGTGATAGGGGCGGGCAGGTCTTTATCTCCACGCATTCGCCGGATTTCGTGAGCGGGGTGGAAATCTCCGAGTTGTTCTGGCTGACCAAAATGGATGGGTTCAGCAGGGTTCAACGGGCAGCGGAAAACCAATTGGTCAGGCGTCTGGTTGATGAAGGCGATTTGCCGGGGGCCTTGTGGAAGCAGAGTTTCTTTGAAGGGGCCGGACCCGGATGAGCAAAATTGTATTCTTGCTGGAGGAGCCTTCAATCAAAGAGTTTTTGCAGGTGTTTTTGCCCGGAATCCTTCCTCCCCGGGTGACGTTTCAACTGGTTCCCCATGATGGAAAGCAGGATCTGGAAAGATCGATTCCGCGCAAAATGCGTGCCTGGCGGGAACCGGGAGTAAGATTTGTCGTAGTGCGCGATCAGGATGGAGCAGATTGTCGCGCGGTAAAGGATAAGCTTGGGTGCATGTGTGCGGAGGCCGGCAGGGACGACTCCCTGGTCCGTATTGTCTGTAACGAGCTTGAGGCCTGGTTTCTCGGCGATCTGGCCGCGGTGGCCGGGGCCTATGATGAGCCCTCTGTCGCACGTATGCAAAACAAGTCCAGGTACAGGAACCCGGACAGCATCATTGGTGCCGCCCGGGAACTGAAGAGGATTGTGCCGGAATATCAAAAATTGAGTGGGGCAAGGAAAATAGCCGAACATATCGATGTGATGGTCAACGGCTCCAAAAGCTTTCATGTCTTTGTCGACGGGGTGCTGCGCCTTGTCGGTAACATGAAGTGATTGGACTAACTGGTTGGTCTGCACCAGCGGTTTACGGCCGTATCGGTCCTAAGCGGGTCACGGGGAACAGGCTGGCCAATGGTTTCTTCCTGGAGGAACCATCGTTCCCGCCGCGTAATACCGCGCTAGGGGAAGACAGCGGGAGATATGGCCCGTCCCGTGGCCGCCGGCGGTGTTATTGGTCCGCTGGCCGGTTAAAATAAAGGGCAGGAGGGGTTGCCCCCGGCGGCGCCCGGTCTCATAATATAGTTAAAGTCAGTCAAAGTCAGAAGATCATGCGGTGGTGTAAATGACCAGCGTTTCCGATTATATCGAGCGTTATCTTAAGGACCTGCTGGACGGGAGCGACAGCGGGGTCATCAAGATCGGCCGCAACGAACTGGCTCTGAAGTTCAAGTGCGTGCCCTCGCAGATCAACTACGTCCTGACCACTCGTTTCAGCGTGGGCCGGGGGTTTTGCGTGGAATCCCGGAAAGGCGGCGGCGGTTACATCCGCATCATCCGCCTGAGTCCCCGCGGACCCAGCGACCTTATGGATACGGTCTGTCGGGAACTCGGGCAGGATACTTCCGAGCAGGTGGCGGCGGACATCCTGCAGCGGCTTTTCGAGGCCGGCGTCTTGAAAGAGCGCGAGGCCGGCTTGATGAAGTCCGTCCTCGGGGCCGGTTCGCAACACCTGCCGCCCGGGGAGCGGGGACGGTTCAGGGCGGACCTGATGAGGGCCATGTTGGGGGCCATTTTCAGAAAGAACGGGAAGTGACGTTATGTTGTGTGAACGCTGCCAGGAGAGACCGGCAACGGTGCACATCACCGAAATCATGAACAGCCAGACCAGGAAGATCCACCTCTGCGAGCAATGCGCCCGCGATTTGCAGGCCCAGAGCTTCGGCTTCCTGCCGCAGTTCGAGATCCACAATTTCCTGGCCGGCCTTTTGGGCATGGGTCCGGGAACGGCCAAGAGCGAAGAGCGGACCGAACAGGCCGCCTGTCCGGACTGCGGTCTCCGGGAAGGCCAGTTCGCCCAGAACGGGCTTTTGGGGTGCGGCAACTGTTACAGCGCTTTTTATGAGCAGATGCAACCGCTGGTCAAGCGGATTCACGGTCACGACCGGCACACCGGCAAGGTTCCGGAACGGACAGGAGGCTACGCCAGGCTGATCCAGCAGGTGGAACGGCTCAAGGAGGAATTGAGGCAGGCGGTGGCCAGGGAGGAGTTCGAAGCCGCGGCCGGCCTGCGGGACCGGATCAAGGAACTGGAGAAAGGAATCGGACAGGAGAGGTAAGATATGTCCGTGCATGACATTGTAGACAATTTGCAGGGGGGCTGGATCGGCGGCGGCGGCCCGGAAAGCGACGTAGTCGTGTCGAGCCGCGTCCGGGTGGCCCGTAACCTGGCGGGGATGCCTTTTCCCCACCTGTTGAACAAGGAAGGCGCGGACCAGGTCGTCGGCCTGGTCCGCAAGGCCTCGGAGGACGAAAGGTTTCTTGCCCGCGCGGGCAGGATAGAACTGGTGACGATGGGCGAACTGTCCGCCGAGGAGAGGCAGGTCCTGGTGGAAAAGCACCTGGTCAGTCCGGACCTGCTCAACCAGTTCGAACACAAGGCCGTTGCCATTGATGGCGAGGAAAAGATCAGCATCATGATCAACGAGGAAGACCACCTGCGCATCCAGGTCCTCCTGCCCGGGCTGCAGTTGAACGAGGCCTGGCAACTGGTCAACGGCGTGGACGACGCTCTGGAACTCAACCTGGACTATTGCTTTTCGGAGCAACTGGGCTACCTCACGGCCTGTCCTACGAACGTCGGCACCGGCCTGCGGGCTTCCGTGATGCTCCACCTGCCCGGGCTGGTCATGGCCAACCAGGTGAGGGGTCTTTTGGCGACGGTGACGAAGTTGGGCCTGGCTGTCCGCGGGCTGTACGGAGAGGGTACGGAGGCCGTTGGAAACCTGTTCCAGGTTTCCAACCAGGTCACCCTGGGCCGGACGGAAGAAGAGGTGATCAACAACCTCCTGTTGATCACCCGGCAACTGCTGGAGCACGAACGGGGGGCGCGCGCGGGGATATACCGCGAGAGACGCGAACTGGTCGAGGACAAGGTGTTCCGGGCCTACGGCCTTTTGAAGCACGCCCGCATCCTGAGCGCGGGTGAAGCCATGCGTCTTTTTTCCGATCTGCGGCTGGGCGTGGAGATGAACCTTCTGACCGGTATCCCGCCGGAACTCATAAACGAATTGATGATAGCCAGCCGTCCGGCTTATTTGGTCAAAACGGGAGACGGCAGGAAGAACAACTACGAGATGGATGTACATCGGGCGGAATTGATTAGAAGCAGGATATAGGGTTTCAGAGGGGGGTAAACGATGTTCGGCAGGTTTACCGAGCGGGCGCACAAAGTGCTCCTGGTTTCCCAGGAGGAAGCGAGGAAGCAGAATTATCCGTACGTTGGCACCGAGCACTTGCTGCTGGGCCTGATCGCGGTTGGCGAGGGTGTGTCGCACCGGGTTCTGGTGGAACTGGATATTACCGTGGAAAAGGTGCGGGGGGCCGTCCGGCAGCTGGTGGAGCCGGGGCAGGGCGGGCAGCCCCAGGCGGAGATCGGATTCACACCGCGGGCCAAGCGGGTTCTGGAGTTGGCCGTTGACGAGGCCCGCCGCATGGGCCAGAATTACGTCGACACCGAGCACCTCCTCCTGGGGCTGATCCGGGAGGGCGAGGGTGTGGCGGCCCACGTGCTGGGCGCCCTGGGCGCCGACCTGAACCGGGTGCGCGGCATGGTCATCCAGCTCATCGGCGAAACGGGCAAGGCGCCCGTCGGACATCCGTCCTCCGGGCAGGCCTCCAGGACGGTCACCCTGGATCAATTCGGCCGCGATCTGACGGCGATGGCCCGGGACGACAAGCTTGACCCGGTGGTTGGCCGTGATCAGGAAATCGAACGGGTCATCCAGGTATTGTCCCGCCGGACCAAGAACAACCCGGTGCTCATCGGTGAGCCGGGTGTGGGCAAGACCGCCGTCGCCGAAGGCCTGGCCCAGAGAATAACGGCCGGCAACGTACCAGAGACGCTCCTGGGCAAGCGGGTGGTGACCCTGGACCTGGCTTCCCTGGTGGCGGGCACCAAGTACCGGGGTGAATTCGAAGAGCGGTTGAAAAAGGTTCTCGAAGAACTGAGGGCGGCCGGAAACATCGTTATATTCATAGACGAACTGCACACCCTGGTAGGGGCGGGAGCGGCGGAAGGGGCCATCGACGCGGCCAATATCCTGAAGCCCGCCCTGGCCCGGGGGGAGTTGCAGTGCATCGGCGCCACCACGCTGGATGAATACCGCAAGTACGTGGAAAAGGACGCCGCCCTGGAACGGCGCTTCGCCCCGATCATGGTCGACGAGCCCACGGTCGGGGAAACGGTCAGGATCCTGGAGGGGTTGCGGGACAAATACGAGGCCCACCATCGGGTGCGCATCACCGACGAAGCGTGCGCCGCCGCCGCCAGGCTTTCCGACCGCTATATTTCCGACCGCTTCCTGCCGGACAAGGCCATCGACCTGATCGATGAGGCTTCCTCCCGGGTTCGCCTGAAGGCTTTTACCGCTCCCCCGGCCCTAAAGGAAATGACCGACAGCCTGGAGGAGGTCCGCAAGGAGAAGGAAGCGGCGGTGAACAGCCAGGAGTTCGAAAAAGCGGCCGCTTTGAGGGACCGGGAACAAAAAATCAAGGCCGACCTCGAGGCCGGAAGGGAAGCCTGGAAGAGCCGCGCGAGCGGAGCCGAACTGGTGGTGGACGAGGAAGACGTAGCGCAAATCGTGGCCGCTTGGACCGGTGTGCCGGTCAAACGCCTGGCGGAGGAAGAATCGGAGCGGCTTCTGCAACTGGAGGAGATCCTGCACCGCCGGGTGGTCGGCCAGGATGAGGCGGTGGCGGCCGTATCCCGGGCCGTGCGGCGGGCTAGGGCCGGTTTGAAGGATCCCCAGCGTCCGGTCGGGTCCTTTATCTTTCTCGGACCTACCGGGGTGGGTAAGACGGAGTTGGCCAGGGCCCTGGCGGAAGCTCTTTTCGACGACGAAGACGCCATGGTCAGGATCGATATGTCCGAGTACATGGAAAAGTTCGCCGTATCGCGGTTGGTGGGAGCCCCGCCCGGCTACGTGGGATACGAAGAGGGGGGGCAGTTGACCGAAGCCGTACGCCGGCATCCCTATTCGGTGGTGTTGCTGGACGAGATCGAAAAAGCCCATCCCGACGTCTTCAACGTCCTGTTGCAGGTGCTGGAGGACGGGCGTCTGACCGACGGCAAGGGAAGAACGGTCGACTTCCGTAATACGGTGATCATTATGACTTCCAACGTCGGTGCCCGGTTCCTGAAGCGGGAGGGGGCGATGGGGTTCACAACCGGGGATCACGTGGATTCCGGTTACGAACGGATGAAGGAACGGCTGACCATTGAGCTCAAACGCACCTTCCGGCCGGAGTTCCTCAACCGGGTCGACGAGGTTATCGTCTTCCACTCCCTGACGGCCGAACACATCGGGCGGATTGTGGAACTGATGCTGGACGAGGTTGTGCACCGGCTGGCCGAGCAGGACGTCCACGTCGAAGTGGACGCGGGCGTTGCCGGGCATCTGGCCCGGGAGGGCTTTGACGAGACATTCGGGGCCAGACCCCTGCGCCGGGCCATTGTGCGCCTGGTGGAAGACCGTCTTTCGGAGGAGATGCTGCGCGGCACGTTTCAAAGGGGCGACCGGGTCCGGCTCGACATGGAGGGGGACCGCCTGGCCGTGGAAAAGTTGGCTTAAGAACAGGAGAAGGGGGGAACCTCCTCCTTCTCCTGCGTTTACAGAAGGATGTGGTAATTAAGGAAAAGTGAGAAAGGGGAGCTTGATTTTTTGCTTAAGGCTATGCCATAATATATTTTGAAGCAAGTTTTGACGACGGAAGCCCAATTCCCACCGGGTGGAGAGTATATTTTGCCGCGGTAACCGAATTGACGTTCCGGTCCGGGAAACGAGAGGATTTCTCTTGAAGGCGAAAAACGTTTTTTACTGCCGTGAATGCGGGGCCAGCGCGCCGCGCTGGCTGGGCCGGTGTCCGGCCTGCGGTCTCTGGAATACCCTGGAGGAAGTTGTTCCCCGGGTGGAGTCCTCCCGGACGGCAGGGGCGGCCTTCGAGGCGCCGGTACCCTTGTTCGATGCCGCTTGCGCCGATGAGCCCCGCCTGGTGACCGGCATCGGCGAATTCGACCGGGTTCTGGGCGGCGGCCTGGTGCAGGGATCGGTGGTTCTCCTGGGCGGGGACCCGGGCATCGGCAAATCGACGCTCCTGCTGGCGGTTTCCCACCGCCTGAGCTGCCAGGCCGGTCCGGTCCTCTACGTCACCGGGGAAGAGTCCGTGCGGCAGGTACACCTGCGGGCCTCCCGGCTGGGGGCCCTGGACGGACGGCTGCTCGTTCTCGCCGAGACGGAAGTCGCCCGCGTCGGGGCCTGTCTTGAGAACGAGGCACCGGTGCTGGCGGTGATCGATTCCGTGCAGACCATGGCCAGCGAGGATGTGGCTTCGCCCGCCGGCAGCGTGTCCCAGGTACGCGAAGCGGCCATCCGCCTCGGCAAACTCGCCAAGGCCAAAAACATAACCATTTTGTTGGTGGGACACGTTACCAAGGAGGGAACCCTGGCCGGGCCGAAGACGCTGGAACACATGGTGGACACCGTCCTTTATCTCGAAGGGGAGCGCTACCACACCCACCGGATCCTCCGGGTGGCCAAAAACCGTTTCGGCTCGACCAACGACATAGGTATCTTCCAGATGGGTGCCGAAGGCTTGAGCGAGGTGACCAACCCCTCGGCCCTCTTCCTGAGTCCCCACGGTGCGCAAGAGGTCGCGGGAGCGGTGGTGGTTCCGGTTTTGGAGGGCAGCCGGCCGCTGTTGGTGGAAATCCAGGCCCTGGTGTCCCCCGGCGGTTTCGGAACGCCCCGCCGGGTTAATACCGGGGTGGACTACAGCCGGATGGTGATGGTGATGGCCGTTCTGGAGAAAAGGCTGGGCCTGGGCCTGTCCGGCATGGACGCTTACGTCAGCGCCGTCGGCGGGGTCCACCTGGACGAGCCGCCGGTGGACCTGGGTATGGCCGTGGCGCTGGCTTCCAGTTTTCGCGAGGCGTGCGTGAGCCGCACGTTGGCGGTTATGGGCGAAATAGGGTTGACCGGGGAGGTGAGGGCCGTGACCGGCATCCGGCAGAGAGTGATCGAGGCCAGGCGGCTGGGCTTTGACACCCTGGTGCTGCCCGATGCCAACCGGCCGGAGTTGGTTCCGGGCGAACCGGGTGTGGTTTTCGTGGCCACCCTGGCGCAGGCCATTGAGGCCGTGTTGCCCTAGGCGGACGATTTTCGGGGAAGGTGTGAGGGGGGAGAGGCAAGAGTTTGCCGACAGCGGATGGTCAGGGATGAGAAGGTAGAGGACAGGCTTCTGAAACTGTTGCGTACGGTGGCGCCGGGCACACCCCTGCGCGACGGGCTGGAAAATATTCTCCGGGCCAAGATGGGGGCGATCATCGTCCTCGGCGACGGCCCGGAAGTCATGGAAATCACCGAGGGTGGTTTCGTAATCAACTCGGAGTTTACCCCGGCCAGCCTGTACGAGCTGGCCAAGATGGACGGGGCCATCATCCTGAGTGTGGACGGCAGGAGGATCATCGCGGCCAACACGCAACTGGTGCCCAACCAGGGGATTCCTTCCGGGGAGACGGGCATCCGGCACCGGGTGGCCGACCGCACGGCCAAACAGACCGACGCCACCGTTATTTCCATCTCCGAGCGCCGGGAAGTCATCACGGTTTACAAGGGCACCTTGAAGTACGTGCTGCGGGACCTCGGGGTTATCCTGACCAAGGCTAACCAGGCCATCCAGACCCTGGAGAAATACCGTTCGGTCCTGGACAGGGTTCTGACCAACCTGAGCGTCCTGGAGTACCAGGGCGGGGTTACCCTTTTTGACGTGGCCAAGTCCATCCAGAGAGTCGAAATGGTGTTGCGGGTGGTCAAGGAGATCGAGAAGTACATCAGCGAACTCGGGGTGGAGGGCCGGCTGATCATCATGCAGTTGGAGGAACTGGTGGCCAACGTGGAGGACGAGGGGCTCCTGATCATCCAGGATTACGCCATGGTGGGCGGGGAGAAGACGCCGGAGAGCATCATGAACGTGGTCAGCAGTTGGCCCGCCGAGGACCTCCTGGATCTCTCGCTGATCGTGCGGGCCCTGGGATACCCGGGCAGCGCGAGCGTCCTCGACCAGAACGTGGTGCCGCGCGGCTACCGGGTCCTGGAAAAGATACCACGCTTGCCGGTACCCGTGATCGAGAACCTGGTGGCCAGGTTTGACTCTTTCTCCAATATCATCGCGGCCAGTATCGAGGAGCTGGATGAAGTGGAGGGCATAGGCGAAGCCCGGGCGCGTTCAATCAAGGACGGCTTGAAGCGTTTTCGCGAGCAACTCACGGCCTGGTGAGCCTCAGCTGAGGTTGAAGATCCCGAGCATTTTCAAGCGCTTTTCTTCCTTGAGGACAATGTCCATAAGGTTGAGATCGAGCACGTTGCACAAGGCGGCCAGGTAGAAAAGGTTGCGCCCGATCTCCGATTCCACGGTCTCCCGGCAATCGTTGCAAATCTCTCCGGAGAGATTGGAATCGAGAAACTGGCGCAGATCGCTCAACGTGGCGCCCGTGGAGGACTTCTTCCCCGCGTTGATTTTGAGGCAGCCGCAGCTGGTCACCGCCTTGGCCACGGCCCGGTTCATGCGGGACGTTGCTTCCTGGCTCTTGGTCATGATGTCCAGGATGCTGCGATGGCGGATGAGCAACTCGGAGACGGTATGCTGGAAGCCGTCGACCTCGATTTCCCTCGCCAAAACGACCACCCCCCGACCTGGATTATATCATAGATTTTAATGAGTGCACGGGCGGTTTGTCAAATGGTAAAAGGACACCCGTGCGCTCGTGCCGGCCCCCGCTTCCGCCCGTGGGTTGCGGGCAAAAACTTGTTGACACGCTGTGGCCGCTGTGCTAAAATTGAGTTTTCTTTGACACAACGCCCGGGATATGTTATACTGGCAGAGCAGTACCTTAAGGAGGGGGATCTATCCTTGTTCAGTGTGGGCGCCAAAGTGGTCTACCCGATGCACGGGGCGGGCGTGATAGAATCCATCGAGGAGAAAGAGGTCCTGGGGGAGAAGAAACAGTATTACGTGTTGCGTCTGCCCATAAGCGATCTGAAGGTCATGATCCCCATCAGCAGCTGCCATGAGGCCGGCTTGCGGGAGGTTGTCGATTCGGACGGGGTGGAGCAGGTTATGGGCATTCTCGGCGGGGAAACGACGGCCATGTCGACCAACTGGAACAGGCGCTACCGTGCCAACCTGGAGAAGATGAAAACCGGCAGCATCTTCGAGGTGGCGGAAGTGGTACGCAACCTCATGAAAAGGGACAAGGAAAAAGGGCTCTCCTCCGGCGAGAGAAAAATGCTGGAGAACGCCAGGCAGATCCTCATCAGCGAACTGGTCCTGGCGACCGAACTGGAGGAAGAAAAAGCCCTCTTAATGGTTGACGGCGCTTTTGCCTAAGGGCCGGCCGTCAGGTGGACCTGACTTTTTTTTATTTCTTGTGACAAACACATGACAAACAATTGGTGATAGGAAGAACGGTGTCAGTATTTTTAATTTATTTTTAATTGCTACCCCGGGAACAAGGGTTTATAATGGATGTATGTCCGGATAATAGGGAGGGGGTGATTAATTGTTCAGGAAGACGATATTTTTCGTACTGGTACTGGGGTTTGGAGCCGGTGCCTTTTCCGTCGGGTTCCATGTCCTGGATGGCCGCCTATTGCCGCAGGCTTTCGAATCGACCCAGTTGAAGATCGGTTTTATGGCGCTGACAACCCTCGTGGGCATCGTGGCGGGGGTTATCCTGTCTCCCTGGTTGATTCGCGGTTCGCTGGGTATTGCCACCAGGTTGGACATCTATCTGCAAAAGGCACCGCCGCAGGATCTGGTTATGGGTTCCGTAGGGTTGATCTTTGGCCTCATAATCGCTAATTTATTCGGTTGGATCCTGTCTGCCATGGGATGGCCGGGCAGGCTGGTCTGGATTCTCGGTTCGTTGCTTTTAGCCTATCTGGGCATGAGCATCGGCATCAAGAAGCGGGAGGAACTCGTGTCCTTGTTTTCCAACTTTCCCAAATGGGGCAGGGAAAAAGGTGTCCGCAGTGATCCGAGGCCGGGATCGTCCGCCAAGGTTCTCGACACCAGCGTCATCATCGACGGTCGCATCGCCGACCTGTGCGAAAGTGGTTTCATCGAAGGGGTGCTGCTGGTACCCGCCTTCGTCCTGGAAGAGTTGCGCCACATCGCCGATTCGCCGGACCTCTTAAAGCGCAACCGGGGCAGGCGGGGTCTCGACATTCTGAACAAGATCCGCAAGGAAAACACCATCAAGGTGCAGATCTACGACAACGTCCGCTGGCTGGACGATACGCCCGAGGTTGACAGCAAGCTGGTCAAAATGGCGGAACGCCTCGGTGCCCGGGTAATGACCAACGATTTCAACCTGAACAAGGTGGCCGAGTTACACGGGGTCAAGGTGCTGAACATCAACGACCTGGCCAACGCGGTCAAGCCGGTGGTGCTCCCCGGCGAGGAAATGGTGGTACAGGTGGTCAAGGACGGCAAGGAGATGGGCCAGGGGGTGGCCTACCTGGACGACGGCACGATGATCGTGGTGGACGGTGGCAGGCGCTACATCAACCAGACCGTGCCGGTCATGGTGACGAGCGTTCTCCAGACGTCGGCCGGCCGGATGATCTTCGCCAAGCTGCGCAACGGAATGTCCCCACTTCCCACGTAAGCGGAGGCAATAATGGCCGGAACCTTTGCCGTAGTCGCGGCCGCCGGTTGCGGGCGCCGGATGGGTGGCAGGAAGCAGTTTATGTACCTGGCCGGCCGGCCCCTCTTCCTGTGGTCGCTTTCGACCCTGGCCGCTTGTCCGGAGGTGGACGGGCTGGTCTTGGTCGCGCCTCCGGAGGACCTGGACTTGGTCCGCTCGTTGACCGGGGATTATCCCGGCCTCCGGATCGCCGCCGGCGGACTCACGCGGCAGGAATCCGTCTGGTTGGGGCTGTCCGGCCTTCCTCCGGACACGGAATGGGTGGTGGTTCACGACGCCGCCCGGCCGCTCCTTTCGGGAAAGGACCTCCTGGCCGTGTTGGCGGCGGCCAGATCCTCCGGGGGCGCCGTTCTCGCCGTTCCGGTCACGGATACGGTCAAGACGGCCGGGGACGGCGGCATGGTCAGGGAAACCCTCACCCGGGACAACCTGTGGTCGGTGCAGACTCCGCAGGTATTTCGTTATGACTGGCTGATTGCGGCGCACCGCCGGGCGCGCCGGGAAGGCGTCGCGGCATACGACGACGCCGCCCTCCTGGAGATGGACGGCAGACCGGTAAAGTTGGTGCCGGGATCGTACGATAATATTAAGGTAACGACACCCGGAGATTTGCTGGTAGCCGGAATTCTCATGGGGGGAAAATAAAGTGAGGATAGGCTTTGGTTACGATGTGCACCGTCTGGTCGACGGTCCGCCCCTGGTGCTGGGCGGGGTGGCCGTACCCTACCAGAGGGGGCTGAAGGGCCATTCCGACGCCGACGTGCTGGTCCATGCCGTTATGGACGCGTTGCTGGGCGCCGTGGGGGAAGGCGATATCGGGGCGCATTTCCCGGATACCGATCCGGAATACAAGGGAATCGCCAGCACGGATCTCCTGTACCGGGTGGGCAGCCTGCTGGCCCGGAAAGGGTATACGGTCGGAAACATCGACGCCACGGTGGTCGCCGAAAAACCCATCCTGGCCGAATACCTGCCGCGCATGCGGCAAACAATCGCCCGGGTTCTGGGTATATCCTCCGGGCAGGTGAACGTCAAGGCTACAACCACCGAGGGGTTGGGGTTTTGCGGACGTGGGGAGGGCATGGCCGCGTACGCCGTGGCCCTGTTGGAATAATCGAAAGGGGGATCCGGATGGAGAAGTGGGAATGCACGATCTGCGGGTACGTCTACGATCCGGCCGAGGGAGATCCGGAACACGGCGTGGAACCCGGCACGCCTTTTGAGAAACTGCCCGGGGACTGGGTTTGCCCGGTATGCGGGGCGGGCAGGGAAGTGTTCGAGGAAAAGGACTGACGAAAGCGGAAACCGGGGGGTGACCCCCGGTTTTGTCATCCGGCCGGCCCGGAAAGCTTGGAATCGGCCGGCTGGATTTTGGCCAGTTTTTCCGGGTGCTTTTTTTCCTCCTCGCGGAGGTAATCCATGTACTTGCGAAGGTCATAGTCAAACTTTGCAAAGATGAGCTGACGTGTTTTCCGCACTTCTTCAACGATAGGATCGTCATAAGGCACTTTAAATCCCTCCCCTCAACTCCAGCGGAGTAACAATTTCCGGTATGTACAAGTCATGGAGGCTGTTAAACTTTGTAACCATCTTCCTGACCTCTCCGTGGGCGAGGTGGCGACAGTTCCAGGTCAGGAGGTACTCAAGCTTATGGAACACCGCGTACGCCAAGTGCAGACTATCGGTTGTCGCCTTATCGGGTAGCACGAGTAAAGAAGCATATTCCTCGGCGAGGCCGTCAACCATTCTGTCCGCAGGCAATACCTCAAGCCCTTCTAAGAATCCTGTTCTCAACATGGCTGCCGTGGGGTCGCCGGCTCTTACTTCGTCCAATACCGCTTGCGAAACGTAAATCTGAAAACGCCCTTTGTCCTGTTCCCACCACTCATGGGTCGTCTGTTGATGGCCGGCCGTGATCAGGTCCCGGCTGGGCTTGGCCGCCAAATAGATGGGAATGGTGGTTTCGAGGTATAATGTCGCCCTGGGTTCCATGCTTTTCACCCCGTTTTCTACGCGTTCAGTATACTCCCGCGAGGGAATGAAAGCAATAAGACTCTGGTAATACCGGGCCGCGGCATCGGTAGAAGAACCGTTCCTAGCAACGTAAGCAAACCTTAGCGTAGGCCCTAATTACGCAGAGGGAGGGAGTCTTAGCGGAATGGCATAAGGCAGGACGCTTACACGTCGCCCCCGCCATCCGCAGAGTCCTCCACCGTGATATTCC
>JAJYZD010000090.1 GCA_021800315.1 Bacillota bacterium | reverse complement strand
AAAAGGTATTGGTGATCACCAGTGATGCGTATCCGGATACGGTTTACGAACAGTGGCCGGAGATTCCCCGTGAGAACTTTCCGGCCCACCCTGCGGGCGGGACACCGCTGCCGGCGGTGGTGCACGTGCACAGAAGTGATCCGGACGGGGTTATGATAGTGTTACCGGCCAACCACTACATCGCCGACGCGGGCAGGTTCCAGGCCGTGCTCCGCGCCGGGGGAAAGTGGCTGGTGACCATGGGCATCACGCTTACCAGGACGGCTACCGGGTATGGCTACCTCGCCCGCGGCGGGGAATTGGCGATTCCGGCCTGAGAGGTTCACCGGGAAACCAACAAAACCGGAGATCTCAGCCTTTTCCGGATAAACTGGCCGGGGGGCTTGGAAGGGGCCTGCATTTGACGGAATGGAGCAAAACAAGAAGGGATTCGCGGGATTATGCAGAAACATGTGGTAGGCTTTGAGTTTTCGGAGCCGCCTGACGCATGTAGCAATGTTCCCGGGGTCGGGGTGCCGGGCATTCCGGGATCACCGGTGAGGGGAAATCTCTGCCGGCATCAACGAAGGAGCGGGCCGGGGGGACATGAAGCTTGTGTTGAAGCCACGCGCTTCACTTCTGGAGCAAAGGAGATAGAGTAAATTGTCAGTTTTGAACCCGAGCATCTTTCGCGAATACGACATCCGCGGCGTGGCCGGGCGTGACCTCACCGACGACACGGTTACCTCTTTGGGGCGCGCATTTGGCACGTTCCTGAAAAGAAAGGGCCTGGACCACGTTCTGGTGGGGATGGACAACCGGCTGAGTTCCCCCCGCTTGAAAAAAGCATTGGCGGAAGGATTACTGTCTACAGGTTGCGATGTCGACGATCTCGGCACGGTGACCACCCCTATCCTGTATTACTCCCGCGTGCTATACGAGGTAGACGGGGCCGTGATGATCACCGGCAGCCACAACCCACCCGACGAAAACGGGTTCAAACTGGCCTGCGGGCAGGGCACCATTTACGGGGAGGAAATCCAGGCACTGCGAAGGCTCATGGAAAACAGCGATTATGTAAGCGGACGGGGCAGATTGAGCGAGACCATGCCGGCGCCGGAGTACCTGAAGATGCTGGCTGGGAAGATCGGTACCTTGCCGAAGCGGTTGAAAGTGGCGGTCGACTGCGGCAACGGGACCGGTTCCCTATTTGCCGGGGCATTCCTGTCCTCGCTGGGGTGTGACGTCATTCCGCTGTATTGCCAATCCGACGGTCATTTCCCGAACCATCATCCCGACCCCGTGAAGAGAGCGAACCTGACGGAACTGATTGAGAGGGTTCAGACGGACCATGCCGACCTGGGGATAGCCTTCGACGGCGACGCGGACAGGCTGGGCGCGGTGGACGACCGGGGCCGGGTCATCTGGGGAGACCAGTTGATGGCGCTGTTTTGGCGGGAGATTCTGCCCAAACATCCAGGAGCGACGGCCATCATCGAGGTGAAGTGCTCCCAGGGACTGGTCGATGAAGTTGTACGCCTCGGAGGCAAGCCTTATTTCTACCGTACCGGGCATTCCCTGATCAAGGCCAGGATGCGCGAACTGGGGGCGGTGTTTACCGGGGAAATGTCCGGCCACATGTTTTTCGCGGATGAATACTACGGTTTCGACGACGCCTTTTACGCCGCCGGGCGTCTTTTGCGCTTCCTGGCCAAGCAGGGGGAGAGTTTCTCCGCCCTGGTGGACACCCTGCCCAAATATTACTCCACGGCGGAGACCAGGGTGCCGTGCAGTGATCAGGAGAAGTTTGCCGTGGTTCAAAGGCTCACCGACCTGTTCCGGGAGAAGTACCAGGTGATTGATGTGGACGGGGTGCGGGTGCAGTTCCCCGGGGGGTGGGGGCTGGTGCGGGCGTCCAACACCCAACCGGTGCTGGTGGCCAGATGTGAGGCGGGCGCACCGGAAGGGCTGGAGGATATCACGGGTATCATGGGGCAGGCTTTGGCCGGGCAGAACGAAGTAGGGCCCTTCGAGTGGGAGTACTGAGTGGTTGCGGGTCCATGGTCGTGTCCGGAAGGACTAAACGAACTTCAGCGGAATTATCATATCCTCGCCTTTACGTGGCAGAAGATGATCATACATGCAAACGACACCGCCGGGCACCCGTTTTACACCCGGAAATTTGTCCAGGACGCTAAAAACAGCCACGTCATCCTTGCCGGGATCGGCATGGTTCTTAATCTCGATTGGGTGGAGGGCCATATCCTGGTAGATCATCAAATCAATCTCGTTCTGCTCCTTGTCGCGGTAGAAATACAGCGGCGGTTCGAGGATTCCCGCGTTATAGCAGGTCTTGATGATCTCTGCGACCACGAAGGTTTTAAAGAACGCTCCGGCTAAGGCACTGCTTTGAAGCGCCCCTGGCGTGTTCCATCTTGTGAGATATGCCGCTGGCACGGTTGTACCTCGAAGCATAACTTGGCCGGAAATGGAAGCATAAAATGGCCGTTTGGCCGAAATGGAAGCATAAAGTGGCCGTGGGAACTGTAAAAAACCGGGCTAGGTTCTGGGTTTTGATGTCATGAAAGTAATATTATGTCGCACGAATAGACCTCCATGACCTCCGCGGCAGGGAGGGTATTACACCCACGGTGGTTAGCCAGGGTTCAGGTTGCCGCGGAGCAAATAGTTTCGCCCCTTCGCCCCACCGACACTTCTAGATTTCGTCCAGAAAGCCGACTTTGACTGACGCGCTCCGGAGCATCTTGTTTAGCCCCGTGATAACTTGATCGCACTGTCTCTTATCCAAGTCGGTTTTCGTCTCTATAACAAGTTGAATCCTTACGCCGCGCTCGGCGGCTACTTTCCCGAACAAGTCGGGGCCCGCCTCTATCTTTGGTCCGGAGATCTGTTGCGCCTTGGGCTCCCGTGCAGTTTCGCCCCCGAGGACGCCACCCTCCAGGGCCTCGATGCCCACTTCTTCGGCCATGGCTAACTTCCGCCAAGCCATCTGCGACTTTACAAGGCGGGCGTGTATCCATCCCATCGCCGTGTGATAGAATTATTAGCACGACCGGGAGCCTTGCGCCGTCCAGAAGCCCGGATGGCCAGACTAGAGGCCATCCGGCACTTGGAACTCCCAACATGGTCACCCTAGGTGTACGCTGGGTTCCCACTTATTGCAGAAATGGAACCATAAAATGGCCAAACCGTTTTGGAAGCATAAAATGGCCAACGGGGCCATTTTATGCTTCCAGTCACACAGACCTTGCGGGGCTTGACTTCGGCTGGTGCGCCCGGAGGGACTCGAACCCCCGGCACGCGGTTTAGGAATTCAAATACCGGCGCACCTGTGAATATCGTTCAATCCCTGTAAGCGTTGCCGTTACTCGGTTTCTTGGGCCTGTAAATATTATCTTATCACCGCTCAAATTACCCAGTGTTACCGCTTATGCCGGTGGTTTTGCCGGTGGTTTTCAGGGGGTACCCATGGGGGGTATTTCAATATAGCAACTACGGCCCCGGTACAGCGGTGCACTAAGTCACTCATCGAAAGTCCTCCGGGGGAAGTGGCCGGGGGGCCATTTTTTTGGCGGGAGATGAGCTTTTGTCACGGGCAGGTGATGCGTTCAAGACCGTGGTCAGGACGGCGGCCAAACAGGCCGCCAAATCTTTTCTCCGGTACCTGGTGGCCGCGTTCGGAGTTCCGGCGCTGGCCATCACGGCCGCGGCGATCCTGGTTCTGGTGGTGATCTACGCGGTGCTGCCGGCATCCGGAATACCCGGGAGCAGCATGGACACCCGGGCGAAGGCCGTGGCCTACTATCAGGGGGTGACGAACCAGGTCAATCCCAAACCTCGGGCCTCGTTATACCCGGAATTGGAGCAATCGCACATGCTCGAGTACGGCCTTCTGTACGCCGTGGATTTCTTCGCCGACAACCTTTCGGGCGCAAAAAACTTTCAAAGCAACGCCCTGGCCCTGGGGGAGGGGCTGAAGCCCGTATTCAGCTACATCAAACGGACCAAGACGGTCACCGTGATCATAGCCGGCAAGCAGGGAACGACCAGAAGCACCACCCAAACGACGCTGACCCTGCTGTCCAGGGCCGATACCTACCAAGGCATTTACACATACACTTACAAGCCGTACGAGTACGTGCTCCATCCCAGCCCCGACGAGGAGATCGTCATCGACACCTGGCGGCTGGCCGGTTCCAATTACCAGGAGGACTGGACCAGGTTCGACACGGTGGTGGAAGAGTACACCGGTCTGGCCGAGGTGACATCCGACGATCGAGAGATGATCCTGCAGTCGGCGGCCACCCTGCAGACCGGCACGGCCAACCTCGACTGGATGATGGGCGTGCCGCCGACCAGCGGCAGCACAGGAGCGGTGCTGGCGGAAATCCCGGCCCAGTACCTGGCCTGGTTCAAGGCGGCCGGGGCCGAGTACGGGATACCCTGGTACGTGCTCGCGGCGATAGCCAAGGTCGAGAGCGACTTCAACCCGGACTGCATCGGGCCTCCCAACTACACCGGGGAACTGGCCGAGGGACTGATGCAGTTTCTGCCGAGCACCTGGGCGGAGTACGGCAGCGGCAGTCCGTTCGATCCGCAGGCCGCCATCTACGCCGCGGCCAAAATGCTGGCCGCCGACGGAGGCGCGGCCGACATCCAAGGCGCCATTTTCGACTACAACCACGCGGACTGGTACGTCGACGAGGTGATGAGCATCGCCGAGAGCTACGAGGCCCAGGCGGATAATCCGCAATCGGCCGGCGGGTACGCCTTCCCGGTGGAGGGTCCGGTGACCGTAACCTCCGGATTCGGAGACACGCGGGGCCGGTCGTTCCCGCACCAGGGCATCGACCTGGCGGCGCCGGAGGGCACGCCGGTCGTCGCCTTCACGGCCGGCACGGTGAGTCTGTCCCAAAGTTCGCCGGGCGGCGACATCCTGGAGATCCACGGGCGGGACGGCAACGTGTACGTCTACATGCACCTGCAGGGTTACGCCGTGGCAAACGGAGCGGCCGTGCTGCCCGGCCAGGTGGTCGGGTACGTGGGTCGGATCGGCGACGCCACCGGGCCGCACCTGCACTTCGAGGTGCGCGTGAACGGTACGCCCGTGGATCCCGATTCGTACCTGGCGCTGGCCAACAACCGGTAGCGAAGGGGGGTGGTTCTTTGGCTGCTTTCACCGTGCTGCTGGCTACCGGCAACAACGATTTGGACAAGGAGTTGCAGAAGGCGTTGTCGGACGCCGGCGTTTCCCTTGCGGGTGATCCGGTGTACTACCGCGAGGCGCTGGAGTCACCCGGCATCGTGAAAGACGCCGCGGTGGTGGTCCTTTCCACCTCGCTCGCCGGTTCGCTCCCTCTGCGGGACCTGATATTCAGCCTGCGAAGCCGGGACGTGCGGGTCGTGCTGCTGGTCGGCGACAACGCGGAGGTCGGGGATGCCGCGGTCGGCATGGGCGTCTACGACCTGATCGACGATCCGGTTGACCCGGCCGAGGTGGTGGACAGGGTGCTTCACCCGGCCACCTTCGCGTCGGTCGTCGCACAGCGGCGGGGCGCCCCGGTGATGCCGGCGGAAATTCCGGAGCGTGCGCGGGGGCCGCACCACCGCGGGACGAAGACAAACCGTGCCGCGGGCGGCCTCGCCGCCGTGGGGGAAAAGATCAAAAGGTGGGGGCGTAAGGCGGCGGAGGGCGGTCCGGTCGACCTTGGCGGCCTGAACGTCCAGGCCGACTTTCCCCTGCCCGGGGCGGGGACATTCGGAGGAGAAACAAGGCCTTTCTCGCCGTGCCGGTGGTCGTCGTCGGCTCCACGGACGGCGGTTACCTCGAGGCCGGGGCCGACGCCTGCGTGCCGGAGGTGACGTCCGGCGTGGTGCGGGACATACGGCGGATGAGGAGCAGGCTTCGGGAACTCCTGGCCGAGTCCGAAACGGACCCGCTGACCGGCTGCCGCACCCGGAGGTTTCTCGATTCCTACCTGGACGGGGCCGGCCATCGGCGTTGCGCGGCGCTGATGTGCGACCTCGATCATTTCAATCAGATCAACGACAACCACGGCCACGCCGCCGGCGACCGGATGCTCGCCGCGTTCGGCCGCTGTCTTCTGGCGAACGTCCGCGAGACGGACGTGTGCGTGCGTTACGGCGGTGAGGAGTTCGCGGTGCTGCTGCCGGGCTCGTCACGGGACGCCGCCGTCGGCGTCGCGGAGAAGATTCGCGCCGCCTGGCGGGAGTCCAGGGTGGAGACGGATGCCGGCGCGTTGTCCGGCACCGTTTCCATAGGTGTGGCCGGCCCGGGGCCCGATGGCCTGAAGCGGGCCGACGCCGCTCTGTACGAGGCCAAGAGAGCTGGCCGCGACCGCGTGGCTCTCTGTCCCGACGATCGGGAGGACTCACCGGACCAAGCCGGGGAGGAGCCGGCCGCGCCGTCTCCCGGACCCCGGCGGCTGATGGCACCGGCCGCAAAGGAACGTCCCGCCGGGAACTCACAAGAGCGGACCGACGCGGGAAGCGCCCGTCCGGAGGCGCCCCTCATAAGGCGGGCCCGGCCACGCGGGGGCGGCCGGGGTGCCGACTGCCTGGTGTTTGGAGCCCCGCGCGCCGGCTGCGGCGCGTCCACCGTGGCGCTCGCGGCGGCCAGGGCCCTGGCCGGCCGTTTCGAGGTGGTCCTGGTGGACTGCGACTTCCGTCACCCGGCCCTGGGGCCGCGGCTGGGCCTGCCCGCCCGGTAGGTCGACTCCGACTGGCGGTGCAGCGGCCTGGCCGCCCTGCGGCGGGTGGAGGGGATCTACCTGCTGCCCCTGGACCCGACCAGGAGCGGCGAGGCGGACCCCGCGCCGATCCTGGAACAGGTCCGGGCGCTCGTGCCGGACGCGGTGCTGGTGCTCGACGCCGGCCAGGAGGCGGTCCGCGTTCCGGGTGCGGTCCGGATCGGCGTGGTCGGGGACGGCGACATCGACCAAGGCGGGTACGAACACTTGATCCTGAACAAAACCGGGGGAGGGGGGACGTTGGAGAAGAACCTGCTGGGCGCGATACCGCGCCTGTCCCTGGCGGAGGTGGACCTGCGGGTCAGAAGACTGGTGGAGCAAATTCAAATTCCGAGAGGAGGAGGTGACAGGGGGTGATCATAACCGCGACCGAGTACGGCGACAGCCTGGCGGACCTTCTGAGCGCCGAGCTGGCCGACGACGTGGAGGTCGCCGCGGCTCACGACACCGCGTCGGTTCTGGGGCACGCCTCCCCGGGCGACACGGTGGTCCTCTCCGAGGCCTTCGAGCCCGACGCGGAGCGGCTGGTGAGCGTGATGCACGCCCTGCGGCTGAGCGACGTGCGCGTCGTGCTCATCGCGCCGTCCATGGACGGCGTGGCGGAGAGCGCCGTCAACATGGGCGTTTACGACATCATCCCCCGGATTGCGGACGGGTCCGAGGTGGTGGAGGTGCTGGAGCATCCGCGCACCTACGCCCAGGCGGTGAGGCTCGTCCCGCAGAGAAAGAGGACTGCCCCGCCGGTTTCGCTCGCCGGCGTCGAGCAGCGGGCGGTCCAGGCCGAGCCGCTGGTGTGCGCCTTCACCCGGGCCGGCGGCGCCGGCAAGAGCACCACCATCGCCTACCTGGCCACGGCGCTTCTCGGCTACGGCGTGAAGTCCGCGGTCGTCGACCTGGACGAGGACAAGCCGTCCATCGCCAAGATCCTGGGGGTGGCCTTCCGGGAGGGCATGGACACGCTCAGCATCCAGGACCTGCGCGGCGACCTGGGCATGGCCGCGTCCGCCCTGGCCAGGGTCCGCGTGCCGCTCAGGAGCGGCCTGACCGTCTATCCGGCCGGCGGCGGCGTCCTGCCCTTTGAGGAGGAGTCCGACGTCTACACGATGTACGCCGCCCTGCACGAGGAGCACCCGGTGGTCCTGGCCGACCTCACCGTCCGGTTCAACGACCTGGCCACGCTGGCCACCATCCGCCGGGCCAACCGCGTGCTCTTCATCGTGGAGCAGTACCAGCCCACCCTGGACGCCTGCGTCCGGCACGTGGAGGAGGCCCGGTCGGTGGGGGTGGACACGGGCAAGTACCTGCTCATCGTCAACAAGTACAGCGAGAGCAGCCGCATCAGCGTGCGCAAGATCGAGGAGGCCCTGGGCATGAAAGCCGCCGTGATCCTGCCCATGCAGCCGGACAAGTACCGCAACGAGGTGGACTCGCACACGCTGCGCGCCGACACCGACGAGTGGCGGCGGCTGGGGGCGCTGGTCGCCCACGCGGATTACAAACCGGCCGGGAAAGGCAAGGGGAAGCGTGGCTTCCCCTTCAGACTGTTCGGGAGGAGGAAACAGCCAATTGGGACGCAGAGTTGACCTCAACGACGAGAGGATACGGTTCGAGCGGGCGCGGAGCGCTCCGGCCCCGGCGGAGAGGGAGCCGGGGGACGGGGCCCTGCGGCTGCGCGCGCTCAACTCGATCCGGGCCAACCGGGAGCCGCCCCGGCTGGGCCGGGTGGAGACGGCCGCGGCAGTTCCGGCGCCCGACCTGCCGGCGCTCGTGCCGGAGGTGAAGGAGCGGCTGGCCCGGGAGACGGCCGCGCGGGAGGACGCCAACCCGCTGGAGGTCCTGCGCGGGATCGTCGGGGGCTACCCCCTGCTGGCGCGGGAGAAGGAGCGTCTGTACGAGGCGGTCCGCCGGGAGCTCTTCGGCTACGGGCCGCTGGAGGAGTACATGACCGATTCGACGGTCACCGAGGTGGTGTACGACGCCCACGACCGGGGCTTCATCGAGCGGGACGGCAACCTCGAGGACGCCGGGTACCGGTTCGACTCCCCCCAGGCCCTGGAGCACTACGTCCAGAACCTGATCAAGCCGGTGGGCCGGCCCCTGGACGAGCGCAACACCAACCTCAACGCCAAGCTGGTTCCCAGACGGTCCTGGCCGAACTGTACATCGACGGCAACTTCACCGGCACGTGCGCGGCACTGACGGTGACCGTGCTGCCGGGGGCGGTGGCGCAAATCGCCTGGAACCCCGTGCAGCCCGGCACGACCGTCACGGCCGGAACCACCATCACGGCGTCCGGGACGGCCTTGAACAGCCTGGGGAACCCGGTCCCGGGCGGGACACAGATCACGGTGCAACTTGCCGGCGCGGGCAGCCAAACCACCTACACCGCGACGGGAGGCCGGTTCCAGGCCAATCTGTGTCCGACGGGCAAAGGATCGTACTGGCTGCAGGCCGTGGCCGGCGGTCAGACATTCAACGGCGCCCTTGTGACCGTGCAGCCGGGGCCGATCACTTACGCCAGCCCCTGGGGACTGAACGGCAGCAGCAACACATCCGAAACCACGGTTAACGGCATCCAGCACTATACCCTGAACACTCCGATACCGCCGGGCGACAACGGTATTACGTGGACGGTGCTTGACCAGTATTGGAACGACGAAAACGACGTGCCGAACAACATCACGATCACCTGCGCCGCTCTGAGCGGGGGGCCGGCCCCTTTCACGAGCGTCCAGGCGCCCAGCCCGACCGGCCAGCAGGCCACGATCAACACGCCGGCCTATTACTTTCCGCCGGGCCGGTACCAGTTCGAGGTCGTGAACAACGCGACGGGAAAGGTGCTTTCGTACTACACGATCGACGTCACGAACGGGGCCCTGCAGCCCTACGAAATAACGGACGTGACCCTCAGCTACGACGGCAATACCTACGGGCCTTACTACTCGAACACCTTTCAGTTCACGAACAACGTCGTGCTCAACGTGCCGGCCGGCACCCCCGTCACCATGTCCGGCGAGTTGGTCACCGAATCGGGGCAGCCGGTGCCCGACTGGCAGTGGATTTACTACGCCTGGGAGGGGACCGGGAGCGGGGAAAGCGTGGTGGAAACCGACCAGAACGGCAGGTTCACCGTTTCGGCCACGCCGTACGAGGCGGGCGGCGGAAGCAACTGGTACTACATGTGGGCGAGCACGGGGTCCCAGTCGTTCAACCAGCCGTTCGACGTGACGCCGGCCTCGGTCAATCAGAACGGCCAGGTCACGGTGACCGTGAATCCGGCGGTCATAGGCGAGCAGTCCTGGTGGACCGAGGGCATCTCGTTCAATGTGCGCGTGAGTGCGTTCGATCAGTTCGGCAACCCGGTGAACGGAACGGCGACGCTCTCCACGCCGGTGCCCGCTCCCGACGGCTCCTCGCCCCAGGTCTTCTCGGCCGCGCTGTCGAACGGCCAGGTCACCTTCTCCGGCATCCAGAACAACGTCGATGCCAACGGAAACTATCCTATAACGGTGACGGTCACCGACCAGTACGGGGACAAGCTGTCGCAGACCGCTTACATCACGATCAATTAGGGGGTACTGCCTTTGCTCAAACCCAAGCAGAAGTCGGTCATGGTTTCCATCCTGATAGGCGTCGTGGGCTTCATCGGCGCCTACCTCACCGGCCACGCCGGCGTTCCCAGGGAGTCGGACATCCTGGTGGCCGCCCGGGACATCCAGCCGGGCCAGCCCATCGACGCCGGCAGCGTGACCGTGGTCCCGGTGCGCGGCCAGGCGGCCCCGACCCTCCTGACGAAGGGTGATCTGGAGGGGATCGTCGGCAGGACCGTGGACTACGAGATCCCCGCCGGCACGCCCATATCCCGGAACGACATCGCGGACCAGCCGCAGCGGGACGGGCTGGACCAGGACCAGGTGGGGGTCTGGCTGCCGGTCAACCTCGAGAACGGCGGCGACGTGATGCCGGGGGACAGGGTGGACATCTTCACCTCGACCAACAACGCGGTGTCGGCCTCGGGCCGTCCGGCGCTGGCCTATGTGCGGGTGGTCAGGTCGGTCAACTCCAGCGGCGCGGACCTCGACAGCGCCAGGCAGGTCAACACCATCGGGGCGACGCCGGTCAGCAGCCCGGGCGTGCCCGCGGCGGTGGAGGTCGCCGTGACGCCGGCGCAGGCCTCGGAACTGGCTTCGCTGATGCAGTCGTCCCACCTGATCCTGGCCCTGTCGCCTTGGCCGCCGGATGACGCCGGCTCCGCGGCGACGACCATGGCGCCGGGGAACGTTGGGCCGGGCCTGCCTTCCGCTCAGACGGGACAGCCGGCCCAGGGCCAAGCCCGGCAGCAGCCCCAGCCGGCTCAGGGCGGCCAGGGCGCCGCAAAACAGTGAAGAGAGGGTGATGACGCGATGCCGAGGAAAAAGATCGTGCTGATTTCCGCCGGGGCCGTCGCGGCCCTGGCGGCCATCCTTCTGGTGATGCACGTCGTGAGCACCAGTGCCGCCGGGAACGGGTCGATGGGGATACCCGTCAAGCCGGACTACAGCCTCGTGCCTATCTACACCATGCAGGGCGACCAGGCGTACATGAACGCCACGGCCACGCCGCTCCTCTTCGTGGACCGGTCGGAGGCGTCCGGGAAATACGCGCAGGCGGTGGAGGCCGTGCTGCAAAAGCTGCGCCCGGCGAAACCGCTGGTCATGGTCTCGACCGACTTCGGCTCGCCCGACCTCAGGAGCGCCGAGGCGGACACGGCGGCCTTCGAGCAGGAGTACGACCTCACCCTGCCGGCGGTGCTCCAGGCCGGGGACGCGCACGCCTACGCTCCCCGGGTGCCGATGCTGGTGTACTACACGATCGAGAACGGGCGGCCGGTACAGCACGTGCTGACGACGGTGCCGACGAGGGAGGAACTGGAGGCGGCGGTGGGCCGGGCCGCGGCGGCGTCCGAAGTAAAATCGGCAAAATAACCGGGGTGGGGGGCGGGCCGGGTGCAGGCCCGGCCGCCCCTTGCCCTTCAGGAGGTGAGCAGTTACGTTCGGGAGACTTTGGCGTTCTGAGCGCGGTGATGTAGGCTTGTACGTGCTCCTGGTGTTCCTCGCCGGAATCCTGGTCATCTTTGCCGGCTCCGTCGGCTTCGTCTGGCGGTTTTGGATCATCAAGAACCACCTGGCGCAGGGGCTGCACCAAGCCTTGGTGCAGGCGGCCAACAGCGCCGACTCGTACAGCGTGCAGTACGCGGACGAAGCCGGCGCCAACCAGGTGGTGATCAACCGGGACGAGGCGCGGAACACGTTCAACGCCGTGCTTTCCCTGGATCTGGGGATTCCCAGCAATCAGTACACGGTGGACGATTTCGTGGTCTTTGGCCCGTCCGACCAGGGACAGCCCCTGCCGGGAGGATACCCGGGGGTCGTGCCCGGCACGTCAATCTACGCCCACGTGACGGTCCAGATACCGGTCGGCCAGATGGTGGGCCTGGCCAGGTTCTCCGGGGTGACCTTCTACATGCCGCTGGACCAACTGGTGGCGCCGAACCGGTTCCTCAACCCGCAGGGCCAGTGGCAGGGTGGGTGAAAATCATTGCCCGCTAGCCGCGGATAAGGTAGAATATAGCCAGACCCATGGGAAGGGGGTTGACCGGTGGACGATGGCTCGGGCACCGGGATAAGATCGACCACGAGGAGACAAGTAAAACAATGAGTATATTAAAAGACGAACTACATCGGCTGGTGGAAGCCTTGCCGGAAAAGAAAAACGCCAGTGCGAAACGTCTGCTGGAGGTACTGCTTGTATCAAAAGACTCCGCTGATGAGGTGTGGATAGAATTCTTGGCCAAAGCTCCTATGGATGATGAGCCGTTGCATGATGACGATCTGGCCGCCATTGCAGAGGCGGAAAATGATATCATCATGGGACGTGTCAAGACGTTGGGCCAGGTTAAGAAGGAACTTGGTCTGTGAAGCTTGTTGTGACCGCGCGTGCGCAAAAAGATCTGGAGGGGCTGGATAAGTCCATTCAGAAACGCATCTTGATGGCATTGGACATGATGATCAGTCGTCCGCAGGCGGCTGATCTAAAAAAACTCAAAGGCCATGAGGATCTGTGGCGTCTTCGTGTCGGAGAGTTTCGCGTCATCCTAAGAGTCGAATACCAGAAAAGTCAGAAACAAGTTGATCAAACAGAAGGCGTTTTATACGTTTTGCATGTATTTAACCGACGTGAGGCATACCGGCGATTTTGAATGTATAAAAATCACTAACCCGCCGGCGGTCCACGTGCCGAAGCCCGCCCCGGTGGCGAAGCCGTTCCCTTGGAAGTGGGTATACATCGGCGGCGGGGCGGTAGTGCTGATCGCGGTGGCGGTCCTGAAAGTGCTTCGAAAAAACCGTAATACTGATTTTCGTTGCCTATCGGTCAGGCGAGAGGTATAATATGGGCAGGATCGGCTGGTACCGGTTGCTTGGAGTTTTTTAGCCCAGGCAGGGAAACGCTCACCGAAAAGAAAGGCGGCTGTTCTAATAATGCGGAATTATACGGTTATTCTAAAACATGAACCTGTTAATAATGGATACAGCGTAT
>JAJYZD010000338.1 GCA_021800315.1 Bacillota bacterium | reverse complement strand
GGGTTTCCCGGCGAGTCTTGCCTTGAGCATATTATATCCGGGCGGGCGCGCCCGCACAAGGCAAGGTCCAGATATTACCGATTCTTAATGCCGGGTCCGGCTCCTTCCCGAACCGGTAAGGTTTCTGCCCGCTGTGCGCCCGGGATCCGCTGAGGTACGGCGCCCGACTCTTCTTGCGCTGATCCTCCTCCGACTGCAGCCCGGTGGCGCCAATGGACAGTGCCCGGCTTACTTTCCTGCTGGTTAGAACTATTGCAAAAATGATCCAGATAGTGACATTTTGCCCGACAAGTACGACATAACTGTCAAGGATCTTTTTGGCGACATGGGCAGCAGGCAGGATCACAGTTTACCCGTGAAGAAGTCAACAATCATCCCAATCAGCATTTGCGGGCATTTTTGCCTGTAGTGGAACGCAAGCGACGCAAATCCGGGGGAACTAAGTTCCTCGAGACTTGTGTGGATGACATAATGGCTTCAGGTTTGTCATTAGAGGACAAAAGCCTGGTAATGTTACATGCGGAACTGCTGTCCGGGTTGGTATTTACGGATGAAGTTATTGCATATGTTTTCGAGATGGTGGAAAAAATGCTAAATCTCCAAGAATCGGCTGGCTATCGTCGTATATACCGAATGGGTGAAGAGAAGGGTGAAGAGAAGGGTGAAGAGAAGGGGGAAAAGAAGGGGGAGGTAAAAGGCGCCAAGAAGACGGTACGGCAATTCTTGGCTACGCGCTTCGGTGAGCAATCTTCCGATATGCAGGACAAAATACAACAACTGACCGACCTGGCGCTCTTAAGCGAGGTGCTACCGAGGATATTTTCTGCAAACACTCTTGAAGATGCCAGGAGCATCATTAATGAGATTCTACCTGAGTCACCCGGGGCTAAAAAGGTTGCCAAGAGCTGACGACTTAACAAAGCATAAATGCCTTGACAACGGCAGTGGATTCGATTGGAAGTTCTTCGACCGCCCGGGCGGCAAGTAATCTTGCCGCTCTTTTTATGCTTCAGCGCCGTTTCCGATCATTTCCCGGGCCAGTTTCCAAAGGGCCTGCTGGGCGGGGGAGAGCCACTTGTCCTTGTGTCGCACGATTTGGGTGGTGATGCGGAACTCGGGGCCTTCCCATCCCAACTCCGCAAGTTGGCCGGCGGCTATTTCCCGCTCGACGACGATTCGGGGCAGGAGGGTGGTGCCCATGCCCCGGATAATCAACTGTTTAATGGCTTCAATGCTGCCGAACTCCAGAAGGGGGCCGGGCTGAATACCCGCCTCGGCCAGGATGCGGTCCAGAACGTCGCGGTAGCATCCGGGTTCGGTGAGGATGAGGGATTCCCCCTGCAGGTCGGGCGGCCACAGGGGGGCCTTTTGCGTTATGGGATGGCCGGGGGCGGTAACGAGGACCATCGGCTCCTTGATGAGGGCTTCGCTGACCAAAAGGGGAGCCGTCAGTTCCCGGTCTATGATGAAAGCCACGTCGAGGATGTTGTCGATCAGTCCCTGGGTGCTATCGGGGCGGGTGCCCATTTTGAGGATTAGCTCCACGTCGGGATACCGGCGGCGGTATTCCTGGAACAAAGGGGGCAGCCGCGAGACACAGAGGGATTCCGCCGCGCCGATGGTGAGGGTGCCCCGGGGAACCCGGGAACCGGATGCCGCCGCCCTGGCTTCGGTCTCCAGTTTGAGGATCTGTTCCGCGTAGACGAGGAGCCTCGCGCCGTCGTCGGTCAGAGTTACCCTGCGGCCCAGGCGTTCGAAAAGGATGGTGCCCAGTTCCTGTTCCAGCGACTGGATCTGGGCCGAAACGCTGGATTGGGCGTAGCCCAAAAGTTCGGCGGCCCGGCCGAATCCGCTCAACCGGGCCGCGGTGGCAAAGGCCTTGAGCTGCCTGATTTCCACGCGGTTTTTTCCTTTCATCGAAAATAGCGATCGACGGACCCGGAACCATCGTCCAGGCAGGGCGGTGGCGAGGACACCACGGAAAAAAGGGGTGTCCAGGTCCTTCTGAAAACCATCGACAATAACGATCGGAAGGATCGAAACCATCGACTGTACAGATTTATGGTTCAATGATACGATAACAGGCGAAAAATGTCCAGACCTTTCCGGTGATCACGGGGTAGGCGGTCCTCCGGGTAGGGGAAGGGAGTTCCTGCCATGCCGCAGTCCGCTCCGGAACTTCGTCAAAGCATTTCCTGGGTTCAGGGTAGCGCCATGACCATTGGCGCCGTTCTGGGCTCCGGCGTCCTGGTCCTGCCGGGGACGGCGGCCGTGCTCGCCGGTCCGGCCTCGCTGGTCAACTGGCTCCTGATGGGGCTTTTGGCCATTCCGTTGGCCATGACCCTGGGCCGGCTCGGAGCGGCCCATCCAGACGCCGGCGGCATCGCTTCGTTCGCCCGCCGGGCCTTCGGCCCAGGGGTCGAAGCCGTGACCGGCACTTTGTTCCTGGGGACCGTCCCCATCGGAGCGCCCATTGTGGCACTGATCGGCGCCAACTATCTCGGCCGGCTCTTCGCCGCCGTGCCCTGGCAGGTCAGCGGCCTTGCGGCCGGTATGCTGTTGGCCAGTCGGGTAGAAGGCGGGCGCCTTAGTTTAGGTAGACTGTCGCTCCGTTTGCCGCCCCTTTCGGTTGGCGGTGCCTCAGTACGCTACCATGCTAGGTTTCCAGATTCCCGTGATAGGCCGCCACGACTTTTACATCCGGGCAGAACGTGATT
>JAJYZD010000337.1 GCA_021800315.1 Bacillota bacterium | reverse complement strand
CTGGCGCAAGCGCCTCTACCGGCGGCAGGCCGCCCGGTTCAAGAAAACGGCCCTGGAACTGGGCGGCCTCCTGATCAAGCTGGGCCAGTTCTTGAGCGCCCGGGTCGACATCATGCCCCGCGAGTACGTGGAGGAACTCGCCGGCCTGCAGGACCAGGTGGCGCCGGTTCCCTACCCGGAGGTGGCCAGGGTTCTGGAGGCTGAACTGGGGGCGCCGCCGCACGCGGTTTTCGCCCTGTTCGAGGAAGTCCCCGAAGCGTCGGCGTCCCTTGGCCAGGTGTACCGGGCCGTGTGTCACGATGGTACCGAGGTCGCCGTCAAGGTGCAGCGGCCCGGCATCGAACAGGTGGTGGAGACCGATTTCAAGGCTATCCGGTTTCTGCTCGGCCTCGTCGGGCGTTTTACCTCCGTGGGCAACAGCGTGGACCTGGAGGCGGTTTACGGGGAATTCACCCGGACCACCAGGGCGGAGCTGGACTACCGGCAGGAAGGCCGGAACATGGAGATGTTCCGGCGCAACCTGGCTTGTTTCGACTACCTGGACCTGCCCGAAATGCGGTGGGAGCTTTCCACCCAGCGGGTCATGACAATGACCTTCATCCACGGTGTCAAGATCACCGACTACCAGGCCCAGGAGGCGGCGGGCCTTTCGCGCCGCCTCCTGGCCACCCGTCTCATCAACGTCTACCTGAAGATGGTCATGGAGGACGGCTTCTTTCACGCCGATCCCCACCCCGGCAACGTCTTCGCCCTGCCGGACAGCCGGGTGGCCCTGGTGGACTTCGGCATGGTCGGTTACATAAGCCCGGGTATGCAACGTCACCTCAAGGCCCTGTTTATCGCCGTCTCCAACCGCCGGGCGGGTGACATCACCCGCGCCTTCGTGGATCTGCACTTCGTCCGGCCGGGAGCGGACCTGGGCCGGATCCGCCAGGCGGTGACCCTGATCCTGGACCGGTTCTACGGCTACACGCTTGATGAGATCCGCAACCTCGACCTGACCGAACTGGGCGATGTGATTCTGGAACTGGTCCGGGAGCATCCGTTCCAGATTCCGGCCCAGGTAGCCTTTCTGGGCCGGGCCATCGGTACCCTGGTGGGCCTGACCACGGGGCTGGATCCGGACATAAACCTGGTTCACATCTTTCTGCCCTACGCCCGGACCCTGGCCTTCGGCGAGCAAGACCCCCTCGAAGTCCTGCAGAAGAAGGTGCTGCAGATGGGAGGATCGCTCGCCGCCCTGCCGGAAACGCTCCAGCGGGTGATCAACCAGGTCGAGCAGGGAGACCTCAAGGTGGGCGTGAGCGAAATGGTCGCGGTGGCCCGGGCGATGCGGGAGCAGGCGGCCTCCATACGCCGCAGCGGTCTGGTGGTCTACTCGGCCGCCCTCCTGCTGGCCGCCGCCCTCCTGCACATCAACCATCAGGAGGTGCTCGGCGGCGTCGCCCTGGGACTGTCACTGGTGACCTTCGGACTGGGCGCGATCCGCCACTGACACCGGGGAGGAAACCCGGGAGAGCGGGCAGAATAAATAGGAATCAAGAGAACAGGAGAAGGAGTGATATCCGTGGGCGGATGGGAATTCCACGTCAAGCACCAAGAGGACGGCCTGGTGGTCGAAATCAAGGGCGACCCCAAGAAGATGCAGGCCCGCCAGGAAGCTATCGACGCCTTTCTTGATTTTCGGAAGAAGGCCAGGGCGGCCGGCATGACCCCGGGATGCATTCTCAGGCATTTGGTCATGGGCGGAATGAAACCCCGGACCAGGACCGGGGGAGATACGGGTGGGGAAAGGAGCGAGTAGTTCCCCGGCCCGTCGGTTAAAGCGGCTGGCGCCGGGGGGGTGGGTTCATGGCTCAGGGAAATGTTTCCGGCGGGCACCGTGGTGCCCCGCCGGAAAGTTCCGGTACGGCGGCGGACCGGGCGGGGAGGCTGGAGACGGTCCTTTTGCGCACCGAGGCCACGCTGGCCGCCGTTCTGGACGCCACCGGGGACGCCGTCTGCGTGGTGGACGAAGGGGAACGGGTTACCGCATGGAACCGCAAGGCCGAACAGTTGTGGCAAATTAAGGCGGCCGACATCCTGGGCCGGAATATCAACGAGTTCTTTTCCAACCTGATGGTTACCCGGGTGGCCAGGGAGAATACCGCGGTCCGCGGCCGGTATCACCAGCCCCTGCCCGGAACGCACGTCCTGATCAACGCCGTGCCCATCGCCGCCGGGGGGACCGTCCTCGGTGGCGTTTCGGCCGAGAAGGACATCACCGGGATGATGCATCTCAACCGGGCCATTACCCACGCCGGCCGGGAGGTCCGCGAACTGAAGGAGGCCGTTGCGCAAGGCGGGGCGGCCGATGCCTTCCGGTCTCTTTTGGGTCACCATCCCCGCATGCGGGAGGTGGTGGCGTCGGTTCCCAGTGGCAGAACGTTTTTTCCTTCGCCATCCTGATTATTTTGCTGGTGTTCAAGCCGACCGGGATTCTCGGTGAGAAAATCGGAGGCCGCATGTGAGAACGGGCAGAAGAACCATTTTTACCGCGGCTGCCGTGCTGGCGGTCGCCGTCCTGTTTCCGCTCCTGGTGCCGGACCCCTACTATATCGAGCTGGGCGTCCAGATCGGTTTTATATGGTCCTGGCCGTCGGCCTGAACATGGTGGCCGGCTTCTGCGGCCTGCTGGACCTGGGCTACGCCGCTTTTTTCGCCATCTGGGCCTACACCACGGGGAT
>JAJYZD010000089.1 GCA_021800315.1 Bacillota bacterium | reverse complement strand
CAGCTGTGGTGCAATAATGATCAGAACTGGTGCAATAATGAACCAGGCCGTGGTCTCCCGCAGGAGACCGTTACAGTAACAGGGAGGCGCCTTTCGGCGCGACAATGAGTCGGTGCCTGGTGCAAATGTGCCGCGGGGAATGCATCTTCGGCCCGGCCTTGGACTGCCTGACGGTCCGGGCCCGGGGCACGCTTTTTGCAAAGCAATTATCACGTAATTCAGAAAGTTCGTATTTAAGCCTCGATTTTTGTAGGTGGGTTTGGTATCGAAGAAACGCACAGAGTATGCCAGGCTGTGCCAATTTATCCATTGGCTCCGGCTTGTTCTGGTCAGCCGTAAGAGTATGCATAACTCTCGTCCTCATCCAGACGCGATTAGAAATAACAAAATAATGCCGCTATTGAAACATCCTGGCTTGTTTGTTGTAAGTGGTTAATGTTGGGTGAAAGGTGGTGAAAGTGATTGATGGCTGCTCTCATGGTACCGGAACTGATTCGCCCGATAAAAGTTCCAGGCGGTCGATTATGTTTCCGGAACCGTGGGAAATGCAGTTCGGGTGGCGTCACGACAGGCTCCGGATAAAATCGTTAAAGAGGGGAGTGCCCGAACATTGGGTGACCTGAAAATCATCCTGTCTGAGCAGGAGATACCCGAACGCTGGTACAACGTGCAGGCGGACATGCCTCATCTTCCCAAACCCCCCTTGAACCCTGTGACCAAAGAACCGGTAGGCCCACAGGATCTGGCGGCAATTTTCCCCATGGACCTGATCGTCCAGGAGGTCAGCCGCGATCGCTGGATCGACATGCCGGAGGAAGTGCGCGACCTTTACCGGCTCTGGCGTCCGTCGCCGCTGCACCGGGCCAGGCGGTGGGAAAAGGCCTTGGACACTCCGGCCCGCATCTATTACAAGTACGAAGGCGTCAGCCCGACCGGCAGCCATAAGCTGAATACGGCGGTACCCCAGGCGTATTATAACAAGAAGGCGGGGATCAGGAGGCTGGCCACGGAAACCGGCGCCGGCCAGTGGGGGGCGGCGCTTTCCCAGGCCTGTTCCTTTTTCGGCTTGGAGTGTACCGTTTACATGGTCAAGGTCAGTTACGGGCAAAAAATCTACCGCCGTTCGGTGATGCGGCTTTTCGGGAGCGAAGTGTACGCCAGTCCGAGCGAACATACCGCATCGGGGCGGGCCATCCTGGCGGCCGACCCTCATTCCCCGGGCAGTCTGGGTATCGCCATCAGCGAGGCCGTCGAGGATGCGGCCACCCACTCCGATACCAACTACTCGCTGGGCAGCGTTTTGAACCAGGTCGTTCTTCATCAGTCCGTGATCGGCCTGGAGGCGAAAAAACAGATGGAAAAGGCGGGCGATTATCCGGACGTGGTTATCGCCTGTTGCGGCGGAGGGTCCAATCTGGGGGGTATAGCAATGCCTTTCGCCTACGACAGGCTGGTGGAAGGAAGGAACATACGGTTGGTCGCGGCGGAGCCTCTGGCCTGCCCCACCCTGACCAAGGGGCTTTGCGCCTACGACTTTGGCGACGTGGCCGGCCTCACCCCCCTCCTGTGGATGTATACCCTGGGCAAGGACTTCATGCCGCCCGGGATTCATGCCGGAGGACTGCGCTACCACGGCGATTCGCCCCTGGTAAGCCAGATGGTGGCCGACGGTATCATGGAGGCCAGGGCTTACGGTCAAACGGCCGTCTTCGACAGTGCGGTCGACTTTGCCCGCAGCGAGGGCATCATCCCTGCCCCGGAGTCGGCCCATGCCGTACGCTGCGCGATGGAGGAGGCTGTGGCCGCTCGCGAGGCGGGCGTGTCACGGGTTATCCTGTTTAACCTCAGCGGCCACGGATTACTGGATCTGTCCGCCTATGACGCGTATATGAACGGCAACCTGGAGGACTATGCCCTGCCGGAAGAGCAGATTGCCGCCGCCATGGCCAAACTGCCGGTTGTCGGGTAGGCCGGCCTTTCGGGCCTTTGGCAGGATTGCCCGCCGGTACCGGGGTGGGCGATCCTGATACCGGCCTGCCCGCAGGGAAGTCAAAACTGATTATGACAAGGATGGACAATTATGTCGCGCCTGCTGTTAGGTAACGAAGCCATTGCCTGGGGGGCAATCGAGGCCGGCGTGCGGGTGGCTTGCGGTTACCCGGGTACTCCCTCCACCGGTTCTGGAAACATTGATCAGGTTGGCCCCGGACAAAGGGATTTACGTGGAATGGTCGGTAAACGAGAAGGCGGCCCTGGAGGTGGCGGCCGGCTGCGCATACGCCGGGGTGAGATGTTTGGTTGCCATGAAACAGGTGGGCTTGAACGTAGCCTGCGATCCCCTGATGACCATGGCCTATATCGGGGTCAAAGGGGGTCTGGTACTGGTGGTGGCGGACGATCCCGGACCGCACAGTTCCCAGAACGAGCAGGATACCCGGCAATTTGTCCGCCTGGCCAAATTGCCGGTGCTTGATCCCTGTAGCCCGGCGGAAGCCGGGGAGATGGTTCGTTTCGCCTTCGATCTCTCCGAATCATTGCAATTGCCGGTCATCCTGCGTCCTACCACCCGGGTCAGTCATGTTTGTCAGGATGTTGCAGTCAACGAGGCGACGGTTGCGCCCGGCCCGGCCGGTCATTTCGTCAAAAGTCCCGAGTGGGTTATTTTCCCGGCCCTGGTACAAAAGAAGCACCCCTGGCTCAATGAAAGACAAAAGATAGCCCGGTCCTAAAGATAGGTACCCCCTATCCCCTGCCGGATGAGCCGGTACTCGACCTGCTGAGGTCTTGCCGGCGCGTTCTGGTGGTGGAGGAACTGGAGCCGGTTCTGGAGGAACAGGCCTGCCTGCTGGCGTGGCGACACCGGTTGCCGGTGCGGATACAGGGAAAACTGGACGAAGTGGTGCCGCGCGAAGGAGAACTGGGTACCGACCGGGTACTTGACCTTCTCGGGCGGCTGATACCCCCGCGGCATGAGGCCCGGACCGTCGTGTCCCGCCCGGCGGGACCTCCCTTGCCGGTGCGGCCCCCGGTCCTTTGTCCCGGATGTCCGCATCGTGCTTCCTTTTACGCGGTTAAGCTGGCCGCCGGCGACAGGGACGCCGTTTTCACCGGTGATATCGGCTGCTACACTTTGGGTAACGCCCCGCCTCTGGAGATGGTGGACACCTGCCTGTGCATGGGGGCTTCCGTCAGTATCGCGGCGGGTCTGGCACGGGTGGAGCCCGGTCGCCCGGTGGTCGCTTTTCTGGGTGATTCCACCTTTTTTCACAGCGGGCTGTCCGGTTTGATCAACGCCTCATACAACCGGGCCAGGATTACCCTGGTCGTTGTCGACAACCGGACGACGGCCATGACCGGTCATCAACCCCACCCTGGAACAGGGAGGACGGCCATGGGAGCAACCGGCCGGGAGACGGACATAGTGGAACTGGCCCGGGCGCTTGGTATCGGCTTCGTAGAGGTGGTGGATCCCTGCCGGCTGGACCAGGCCGTGGCCGTTGCCCAAAGGGCAATGGCGCACGATGGGCCGGCCGTGGTGGTCATGCGGCGGGAATGCGTGGCCGGCCGGCCACGGCTTATTTCCGGGTGGACAACGACCGGTGTACGGAATGTCGGATTTGCGTCGAGGAACTGGGTTGTCCGGCCGCCACCGTTGGGGGATGCGTAGAGATCACCGGCCGTTGCCGGGGTTGCGGCCTGTGCGCCTGGGTTTGTCCGGCCGGTGCTATTGAAGAGGTGGTCGGCGGTGAAAACTGGCATCGTCATTACGGGGGTGGGAGGCCAGGGCGTGGTCACGGCGTCGCGCCTTTTGGCCTCGGCGGCCATGGATGCCGGATTGCCGGTATGTACTTCCGAGGTGATCGGCATGGCCCAACGGGAGGGGGCGGTCATGAGCCAGGTGCGGATTGGCCAACGGTGGGGCGCCACCATTCCCGCCGGTGAGGCGGACGTGCTCCTTGGACTGGAACTGGCCGAGACGGTGAGGGGGCTGCCCAAACTAAAACCCGGAGGCTCTATCGTGGCCCGTACGACCGTTGTAGTGCCGGTCACGGCAACGTTGGGCCTCTCCCGTTACGACAGGGAGGAATTCCTGACCTGCCTCGGGTCCCTGCCTGAGCCGGTCTTTCTTCTGGAGGCGGCTGCCGTGGCCCTCCGCGCGGGGAACGCCAGGGCGGAAAATGTAGTTATGCTGGGCGCACTGGCCAGACTTTCAGTCCTGCCTTTTTCCGCCGACCATCTGCACCAGATTCTGCTTGGACACTTCCCGGAGAGGAACCGGAGACAAAACAGCCTGGCTTTCCAATTGGGAGGTGCGCAGTTGGACCGCGTAAACGAGGGTCGTCCAACCGGCGGACTTCGCCAGGATTCTGTCTGATGCGGGACCACCGCTTTGGCCTGGAAATATACCTTCGTTCAGTCGTTCCTTATAAATCCCCCCACAATAATATCCTTAGGGGGTCGTTTCCCCGCCGCCCGCCCCTTGATACGCCCACCCCCGGGCTTAGCCTTCCTTCCTCCGTGCGGGCCGTGGTATAATCGGTCCCATCAGGGGCATCGGTGAGGTGGTGAGTGAGAGGTGGTTCCTTTGGCGGACGGACAGACCTTGGACAACCTGGCTTTATTGCAAACCCAGTCTCAGGTGCGCTGGCTTTTCAACATCCTCGACTCCATTTACGACGGCGTCATGGTGGTGGATCAAAAAGGGTCCATAGTCTACGCCAACCCCGCCTACACCAGGACCTTCGGGGTGTCCGTGCAAAAGGTGCTGAACCGGAAACTGGCCGACATCGAACCGGATTCCCGGGTGCTGGACGTGCTCCGGACGGGGAAGCCGGTGGTGGACGACCCGTCCTTCGTGGCCTCGGCCGGCGTCGATATCGTGGCCAACATAACTCCCGTTTTCGAGGAAAAGCGGT
This sequence comes from Bacillota bacterium, assembly GCA_021800315.1. Classification (GTDB taxonomy): domain Bacteria; phylum Bacillota; class Desulfotomaculia; order Desulfotomaculales; family JAJYZD01; genus JAJYZD01. The sequence continues at coordinate 8,563 of JAJYZD010000089.1, read as the reverse complement.
TGGTGGGAGCGGTGGCCGTGTTCCGGGACCGCAGCGAGATCCTTGCCATGCAGGAGAAACTGAAACTGGCCATAGAAGAAGCGGAAAAAAACCGGCAACTCACCGACCGCTATTATTCCGAACTGCAGGAGCTCCGGGCCCGTTTCCTGGAAGTGGACGACATGGTCTTCGAAAGCCGCCCCATGCAAAAGATCCTGGCCATGGTGCTAAAGCTGGCCAACGTCGATTCGACGGTGCTGATCACCGGGGAGTCCGGTGTGGGCAAAGAGATTATTGCCAAGTTGATTCACCGGACGAGCCGCCGCAGCCAGGAAGGCTTCGTTACCATCAACTGCGGGGCCATTCCGGAGAACCTGCTGGAATCGGAACTGTTCGGCTACGAGAAAGGTTCCTTCACCGGTGCGGGCCGGGAGGGCAAGCCGGGCCTGCTGGAGACCGCCAACTACGGCACCGTGTTCCTGGACGAGATCGGCGACCTGCCGCTGGTCCTCCAGGTGAAGTTGTTGCGGGCCATCCAGGAGCAGCAGATCAGCCGTATTGGCGGCCTGAAGCCGGTCAGCCTGAACGTGCGTTTTTTGGCCGCCTCCAACCGCGACCTGAAAGCAATGGTGGACAACCGGACTTTCCGCGAAGACCTCTATTACCGGCTGAACGTAGTGCCCATCCACATTCCGCCCCTGCGGGAAAGACCCCGGGACATAACCCCCCTGGCCAGGTTCTTTCTGGAGAAGTATAACAGCCGGTACCAGTTGCGAAAGAGAATCGCCCCGGAAGTGCTGCGTTCCTTCGAGCAGTATGTCTGGCCCGGCAACGTGCGGGAGCTGGAAAACCTGGTCGAACGCCTGGTGGTGTGCGTCGACGCCGAGGTCATCACCCTGCAGGACGAGGTTCTGGCCGGCTACTTCAAAACGGCCCCGCCGTTTACCAGCGATATCGTGCCCCTGAAGGAAGCGCGGGCCCAATTCGAAGAGAACCTCGTGAGCCGGGCCCTGGCCCTGGGCGGCACGAGCCGGGCGGCGGCCAAACTGCTGGCGGTCGACCATGCCACGGTCTTGCGCAAGGCCCGCCAGTACCGCTTGAGGGTGGTGGAATAATGCACCAGATGGTGAGATAGTGCACCACTGGGGCTGGTTGTACAACTGGCGACGCAAAACAGGTTATCGTTGTCGGGAGTATTCCGGTCACTGGTGCAGATATACACCAGCAGGGGGTGGTCTGCAACGAGAAAACGGCTTGCGTGCGAGCCCAGGCGGTGGCACGGAACTTGCGGTCTGATTTCTCCGAGTATTCTAATTTTATCCGGAGGTTTCGGCCATGACCAAACCAGGCGCCTGGCCGCACATCTTTCAGAGCGGCCGGATCGGTCCCTTTACTACCAGGAACCGGGTCAAGTACGCGGCCTGCTGAGTATCCAACTACAATAGCCGGGACGGCTATATCACCCCCCGGGAACTGGCCCGCATGCGGGTTGTCGCCCAGACCGGGGCCGGCATCATCACCAACCAGGGAGCGTATCCCGATCCGCGCGGCGAGGGCAAGGCCTACTGGCGCCAGGTGGCCATCTACGACGACAGGTTCCTGCCCGAGTTCGAAGTCATCGCCGGCTACATCCACGAGCAGAAAGCGGTGGCCATCCAGCAACTTCTGCACTGCGGGCGTTACGGGGGGATCGACCTCGGCTACTGCGTGCAGCCGTCCGCGGTGCCCCAGACCCTGCCCCACTTCCGGCCGCCGCGGGAGATGAGCCGGGAGGAGATCCGGACGACGATAGCGGAATACGCCGCGGCCGCCAGGCGGGCGATCAAGGCCGGCTTCGACGGTGTGGAAATCACCAGCTTCATGGGCTACCTGCTGGCGAATTTTAACTCCCGCTTCACCAACCGCCGGACCGACGAATACGGGGGGAGCATCGAGGGGCGCGCGCGTTTCATGGTGGAGTTGATCTACGCCATCAAGGAGGCCATCGGCGACGATCACCCCTTGTGCGCCCGCCTGAACGGCGCCGAACTGATGGACCGGTACGGCGGCAACGACGAGGAAGAGTGCCTGGAACTGATGAAGATAGCGGCCGGAGCCGGGGTGGACATGATCAGCGTGACCGTGGGCTGGCAGGAATCACCGGTTTCCTCCATCGCCCGCGACGTGGCGCCCGGTCACTGGAACTACCTGGCGGCCCGGGCGAAAAAGGCCGTCGGCGAAGTACCGGTCGCCTTCGGGGTGCGCCTGCCGGACGCCGGGATGGCCGACCATTCAATCGCCGCGGGCGAGTTCGACTTCTGGGAAGTCTGCCGGCCCTTTTTGGCCGACCCGCAGCGCCTGCACAAGCTGGCGGAAAACCGTCCGGAGGATATCAAGCCGTGCATCGGCTGCATGTTGTGCCTGTCCCGGCTGTTCCGTGACCTCCCCTACCTGTGCACCGTCAACCCCGCGCTGGGCCATGAAGTCGAGCCGGTCTACCACCCGGCTCCGGCCGTGGTACGGAAAAACATCGTGGTCGTGGGCGGCGGCCCGGCGGGCCTGGAATGCGCCGTCACGGCGGCCCGCAGGGGTCACCGGGTGACGCTGTGCGAGCGTCGCCGGCGGCTGGGCGGACAGTTGAGCCTCCTGGTGGACCGGGACCTGGCCAACCGGAGCGACCTCGCCCAACTGACCGGCTACTACGCGGCGCAGGTGGCCAAACTGGGCATAGACCTCCGGCTGGATACGGCCTTCTCGGCCGAATACTACCGCCAAAAATGTCCGGATACGGACGTGGTGGTCCTGGCCTGCGGTTCGGCCGTAGACCGGACCCGGTGGTCGGCCCTGGATCCGGCGGGTGTCTTGCTCGACGCCGTTTCGGCGGTCCCGCCGGGGCCGAGGGTAACCGTCCTGGGCGGCGGCAAGGTGGGCCTGGTCACGGGCGAGTACCTGGCCCAAAACGGCTGCAGGGTGACGATCATCGAGGAAGGGCGGCGCCTGGCCGAAGACGTCATGCCCACATGGAAGTGGCGGCACACGGCCTGGGTCGAGGAGTTGGACATCGATGTCGTGACCGGCTGCCGGGTCGCGGCCATAGGGCCGGAAAGCGTGCGGCTGGTGGACCGGCAAGGCCGGGAAACCGTGGTGGAACACGACTCGGTGGCGGCCGCAACGCCCAGGGTGCCCGAAAACGGTCTCCTGACGGCTTTGGAGTTCGCCGTGGATGAACTCTACATCGTGGGGGACGCCGTTTCCCCCCGCGGCCTGTACCAGGCCATCCACGACGGTTACCGGCTGGGGGTACGGCTGTAATTTCCGGAAGGGACGGGTTCCGATGGCTTTGGAACAGGACGCCCTCGCGCTATGGCAGTCCCTCCTGGACCGGCAGGACCGTTACTTCGGCCGGATCAAAGGGGGCCGGATCGGTATTGTCGAGCGCGCCACTTTTGCCTCGCCGCCCGGAGCCGTACTGGTGTGGGACATAGCGGGAGGCCGGGCCCGGGCCGGGGCGGACCGCTACCGGTGTCCGGGCGGGTACGACCTCCTGCTCGTCGTGCCGGACGGCGCAAGGTGGGCCGATCCGGGGCGGCTGGCGCCCGATCCCGTGGCGGCTTTACGTCGCCTGATCCGCCGGGGGGAGGTCCTCTTTTTCGTCCCGGCCGGGCGCGACGAACTCCGGGCCCGCGGCTTCGAAGACCTGGTCGAGGCGCTGGGCGTACCGTTTCTGGGAACCTGCCACTAAAAAGAAGGCGGTGCATGACGATCACCGACGAAGGTCTTTTGAGCGGTCTCACGGTTTTGAGCCTGGAGCAGGCCACGGTCATTCCCTGGCTGACCTACCGTCTGGCCCTGGACGGGGCCCGGGTGATCAGAATCGAGGACCCCGCCCGCGGCGATCCGAACCGTTTCGTGGGGGAAGACCGCCTGGGCGAGCGGGGCATGAACAGCTACTTTCTGCCCATCAACGCCGGCAAACAGGCCGTCACCCTCAACCTGGCCGGGGCGCGCGGCCGGGAATTGCTCCATCAAATGATCGACCGGCTCAAAGTGGACGTCTTCTGCACCAACCAGTTGCCCAGGAACTACGCCAAACTGGGCATCGCTTACGAAGACCTGCGGCCGGTCCGGCCTGAGTTGATCTGGCTCGGGGTGACCGGCTTCGGTCCGGAGTCGGATGAGGCGGCTTACGATCCGGTGCTGCAGGCCAAAAGCGGCCTCATGGATTTGAACGGGGAGGCGGGCGGTCCGCCCCTGGCCACCAGCGTGCCCTTCATTGATCTGGGCACGGCCGAGCACGCCTACGGCCAGGTCATGAAGGCCCTGTACAAAAGGGCCGCCGGCGGCGGGGGTAGCCGGCTGGACATCTCCATGTTCCAGAGCGCCTGCTCCTGGCTCGCCGTCCCCTTAAGCCTTTTTTTGAGCTTCGGCGTCCGGATGGGCCGGCGCGGTAATACCCACGAGTTTTTCGCCCCGGTGTCCGTCTACCCTGCCATGGACGGTTACGTTTACCTGGCGGTGGGCAACGACCGGCAGTGGCGCTCCCTGGTGGAACTCGGCCCTTTTGCCGGCCTGGACCGCCGGGAGTACGACACCAACGCCGGCCGCATCCGGGACGTGGCCAACCTGAACATCGGGATCGGCCGTCTTACGCGCGCCTTCGGATCCGCCGCCCTGGTGGAACTGTTGCGCGGGGCCGGGGTACCGGTGGCCCCGGTGCGGGATCTGGCCGCGGTGGCGGCCGATCCGCTGGTCCGGGACCACTTGCTGGCCAGCCGTGATCCGGTGACGGGGACGGACCTGGTCCTGGCGCCTCCGCCCTGCCCGGCCGCCGGCCCGAAGAGCATTTCCTTCCCGCCGCGGCTGGGCGAGCACAACCGGGAAATATACGGGGGGGACCTGGGGCTGGACGAGGATACCCTGGCCGCACTGGCGGCGCAACACATTATTTGAACCGGGGACGGGAATTACAACGCAAAGGGGGTTGGCCGTGTGCGACGCTTGCGCGTCCTGATCGCCAAACCGGGCCTGGACGGCCATGACCGCGGGGCCAAGACCATAGCCTACCTGCTGCGGGATGCCGGCATGGAGGTCGTTTACACCGGCCTGCACAAGACGCCCGCCCAGATAGCCGCGGTAGCGGTGCAAGAGGACGCCGACTTCGTCGGCTTGAGCGTCCTGTCCGGCGCCCATCTCTGGGCGGCGGAAAAAGTGCTGGCCGAACTGGCGGCGAGGAACGCCGCCGATATCGGGGTGGTGGTGGGCGGGGTCGTTCCGGCACCGGACGTGGCCGGGCTGAAAGCCCTGGGGGTGCGGGCCGTTTTCCCCGGCGGGTCGTCCTTCGCCGATATACTGGGCTTTTTTCAGGAGAGCGGGGCAAAGGAAGGGGTGAGCGGTAAGTGACCGGGACCACCTACGTCAAAGAGGGCGAGGACATCAAGGAAGTCATCCTGGAGTCGGGCATCCGGGTCAAGCCGGTCTACGGGCCCGACGACGTGGCCGGTTTGGATTACGCCCGCGACCTCGGTCAGCCGGGCGAATACCCCTTTACCCGGGGCATCCATCCGCGCATGTACCGCTCCCGGCCCTGGACCATCCGCCAGTACGCCGGTTTCGGCACGCCGGAGGAAACCAACCGGCGCTTTGCGTTCCTTATCGCCAACGGCCAGACCGGTTTGAACGTCGCCTTTGACCTGCCCACCCAGATGGGCCTGGACTCCGACGATCCGCTGGCCGAGGGCGAGGTGGGGCGCGTCGGCATGGCGGTGGATACCCTGCGGGACTTCGAGATCGCCTTTGCCGGCATCGATCTGGCCCGCACCGGCACCAGCCTGACCATCAACGCCGTGGCCTCGGTGGCCCTGGCCATGTACCAGGCCACGGCGGAAAAGTACGGCTTTCCCCTGGACCGGATCAGCGCCACGCCCCAGAACGACATTCTGAAAGAGATGATCGGGCGGGGGATGTGGATCTTTCCCGTGGACGCCGGCATCCGCCTGATCGGCGATACCATCGAGTACAGTGTGCGGCGGCTGCCGCGCAGCTACCCGGTCAGCGTCTGCGGTTACCATATCCGGGAGTCGGGAGCGACGCCGGTCCAGGAAATCGCCTACGCGTTCGCCATCGCCACCACCTACATCGACCACGTGCTGGAGCGGGGGCTGGCCATCGACGACTTCGCCGGCCGGATATCTTTCAACCTGGATATCTACGGCAACTTCTTCGAACAAATCGCCAAATTCCGGGCCGCGCGCCGCCTGTGGGCGCGGCTGATCAGGGAGCGCTATCAGGCCCGGGATCCCCGTTCCTGGCAGTTCCGCATGCTGGCGGGCGGGGGCGGGGCCGGCCTCACCAGGCAGCAGCCGGAAAACAACATCGTCCGGGGAGCCTATTACGCCCTCATCTCCGCTCTCTCCGGCACCCAGACCCAGGCCCTGTGCAGCTACGACGAGGCCTATACCATACCGTCGGAAAAGGCGGCCCTCATCTCCCTGATGACCAACCACATCCTCCTGGAGGAGATGGGTCTCAGGGACACGGCCGATCCGCTGGCCGGCTCCTATTACGTCGAAGCTTTGACCGGCGGGATCGAAGAGAAGGTCCGGGAGGAAATGGCCCGCATCGAACAGTTGGGGGGCATGGCCCGGGCGGTGGAAACCGGCTGGGTGCAGCGGGAAGTGGCCCGCCAGGCCTACCAGCAGGAGAAGGCCGTCCAGGAAGGACGTATCACGAAGGTCGGGGTCAACAAGTACGTCGTGGACGAGAGCGAACCCAACGTGGAACTGCACCGGTACGACCCGGGGGTGGCGGCCCGCCAGGTGGCGCGGCTGAAGATCGTTAAGGCCGAACGGGAAGAACGGCTGGTGGCCGGGAGCTTACGCGAACTGGAAACCGCGGCCCGCACCGGGCGGAACGTCATGCCGGTGCTGCTTTCGGCGGTGAAGGCTTACGCCACCGTGGGCGAAATCACCCGCGTCTTCAAGGATGTTTTCGGCGAGTTCCGGGAGCCCCCGATATTTTAGGTAAAAGGAGAACCCTTGATGAGTTACAGGATCGGTATCGACGTGGGGGGAACGTTTACCGATTTCCTCTTGACCGGCCCGGACCTGGCCGCGGGCGTCTACAAGGTGCTGACCACGCCGGGTGATCCCTCGGCGGGCTTTATGGCGGGCCTGGCCGAGATGGCCCTCGATCTGGATCTGGAGCTTTCGCTGTTTCTGGCCCAGGTGGAACTGATCGTGCACGGCACGACGGTGACCACCAACGCGGTCCTGACGGGGAACGGGGCCAAAACCGCCCTGCTGACCACCCGGGGACTGCGCGACGCCCTGGAGATGCGGCGCGGCATCCGGGAAGAGCAGTACAACAACCGTTATACCAACGTGGAACCGCTGGTGGAGCGTCGCTTACGCCGGCCGGTGACGGAACGGACCGACTACCGGGGCACGGTGCTGCAGCCGCTGGCGGAGGAGGACGTGGTCGAGGCCGTGGACCTCTTCCGCGCCGAAGGCGTGCAGGCGGTGGCGGTCTGTTTCATGAACTCCTTCGCCAACGCCGGCCACGAGGAGAAAGCCGCCCGCACTCTCCGGGAAAGGCTGCCCGAAGCCTATCTGACCGTTTCCAGCGAGCTTCTGCCCTCCATCCGCTTTTACGACCGCCTGAGCACCACGGCTCTCAATTCCTACGTGGGGCCGGTGCTGGAGCGATATCTGCGCAACCTGACGGCCAGGCTGACGGCGGCCGGTTTTACCGGCACCCTTTTGATCATGCAGTCCAACGGGGGGGTGGTGGCCCCGGAGATAGCGGCATCAAGGGCGGCCCTGACCCTGCTGTCCGGACCGGCCGGGGGACCGGTGGCCGGCGTGGCCTACACCGCGGTCCACGACTTCCCCGGCTGCCTGACGGTGGACATGGGCGGCACCAGCTTCGACGCCTCCCTGGTCAAGAACGGGATCCCCCTGGTAACCAGCGAGGGGGAAATCAACCGGCTGCGGCTGGCCCTGCCCATGCTGGACATCGTCACCATCGGCGCCGGCGGGGGTTCCATCGGCTGGATCGACGAGGGGGGCCTCTTGCGCATGGGGCCCGGGAGCGCCGGGGCGGACCCGGGCCCGGCCTGTTACGGCCGCGGCCTTTTGCCCACCTGCACCGACGCCGACCTCGTGCTGGGCTACCTCGACCCGGACTACTTCGCCGGCGGACGGATCCGGTTGTCCGGGGACCGGGCGGCCCGGGCCATCGGGGAGCGGGTGGCCGCGCCGATGGGCCTGGAAGTGGTGGAGGCGGCGGCCGGCATGTACGACCTGATCAACGTCAACATGGCGGCCGGGGTGCGGGAAGTGACGGTGAAGCGGGGGGACGACCCGCGCGACTTCCCCCTGGTGGTGGCCGGCGGCGCCGGCCCCACCCACGCCTGCCGCATCGCCGCGGAACTGGAGATCCCGGTGGTCGTCGTGCCGGGCCAGTCATCCATCTTTTGCGCCGCCGGCATGCTCATGTCGGACTTGAAACACGACTTCGTGCGGACCTGCCCGGTGCTTCTGCGGGAGGCCGACCCGGCCGTTTTATCCGGCCTGTTCCGGGCCATGGAGGAGGAGGGACTCCGGTA
>JAJYZD010000336.1 GCA_021800315.1 Bacillota bacterium | reverse complement strand
CGCTTACTATGCCCTAAAAACGGCGATATTCCCCGAAGGAACACCATTTTTTCCCTGGGCATCGGACCCAAGTGGCCCTGCGGCAAAACCGAAATCCGTAAAAATCACAGCACCCCTAGGGGATGGCTACCCGGCCGTATATTTCGGGTCTTCCGAAGGCAACTGGCTCTTCATGCCCCAGATGCAAATGAAGATGCCGGCGAAACTCACTGCGGCCATGAGGATGAACACGCCGTTCCAACCCAAGCCCGGAAGCAAAGCCGAGGATACGAGCGCCCCGATGGGGCTGCCGGCGTTGGAGACGATACCCATGACGAACGCCCCCGCGCCCATCAAGGCAAGCGGGTAAACGTTACCCGGGGTGGCCCAGTAATTGGGCGGCACCAACCACATGAAGGAATTGAGTATTACGGCAAAGACCATGGCACCGAAGCCCAGGTGACCGATCGTGATGTACGCTACGGCGGCCAGACCCATCAGGATGTCCCCGGCGATAATGATCTTCAGGCGGACGTTCACAACCTCCCGGTGGGTCGTTTTGCCCTTGCACAGGTAGTCTCCGTACCGGGAGCCGAGTACGGAAATCACAAACCCGGCAAGCCCCCAAATCAAGACTAGTGTGCCGGCCTGCCCGGCGGTGTAATGGCCGACCTTGATGGCAAACAACGGCATAAACCCGCCCGTGGTGAACAAGACCCAGACCAGGGGAAGCTGAACCAACCCCATGATCCAGCTCATCTTCCACCCCCAGGCGCTCTGGTGGACCGACTCCTTTTCTTTGGCGGCCAGCACGCCCTTCATGAACGTCGGCGCGTCTTTGGCAAAGATTAAGTAAAGCACCAAACCGACAATCATGATTAGCCCGGAGATGTAATCAGTTGCCCGCCAGCCCAGAGGCGCCAGAGCGTTGACCAACAATCCGCCCAGGAAGCCGGCGAGCGAAATCGCACCGACGGTGAAGCCGAAGGAAATGCCGCGCTCCGACGGACGGAACCAGCCGCTGAGCTGGAAGGCGAATATCGCCAGCACCATGATTATGAAACCCTGGAAGAAGCGCAGGATGGTCATAAACCACAATGAGCCGGCAACGGGGAGCAGAAACTGCGGTACAATCGCCAGAGCGCTGGCTATGATAACCCCGACTTTCGGCTTCTTGTCGAACCACCCGCTATGACCCGGAATGAACGCCGCCCATATGCCTGTGCTGAAGGCGTCCCCGCCGTAAAGGCTTACTTTGCTTAAGCTTACGTGCATGCTTTTGGCAATAGCCGGCGCCACGACGCCAAAGGACGCCATCGGTATGAAGCCCAAGGCCATCACTAGGGTGCATAGTGCCATCATAGTCCAACGAAAAGATGACTCCTGTTCCGGTGTAACAGTTATTTCAGCCAACTCTTATACACCTCTTTCCTTTTTCACCAGATGGGTCGTCACGCGACCAGTGGTCCACCCCCGGTTCCCCTCACCTCCTTTGCTTCCCCCGCCTGCCACGGGCCGTCTTCCTCCCTACATGCTCTTCCCAACGACGGCAACTGAAAGCTACCGGTCTCCCCTTCGCCGCTCCAGGATATGTAGGTTGGTATGGTGGTAGTGTGGTCTGACCACCCTACCAAAAATAATACGCCGGCCGGGCGCGAATTCCTCCCCGGCTGGCGGAACAATAGACAGATTTTTTCGGAAAAATCGGAAGGGACGAACAACGGGGGTCTGACCGCTAGGTCCGTTTTCTGGCGGCGGCGATCCGTTCCATCTCGATCTCCACCTTCCAGAGGTGCTGGTACATCAACTCCCGGGCTTTTTGCTTGGCCTGGTCGCCGATGGCGGCGCAGATGAGCCTGTGCTCCTCGAACAAGCGCTGCGGGGTACCGGCCGTGGACGACATCCACAGCTGGCGGGTGGTTTTCAGGGTCTGGTTCATGGTGTCGTGAATGGTGGACATCAGCCGGACGAGCAGGGAGTTGTGGGAAGACCCGGCGATGGCCATATGGAAATGCAGGTCGGCCGCCTCGCCGGTGTTTCCCTTCCGCACATCCTCATCCATGGCCGCCAGGGCCGCCTCCATCCTGGTCATATCCTCGCCGGTGCGACGCTCGGCGGCCAGGCCGGCCGCCTCCACCTCCAGGGCCTTGCGCACCTCCAGAAGGTGGCGCACCTCGTCACGGTCGAGCAGCATAATCAGGGACAGCGGTTCGATGACCGAGCCTTCTTCCACGCGTTTGACGTAAATGCCCTCCCCCGGCCGGATCTCCAGGATCCCGGCCAGGTTCAGGGCCGACAGGACCTCCCGCACCGAAGTGCGGCTCACTTCCAACCGCTGGGCCAGTTCCCGCTCGGTGAGCAACTTGTCACCGGGCGACAGGTCGCCGGACACGATGAGGGTCTTGATCTGCTCCAAAATAGTTTCAAAGTTGCGTTTAGTCCGGACCGGCTCCAGCTTCATCTTGACCAGGGCGCCCAACCCGCTCCCCGGGGCGCCCCGCCCACCTCCTTACCGTATGTTCCGCCAATGCGTAACGGTCCCGCCGTCACTTCTCCAACTCGGCCAACCGGTCGGGCGGACCGCAGAGGATCAGCACGTCGCCGTCGCACAGTACCTCGGTGGCCCCCGGGTTTAAGATGGTCCGGCCAGCGCGGCGGATGGCCAGGACCAGCGTACCGTAGCCCTCCCTGATGCCGGAATGGCGCAGCTCCCGGTTGGTGAACGGGTGGTCGCCGGTCAGGAGGACTTCCTCCAGTTCCAGGTTGATGCTCCGTT
>JAJYZD010000088.1 GCA_021800315.1 Bacillota bacterium | reverse complement strand
GACTTGCGGTTTGATTACAACCATCCCGTAACGGTCGAGGTGGAGGGCGACGACGAACAATTCGGATCCATCGTCTACGACTTCGGCGAGCAAGAGATGATCATTTTTGTGCCGCGCGGGAAAAAGAGCGGCCGGCCGCTCACCATGAAGGACGGCGATGTCGTGTCCCTGACCCTTCCCCAGCGGGGCGGCGCCTACCAGGGCTACGCCAGAGTCGTGGAGGTTCGGAACTTTCCGGACGAGTTGATTACCATGGCCGTGTCCGAGGATTGGGAGGAAAGGCAGGACCGCCGGTTTTACCGGCTGCAGGTGCAGTTGCCGGTGCTCTACGCCCCGGTTTCCAACCGCGGTCTGAACCCGGAGGACTTCGTGTCCTCCCGCACGCTGGACCTAAGCGGCGGAGGCGCCAAGTTTCCGGTGGAGGGCCGCTACCGCCGGGGGGAACTCCTGTATGTGCAGTTCGACATCCTGGTGAAGGGCGAGGTCCACAGCATCATATTGACCGGCAAGGTGGTGCGCGTCGAGGAGTCCCTGAGCCTGGGGACCATTGTCGCCGTCGAGTTTACGGATATTTCCGAGCGGGAACAGAGACTGCTGGTGGACTGGGTCGGCAGCCAGCAGGCGTAGTGATCCCGTTGTCCCGGTCCGCATGGTTGAACAAGCTCCGCCGGGAACGGCGGAGCTGTTTTTGATCACTCCGGGCCGGTAAAACCGGTGGGCTTTTCCCGGTCGCCCCAGGTAAGGGCAACCTCGTCCCCCGGCGCGAGGAGGTCGGTGAAAGCGGCGTCCCGGCCGTTGATGGTGATCGTAAAGGGCGGCTTGACCCTGGCCAGGTCTATTTCCACTTCCCTGAATATATCCACGAGGAGGTATTCCCGCTTGCCGTCCAGCCGGACCGGACGGCCGTTGAACCGCACCGTCACCGGGACGGTGTGCCCGCCGGCCGGCTCCGGGGCCGGCGGGGGAGCCGGAGTTTGTTCGGCCCTCGCGAGGACGTCCCCCTCCCGCACCGGTGTCCCGGGCCCGGCCGGCTCGCCGTTGAGCAGGTAGACACCGTCCCCGGCCAGGCGGCGGATGTCCGCCACGGTTGCCCGGGCGGCGGCGCCGTTTTGAGCCGGCTGGATGACCAGCCGGTCGCCGTTTCCCACCCTGGTCTTCAGGTTGGCCGGGGTATCGTTGACCCAGATGGCGGCCGGGATGGACAGTTCCCCGGGCACGGTCACCGGACGGCCGTTAACGGTTGCGTGCAGGTCGGGCCCGTCGTAGCCCACCAGCCGGCGGGGATCGTAGTCGGTCAGGCCCAGGACGGAGGCCACGGTGAAATCACCCGTGTTGAACAGGCGGTGTTCACGGCCGTCGACCAGGACCTGGATGAAGTCGCGTCCCATCTGGCGCAGTGCTACCAGGGCGATCCCGGCCACGGTAACCCAGTCGGGACCCGTTCCGGCGGGGGAAGGTTCCACCTGGAGGCAGTTCCCGCGGGTGCGCAACACCACCCGCCCGGGGTCGAGGTCCAGGCGAAGGGCCAGTTTCCCGGGCAGTTCCGGCACCTGCCCGCCGCCGCCCACCAGGAATACGGAGCGGGGAGGGTTGCCGCCGTTGGCCGAGCGGATGTGTCGGGCGATGGTGCCGGCCAGGTTGTCCAGCACCGGTTCCAAAAGGCCGAGCAATTGGGCACGGCTGATACTGGCGGAGGCGCCCGTGATATCGGTAAACATAATCTCTTCCTGGCTGCCGAGTTCCCTTTTCATGCGTTCGGCGCTGTCAAAGTCGACCAGGCAGGCCTGCATCACCGCTTCGGTGATTTCGTCTCCGGCCAGGGGAACCATGTCGTAGGCCACGATGATGCCGTCCCTGGTGACCGCGATGTCGGCGGTGCCGGCGCCGATGTCCACCAGGGCCAGGTTTAAGAGCCGGAAGTTTTCCGGTATGGCCGCCTCGATGGCGGCGATAGGTTCGAGGGTGAGAAAGAAGGACTCCAGGCCGACCATTTCCAGGACGGCGTACAGGCTGTTGACCACCGAATCGGGCAGGAAGGTCGCCAGAACCTCCACCGCCATGGTGTTGCCCCGGTGGCCGACCAGGCTGGTGATGGAATAGCCGTCCAGGTAGTAGGAAAGGACGCTGTGTCCCACGCAGGTAAGACCCGGGGTATGGGTCGCCACCTCGCCGTAGGCCTGGCGGACGGCGGCCAGGGTAAGGGCCTCGACTTCCGGCCAGCCGGGCGCTCTCTCGCCGATGTCGAGTTCGGCCCGGCCCCGGCCGGTGAGGAGGGAACGGCCGGCGGCGGCGATGGCCACCCTGGAGAGGGCGAAACCGGTTTTTTCCTCGAGGTGGTGGACCACCTCCCGCACGGCGCCGGCCACGCCCGGAATGTCGTGGATCTGCCCGTCCAGCATGGTGCGGCGCTCGTGCTCCACCAGGTGCTGGGCTACGACGCCGAGGCGTCCGCTCTTGGGCACCCCCACCAGGCCGATAACGGAACGGGTACCTATGTCGAGGGCAAAGATGGTGTTTTCCGGGGCAGGAGTTTTTTGCACGGTCATCCCACGCCTCAAATCAGTCTTCCGGTGCTGGCTCTGTCGCCTCATTTCGCCGGAAAACGACGAAATTCCTGCCGCGATCCGCCTTACGCCCGCGATCCCGGTGCCAACGCGGACCGGCCTTGGTAAGTTGAGGAACGGTACGGGTCATCCTATAGGGCAGGCGGGCCGGGAACAGACCCGGGAGGTGTCCCGGCGCCTGTTTTCCCGGGGGAAGGAGCCACGGTCTTGACGGGATCCAGAAGCATCGGCGTAAAAGCCTACGGTTTGGGCCTTTTTAGCAGGCTGGCCGAATCCCCGTTGTACAGCAACGCCTTTTATCTCGTCCTGAACAACGCGGCCGGCTCCATGCTTGGGTTTGCCTTCATGGTCATCATGACCCGGACCTTCGCTCCGTCCATAATCGGTATAGGCTCCGCCCTGACGGCGGCCGGCGGCCTGATATCCACCCTGGCGAACTTAAGCCTTGGCACGGGCATGGTACGTTTCGCACCGGAATTAAAGGAAAGGGCCTGGCAACTCGTCAACAGCGTGTTGGCCGTGACCGCCCTCACCACGGTCCTGGCCTCCCTGGTTTACCTCGCCGGGGTGGGCGAGTGGTCGCCGGCCCTCCTGGCCGTGCAGAAGAGCCGGCTTTTGGCCGCGGGGTTTATCCTGACCACCGTCCTGTCCACCTCGTCCGGGCTCATGGACGCCTCGTTTATCGCCCGGAGGAATTGCCGGTTTGTCTTCATCAAGAACCTGCTGGGGAGCATGGTCCGGATGCCGCTGCCTTTTGTCGTCTTTGCCGGTCTGGGCGGCTACGGTATTTTCTTCAGCCTCGGCCTGGCCACCTTCATCGCCATGGCTTTGGCGTTCGGGTGGTTTGTGCCAGCGGCCTATCCCGGCTTCCGTCTGACCGTCCGTATCGACGGGCGGTTGCTCGCCAGGATCATCCCGTTTTCCTTCAGCAATTACCTCGCCAATCTTTTCAGCAGCGTCGCCGGTTTCGTCTTCCCGCTCATGGTGCTGAACACGCTCGGCGCGGCGCCGCTGGCCTATTTTTACATGCCCTGGCTGATAGCGGGCGTGATCGGGACCATACCGAACTCCGTGTCAACAGCCATCTTCGCCGAAGCCTCCCACAACCCCCTCTACCTGGGCCGCCATCTCAGGAGGGCGCTTGCGCCGGCGCTCCTCCTGCTGTTCGCCGCCACCGCCGTAATCCAGTCCATGTCAGGATGGCTCCTGGGGATCTTCGGCTACGCCTACGCCGTCCACGGCCGGTCCGTCCTGTTCTGGCTGATGGCGGCAAACTTCCCGGGTGCCGTCGGTGCCTTCTACCTTACGGTGAACCAGGTCGGGAAGAAAGTGCGCCTCATCATCCTGCAGTCCTTCGCCACCTCGGCCCTGACCATCCCCGCGGCCTATGTGCTGATGGAAAGGATGGGACTGGCCGGCATCGGGGCCGGCTACACCCTGGGCAACCTCCTGGTGGCCCTGGTGGTGGCGGTGCCGCTGTGGCGGGCCGGCAGGAATGGGGAGACGGGGCCGGACGGGTGACCAGCCCCTTGGGTGAAACCGTTTGGCCTTAAAAGACTCATGCGGTATACTATGGGTATTCCGGTCCGTGATCGGAAAAAAGAATGAGGGGGT
Organism: Bacillota bacterium; assembly: GCA_021800315.1. GTDB lineage: Bacteria > Bacillota > Desulfotomaculia > Desulfotomaculales > JAJYZD01 > JAJYZD01. The sequence continues at coordinate 9,328 of JAJYZD010000088.1, read as the reverse complement.
TTGGGCGACTATGGAATTCCAATATGCGGTGAGCACCTCCCTGGGGGTGGAAGAGGTGGTGCGGGCGGTGACCGAAGGTCTTTCGGGCGTGGGCTTCGGGGTCCTGTGGGCCCTGGACGTGCAGGCCAAGCTCCAAGAGAAGGGTTTGGACCTGGAACGGCCGGTGCGCATCCTGGAGGTCTGCCAGCCGGCCAAGGCCAAAGAGGCCCTGGAGGATGACGTAAGGATAAGCTACTTTTTACCTTGCAAGGTAGTGGTTTATCAGGAGGGTGAGGGCACGATCGCCGGTTTTGTCCGGCCGGAGATGTTCGCCGGCTTTTTCCCCGGCTCCAAGGTCTTTCCCGGCCTGGCCCGGGAAGTGGACGCCGTTTTACGGGGTGTGCTGGACCGTCTTCCGGGCTGAGCCGGGCGGCGTTATGGCGTTCGCGAACAGGGACGAATGGTTGCGCCGGTACGAGGCGTTGAGAGGGCCCGTTGGGCGGCTCGCCGCCACGGCGGTCCTGCTCTGGAGCTTCCGGCAGCAGGTCTACGGGCTGCCGGTTGGGCGCGTGGCCCTCACCGGGGTGGTCGACGCGGCTCTTTTGGTGCCGCTGTACTATTACCCGGTCAGGGGACGGGGTGAGGGGAACCGGGGATGGGTTCCCGCCGGCGTCGCCCTGGGTGTGGCCGCGGCCGGCGCCTACCTGAACCTGGTCCTGGTTCCGTCCAGGGATCCCCAGATCCAGTTTTTCCCCGCCATAGGCCTGGCCGGCGGTCTGGAATTCCCGGCGCCCTTCGCCCTGGGCGCCGGGCTTCTCGTCACTGGCCTGGCGGTTCTCGCCGCCTGGGGCTCCGGCTTGTTGGTCCCGGCCCTGGGGATGGAAATCCTGCCCCTGGTCGCCATCTTCGCCGCGACCAGCCTGGGTCGCTTGCGGCGGGAGTTGCGCCGGAGGGAGGGCCGTTACCTGCGGGAGCTGGAGGTGGCGCACGGCCGCCTCCAGGACGCCCACGCGGAACTCCAGGCGGCCGCCGAACGGGCGGTGACCCTGGCGGCGGTGGAGGAACGGAACCGCATCGCCCGGGAGATGCACGACATCCTGGGCCATACCCTGACGGTGCCGGTAGTGCAACTGCAGGCGGTGAAGCGGTTGCTGCCCGGCCGGATTCCGCTGGCGATCGCCCAGTTGGATACCCTGGAGGAGCTGTCCCGGCAGAGCCTGCGTGAGGTGCGCCAGGTGGTGCGGACCATGGCCGGCGGCCCGCAGGGGGAGGCCGGGGTCATCGCGCTCCAGGCGCTAGTCAGTGAGTTTGCCGAAAGAACCGGTATAAAGGGCACGTTTTCCGTTAGCAGTGCGGCCGGATTGGAAGCCGGTCTTTCGTCCCAGTTGTTCCGGATTTTGCAGGAATCCCTGACCAACGCCCGGCGTCACGGCCAGCCCTCTTACGTGGCGGTGCAGTTGACCGTGGCGAGAGACAAGGTTGTCCTGAGCGTGGAAAATGACGGCGTTCTGGAAGGAAAGGTTGCGGGGCCGGAGGGGGATCCCGTGCTTGCGCCCGGCTTCGGCCTGCGGGGCATGCGGGAGAGGTGCGCCCGCCTGGGGGGAACCCTGCATTACGCCTTTGTACCCGGGGGAAGGTTCCGGGTGGAAGCGGTGCTGCCTTTGGCGCCGCGGGATCCGGAGGAAGAGGCATCGGAAGGGGTGGCGGCCCGGTGATCCGTATCCTGCTGGCCGACGACCAGACCCTGCTGCGCCAGGGCCTGTCCATAATCCTGGGCGCCGAGGAGGATCTGGAGGTGGTGGGGGAGGCCGCCGACGGCCGGGAGGCGGTGGACCTGGCCCGGGAACTCGCGCCGGACGTGGTGCTCATGGACGTGCAGATGCCGGTCATGGACGGGGTGCAGGCCTGCGCCGCCATCCATGGGTTTCTGCCCGGGTGCCGGGTGATCATCCTGACCACCTTCGACTTCCAGCCCTACGTGCGGGACAGCCTGCGTTGCGGGGCGGCGGCCTACCTGTTGAAAGACACGCCGGCCGCGGAGATGGTGCGGGCCATCCGGCGGGTTCACCGGGGCGAAGCCATGCTGCAGTCGGCTTCGGCCGGAGTGGTCCTCTCGAATCTGGTGCGGGGCGAAGAGCGGGAACCGGTGCTGACCGGACGGGAAACGGAAGTGGTCCGCCTGGTGGCCAGGGGGCTCAAAAACGAAGAAATCGCCAGGGAATTGTGCATCGGGGAAGGGACCGTTAAAACGCACCTGCGCAACATCTTCGGCAAGCTGGGACTGGAAGACCGCAGCCAGTTGGTCATCTACGCCTACGAAAAGGGCCTGGTCCGGCCGGGGAACGTCAAGCGGTAACCGCCTGGCGCGGGCGGCGCTGACACGGTCCGCCTGCCGCGGCAAGCGACGGGCACCATGCCCTTTTTCTATGCCCGGAGGGAGATGAAAGATCGCTTCCTTTCATCCCGGCGGCAGATGTGCGCCGGGCCGGGACCGGTTAAAATAGAGGGGTGAAGGGAGGAAGGGTTATGGATGTTTTCGGCGGTTCCCTGCCGCGGTACCTGTACGCGGTATCCAACTGGTTGTGGCTGGCCTTCTTGGTGCTGTGGCTGGTCTGGGGCTTGATCACCACCCGGCAGCGGCGGGTGGTGACCAGGGGGAGTTCAGTGGTTCCCCTGTGGGTGATGCTGTTCTTACTTCTCTTTTTCCGGCACGATCTCCTCGGCTTTATCCCGGAGTTGGTCCTGTGGCCCGGCCATACCCCGGCGGCGGTGGCGGGTTTGCTGGTGCAAGCGGCCGGACTGGGACTCTCCGTCTGGGCGAGGTATTACCTCGGCAGTTTCTGGAGTAGCGCGCCGGTCCTGCGCGAGGGCCACAAGGTGGTGGCCAGCGGCCCCTACCGCCTGGTCAGGCACCCGATCTATTCCGGCCTCCTGCTGGCGGTGTTGGGAACTTTCCTGATGAACGGCTCGACGTTCTCGCTGCTGGCGTTGATCCTGGCTACCGGGGCCATGTGGTGGAAGGCCTGGTCCGAAGAGCGGCTTCTGACGGCGGAACTGGGCGATGAATACGTGAATTACCGGCGGCGCACCTGCATGCTGATTCCCTGGCTCCTGTGACCGGCCTCTACGTTGGTTGCATTACTTTGTGAAGGGATGGTGGACAACCCTGGCTGTCGATACGGAATTGATCAAGCGGCGCTATAACCGGACGGCCACCTTTTACGACCTGATGGACTGCATGATCAGCCCCGCCCTGAAGAAGAAGGTCATCGGCCGGGTCCGGGGCGACGTTCTGGAGGTGGGTGTCGGCACCGGTGCCAATCTGCCGTTCTACCCGCCGGGGTGCCGGGTCACCGGCATCGACTTCAGCCCGGCCATGCTGGCCAGGGCGAAAAAGAAGGCGGAAGCAATGCACCTGCCCGTGACCCTGCTGGAGATGGACGTGGAAAACCTGCGCTTTCCCGACCGGAGTTTCGACACCGTTGTCGCCACCTGCGTGTTTTGTTCCGTTCCCGACCCGGTCCGGGGCCTGGCGGAAATCGGGCGGGTGTGCAAGGCCGACGGACAGATCATCCTGCTCGAACACGTTCGCAGCGCCAACCCGGTCATCGGTAAAATCATGGACATCCTCAATCCCCTGTCGGTGAACCTCATCGGTTCCAACATCAACCGGGACACCCTGGCCAATATCGAAAAAGCGGGGCTGGAAATCAAATCGGTCGAGGATTACACCGCCAAGTTGATCAAGCTGGTGGCCGTGCGGCCTTAGCGGGCGGTGTTTGCCGGACGGTCCTACTGGCGAGGGAGTTGACTGGTTGACCTGGGTTTGGTTGCGAAGTTTCGCGAAAGCGGTTGGGCACAGGGCGGAGGGGGAGGTTTTCCGGGCGCGGCCTGCTGCGTCCCCTACGCGGTGGGCGCCGGATCCGGTGCCGGGACCGCCGTCTCCGGTTCCGGGATGACAGACCGGAGTTCCTCCCAATTGGGCCTTCTCTTGATCCGGCCGGACGGAAAAGGGAATACCCCGGCCGCTCCCTAGGCGCCAGGGTATCGTTTTCCCTTCCTACAGTTGCTGGTCCGCCATGACCCCGTAGGTGGCATGCTGCGAGTTGTACTGGTTGACGTCCTGGTACTTGTTCAGCATGTCTTGGTCATTCGGGAGGTTGGCCACCTGGTCTCTGATGACCGCGATGTGCTTTTCCTCCGCCTTGGCCAGGTCGGCGAACAGGGCGGCCATTTGCTGGTGACCGCCGTCCTGGGCTTCCCTCATGTATCGCACATACTGGATCAGCGCCTGTTCCTTCTGATGCAGGGCCTCCTGCAGGTGGTTCAGGGTGTGAACGGTCAAAACCCCCCTTGGCGTATTCCTTGATAGTTTGGACGGGAGGCCGGATGGTCTATACGGTTTGGCGCAAAAAGTTGTGACCCGGGCCGGCATCGACCGCGCCGGTTTCACCACGGCCCTTACCGGGACCTTTCTGGAAGGCCTGGAGGCGGTGTTCATCGTGATAACCTTCGGTCTCGCCGCCGGCGCCATGCCGGCGGTGGCGGGCGGACCGGGGGCGCTGGTGGTGGTGCAAAAACTGCCGGGGGCTCTATTCGGGGCTCAGTTTTACGCAGCAACCCGATTAGTTTGCTGCAACCGCCTTAACTGATTGTCAAAGAACAGTATGCATAATCCTACTATCTGTTGGTAATGTCAAGTAGCTAGTTCTAAATTTGTCCAAGGGAAATCGTAGCTCCTCTACGCGGTGGCGGCAGCCGCCGGATCCGGTGCCGGGACCGCGCTCTTCGACTCCTGGATGACGAGGTACAGACCGGAGTTCTTCTTCTTCTTGGGCCTTCTCTTTATGGCCGGCATGTTTTTTCGGACCATGAAGAAGTAAGGTGGGCCTCTTTGTCAAGACAAAATTTGGCTTGTCTCAGAAATATGTTGACGAGTCCGGCCGGTGAGAGCGGATACACCCATCGGGGGCAGGAACCGGAAACTCCGGAATTCCAGCAAGAGGCAGACACCCTGCGGGTTGAAGTCGCGTTCTTAGGCCCGGAGGTCTGTTTTCTGGCCGTTGGCGCCGCCGTCGAAACTAGCGCACTTAATCCAGCTATTAGTTTTTCTACGTCTCCTACGTTCAGTTCTTCTGTCTGTTCGGAGACCCAGTTGTCTATATGAAAGCCGGGGGAGTTACCAAGAGTTTTGCCGACGCTGGAGATATGTTCAGAGGCATGATAAAAGTCCACAATTTTCTTGGCGTCGGGAAAATGTTCGTCTGCCAGCGACCAGATCCCTGGTGCACCATCACCCAGAACGATAGTCTTCTTGTATCTTTCCATGGAGTGTGCCATGTGGAACTGCATCTCCTGCGAACTCTGGACCGCCTGCCAAATGCAGCAGCGGGGCCTTATCTCCAAGGCTGTGCCGATAGTGAGGTACGACGGCCGTTTCATCCGAAACCCCCTGGTCATCACCGGCCGCTGGCTGGGGGACGGGGCCGTCGTCTACGGTGAAATGGTTTCCGGCGAGGCGAAAACCAGGGCCGCGTCCCTCCTAAAGCAATGCACCGTGGACTTCGGCCGACTGGACGCCGAGGTGGACAAGGTGGTGTGGACGCTGACCAATTTGTTCCCGCACTGCCTGATGATGTCCATCGACGGCATCCGGGCCAAGAAAAAGTTCTTCTGGGACCAGTTCAAACTGCCCAACCGGCACTGGCTGGCGGCCAACATGATGAGCGAGGCCTACCCCGGCTTTAAAGCCTTCAATACCAAGAAGCTCACCGGCCGGGACCGGATCGATTTCCCCGCCTAACGGCACCTGCCTGCCCAGGCCCATACTTTCGACCGGGAACTGGCCGACGCGGTACTGCCGGCCCGAAAGGAATAGGCGGGGCAAGGTTTTCTCCGCGGGCGGAGGACGGGATGAACTACACCCCGCACAGGGCAGGGTGGTTAGTTGATGTGGATTGTGCGGGGCCGGGGAACGGCTGGCGGGCCGAAACCAGGGCTTCGCAATAAGGCTGCCGTTTCCGCGATTCCCGGTGTGGCATGGATGTTGCATAACTTCATCATAACGCCGAAGACAGCCGCTCCCTGTTCCTCCGGGCGCGGGGTACGCCGGGGCGCGGTGGTAGGCCTCCAGGGGGGTGCGGGGCTGCGACCGGCAACAATACCGCATGGGAAGGGAGGAGTCGACAATGGACATAGATCCACCAAAACGGACGGCTGCAACTGAACCATCAGACCGTGGCGGTCTGGTTATCCGCCCCTTTTTTCAGGTTCCGCTGTAGTATTGTTGCTGGGAGGCTGTCGGCTATGCGTGTCAAATTGACTTGCCGGAACACCCCTGCCGGGCAGGTGACGGTCATTCGTCCCCTGGTCCCGGAACCCCAATGGCCGGGGGTGATATTTTACGCCAGTATCTGGTTCCTGGTGGAGAAGGAGTCTATCAGCGACCTCGGTTCCCGGGGGGCGACCGACGGTGTCAGCTTTTGGGAAGCCGAATGGGTCTCCTCCACGCTGGACGCGCCCAGGTCGGTGCTCAGGGGCGGGGTTGCCGGCGGAAGCGGTTACGGGTTCCGGAAAGCGGTTGCCGCAATTGGTTTCCTGTTCGCGGGACCGGCATTCTGGCGCTAATCGGGGCACCCGGGAAAACCGGCCGTCTTTTGTTCCCCGCCCCCCAACCCGGGTGGGCCGGGCGGTGAAGCGGTCGATTGGAAAGACCCGGCCGTCTTAAGCATCGTTATGAGGGACGATTACCTGGGCTCCATTACCGTGACCTCTTCCATCCGCTATCCGGGGCCGCTGACGGCCTGCCGGCCGCCTTCCGCGGTTCCGGTTCAGGGGGGGGTGGGATTGCTCCCCGACGGTCAATTAACATTGTTCCAGGGGAAACAGGTTATCCACCTCCGGAAGGGCGTGGAATTCAAAGCTAAAGGAGAGTTCAAACGAACATATGGGTGTTTTTCGTAGGGATGCGGGAAGGCATCCGTGATGGTTGAAGTAATCGGCCGATGATATTACCGCTGCCGTCTGACGGTTTACTTAAGCGGGGTGTCATCCGCGATGATGGCCGGAATCGTATGCAGACGCACACGGAACCGCAATTATCACGGTGGTCGGGGTACACCGTGTTTATCGCCCGGATACGGACTTGCCGGCTTTCCCGCCGGGGATGCGCACGAGACTAAAAGTTTGACGGTGTACGTATCCGGTTCGGTGCGGATTTCTCGCAAAGTATATTCACTTGCGGATGGAGGGAAACGCGTGAAAAAATTCAAGGTCAGCATCAACGATGAGGAATATGAAGTGGGTGTGCAGGAACTTCCGGACGAGCCGGCGGTTGCCCGGGAGACTGCCCGGCGGGCCGTCGCACCCATCCAGCCCGCGGCGGGCGGAACTCCGCTCTTTGCGAGGGAAACGGGAGGGCAGGTGACCAGCCCCCTTCCCGGGATTGTCACTTCGATCATGGTCGAGGCGGGGATGACGGTTCATAAAGGGGATGCCCTTGTTATTATCGAGGCGATGAAAATGGAAAACGTTATCACATCTACCGTGGATGGCACTGTTAAGGAGATACGGGTCGCTAAAGGGGAAAGTGTGAATGCGCAGGAAATACTCTTGGTGATTGGTTAACTCAAAAGGAAGGGGATATGAATGGAATCGCAGGTTTTGGCGGTTGACGAGTGCCAGGTTGAGCAGGAACAGGTGAATACAGAAATCCTTGCGATAGCATCGGTAATCTGCAATATAACCCTTGAAGGGCAAGGATCCCTGATGATTAGCAGAATTAAAATATGTGACTCCGGGATGAGTGTGGAATAAGTCTGCCAATCGAAGTATCGTGCGAGTTGGTGGCGGAAGGACGCGCCAGGGCGGGATATCATCCGTCCCGGCCCCTGGAAGCTACCAGGCGCGCAGGTTTGCGGGGACGGTGGTGACCGTCCCTGTGGGCCGGAAAACGGCGGTTTAAGCGGCTTACCATAAACACCGGCAATATGGGGAGTTGAGAATAATGGCGAGTCCGGAAAGTTTGGCCGTTCGAAAAGTTTTGTTCGATCAGGCGGCGGCCCGGTCCGGCAAACGGCCCTCCCTTGAGGAGTTGAGACAGGGATCGGAAGCGATGTTCAGCCGGTTTCCCGTCGATCCGGAAGCGGTCATCGGGAAAGCGGCCATCGAGGGAATACCGGCGGAATGGGTGACCGCGCCTACCGCTGTTAACGACCGTGTATTGTTGTATCTGCACGGCGGCGGGTATTGTTACGGCAGCTGCAATACGCGCCGGGATCTGGCGGTCAGGCTCTCCCGGAACGGAGGCGTCCGGGTATTGCTACCGGAGTTCCGGCTTGCGCCGGAGCATTGCTTTCCGGCGGCTGTGGATGACGTGGTGCGCGTGTACCGCTGGCTGATCTCCTCGGGGTTCGCCGCCGACCGCATTGTTGTGGGCGGTGATTCGTCCGGCGGCGGGCTGGCGGTGGCACTGCTCGTCAGTTTGCGCGATGCCGGCGACCCGCTGCCTGCCGCGGGTGTGCTGTTGTCGCCTTGGACGGATCTGGAGGCTAGCGGGGAATCGATGGTGACCAGGGCGGAGTTTGATCCGTTGATCGATCCTGAAGCGTTGCGGACACTGGCCCTGCTTTATGCCGGAGATGCGGACGTCCGCCATCCCCTGATCTCGCCTATCTACGCGGATCTGCACGAACTTCCTCCGCTGCTGGTTCACGTGGGGCGGGACGAATGCCTGCTGGACGATTCGGTTCGCCTGGTCAGGCGGGCCCAGGCGGCGGGGGTCGATGTAAGCTTCAAGATTTGGGAGGATATGTGGCACACATTCCAGGTTTTCGCCGGTTCCGTCCCGGAGGCGTTCAGCGCGGTCGCGGAAATCGGAGCGTATGTCGCGGCGAAAGTTGGTTCATGACTCGATGGTCACGGTAGGCCCGGGTGGAGGAAACGGAAGCCGAACCGAGGGTGGTCGAGGAACGCCCTTTTGGGCTGACCGGGGAAAGAGAGCGAAGAGGCGGGCCATGGACTACGATTCAGCTATCGCCTATCTGCGGGAACTGAACCGGAAGTGCACGGCATGTCCCAGCGGGGTGGATCGGTGGAGAGCCAGGTGCGCTGGGGGCGGGAGGTTCAGTCCCCCCTGGTGGAGAAGGGGCGGGGGCCGGTTACCTGGTGGGTTTCGAGATGCTGGAGCGGCCCGCTGGGCGGCTTACCTGGTGCCGGGAGGGGAGGCACTGGTCAACCGCCACCGCGTTTTACCGCCCGCGGTCAACACCGGGCAGGCGGACTATCCGGGCGAGGAGGAAATAACCGGGCTGATCGCCGCCCAGGCCGGCCTGGTCTGGTGGATCGAGGG
>JAJYZD010000087.1 GCA_021800315.1 Bacillota bacterium | reverse complement strand
GAGTATCTCAAACAGGAGGTAGGATGATGGCGAAACAATTACTGATTGATGCCATCCACGGCAAGCGGACTCCCAAAGCTCCATGGGTTCCTTACGCCGGTGTACACTGCGCCTTTCTGATCAATGAACCGGCGGATAAATTCCTGCGGGACCCCCAGCTTATGGCCAAGGGGGTCGTGGAAGCGGCCAGGGTCTATAAGGCGGATGGCATTCCCTTGGCCTTCGACCTCTCCATCGAGTCGGCGTCCATCGGGCTGGAGATTAAATGGTGGCCGGACAATGTACCGTCCGTGCAGTCGCATCCCCTTTCCGACAAGAGTGTGGCGGAAGCCGGTCTAAAGGTTCCGGGTCCGGAGGAAGGCCGCTGGCCGGTGCTCATTGAGGCGGCCAGGATTGCCAAGCCCCGGTTGGATGAGATGGATTGTGCCCTGATGGGGTTGGCCTGTGGACCTCTGACCCTGGCCAGTCACTTGGCCGGAGTGAGAATTTTCACCGATGTGTACAAAAATAAGGACAAGGCCCATGACATCCTTCGGTTCTGTGCCGATGTTGTGGAGAAATCGTGTGAAATTTACGCCGACATGGGCTGTGACATCATCGCCATTGTTGACCCCGTGGCCTCCCAGATCAAGAACCAGACCTTCCTTGAGTTTGTCACCCCCTACTGCCGGAAAGCGATCAAGATGATTCACGACCGGGGGCGGACATCCACCTTCTTCATCTGCGGCGACGCCACCAAGGTGATGGAATCGGTCTGCACGATCGGCACCCACGGCTTTGCCATTGACGAACAGTTGAACATGAACTTTGTTCGCGACCTGGCCATCAAGCACGGTGTCGGTTTCGGCGGCAACCTCAAGCTGACTCTGGCGCTCTCGCTGGGCATACTGTCGCCCCGGGAGGATGCCATCGTGTCCCTGGCCGCCGGAGGCACGCAGGGCTACGTCTTCGCCCCTGGGTGAGACATGCCGTATGATGTTCCGTTGGAACACATGATGCAAGTCCTGGAAGCCAAAGAGTGGTACGAACAGTATTACGCCAAGTATCCCCAGTCTTGGTAGGAAGGAGGGGATATATTTGGCAAAAATCATGATTGACGTGCTGACCCTGGACAGCGTCCAGTGCGCCGCCTGCGGCTACATGATGGAGTCGATCGCCGCCATGCCCGAGGACGTTCAGTCCATGATCGAGTACAAGGAATGGTCGATCAAGAACAAGGCCGGGATAGGCAAATTTCTCGAACTAAACGGCAGGGTGCTGCCAACTATCTGCATAGAACGCGACCTCGTTTTCGAAAGCATCATTCCGCAGTACGAGGAATTGATCGACGAACTGGCCGCCCGCGCACCGGACCCGGAAATGGCCCGGAGGATCAAGTCCTTGCGGGACGAAGGCTACAATTTCGATAACGTAAAGAAGAACCTGGAGAAGGCGGGTTCGGGACAATTCACCAGAGCCGACTCCTGATCGTCGTCATAGATCCCACGGCTAAAACCGGGGGCTTGCAGAGGAAACTCAGCAAGTAACCCGGACGGGGGACCAAAACCATTTGTACCGCTGCCGGGCTGTTCAAGGTTTCGGCCCCCTCTCTTTTTTCATCGGCAGACCGGCCGAGGTTTATCGGACCAGTATTGGAAGGCCAGGGCCGGGCGTTGCGATTGCGGTTAACGATCTTCCGGGAGGGATGGGCGTGGATGAGAAGGCGCAAATAAAGGTCCTGGTTTTCGGCCCGACACCATCGTGTGCGCGATGCCGGCAGGCCGAACAGGAGGCCCGCGAGGCGGCGGCCAAATTTCCCCCGGACCGGGTAGTGGTGGAAAAACACGATGCCGTCTCCGAATTGGCCCGCCGGTTCCAAGTCTACATGACTCCGACCGTAGTCGTTAACGGCCGGGTTGCCGCGGTGGGCCGCCTGCTTCCGATGACCGAACTGGTTGAAGTAATCGCCAGGGAACTGGTCCGCTGACCGCGGCGGGGTGGGTTGGAACCGGGACGGGAGGTGAGGACGCTTGGGCCGGGTGGTGCGGTATATCGGCGTCGGCGGTTTTTTGGGGGCGGGTAAAACCACGGCTTTGGCGAGACTTGCCGGTTATTATACCGGAAAAGGCCTGGGGGTTGGCATCATTACCAATGATCAGGCTAAGAACCTCGTCGATACGGAAAATCTGCAAAACGAGGGTAACGTCGTTAAAGAAGTGGCTGGTGGATGTTTTTGCTGTAAATTCCATGATCTGATCGAAACAATCGAGGGTTTGCGGAGCACCGAGGCAGTAGATGTTATTCTCGCCGAGCCTGTTGGTTCGTGCACCGATGTCGTGGCCACGGTTATCCAACCCCTGATTGATGCGCATAGCGAAACAATAAGGGTGGCGCCTCATTCGGTATTGATCGACCCCGTCAGGCTGGTCAATACCCTTATGGTAGACAGGGGCGGACTATCGAGCAACGTTGCCTATATTTACCAAAAGCAGTTGGAAGAAGCCGATATATTGGTGTTGAACAAGACCGACACCATAAGTCAATTGGATCTGGTTACGCTTACCGGGTATTTGCAAAAGACGTTTCCCGGCAAAAAGACGGCCGCTGTGTCCGGTCTCACCGGTGCGGGTTTTCCGGAATGGCTCGCTATGATCGAGAGCGGTGATCCCGTCGGGGGGAATATTACCGATGTCGATTACGATGTATACGCCAATGGGGAAGCCCTGCTTGGGTGGCTAAATGCCGTAGTCGGACTATCGGCAGACAACGTTTTCGTTGCGGATAGCTTGCTTATCGACATGCTGTCCCATTTGAAGACAAATCTTACGGCTATATCAAGAGAGACTGCTCATGTCAAGCTTTTGCTAAAGACCGGGTTTGGAAATGCTGTTGCCAACTTAATCACCAATTCCCATGACCCCGTTGTTTCCAAGGGGGTATCGATGCCCGTTACTTCAGGTGTACTTGTAATAAATGCCAGGGTGGAGATTGATCCTATATTATTGAAAGAAACGCTAAGGGAAGCCCTGGATTCTGTCAGTAAGCAATACGGCCTGACCGTCAGGATATTTAACCTTGAAAGCTTTAAGCCCGGGCGGCCGCAGCCGACCTATCGATATGCCGGCCCGGTGGGAGCGTGAACCCGGGTGCTCGTTTTGGAGTTGATTTACGAAGGGGACCACTGCATTCCCTGTGTTTACATGCTGGAGACGGCCGGGGAGGCCCTGACCGGCTTCCCCGGTTCCGTCCGGCTCGAACTGGTCCACCTCGGGCAATACGACGGCGGGCTAAGGTATCAGCAGCTATCGGATGAGTTGGGCAAGCCGGCACCAATTCCGTCGATTTTCATTAACGGCCGCCTGTCCTTCGAGGTAACACCCCCGGTCGAAGACTTGGTAAGCGCCTTGCAAGAACTCTTGACAAAGGATGTCTAACATGTTTGTATACCGGGCCAAGGGCATATGTCCCTCGGAAATTCATTTTGAACTGGCGGCGAACACCATCGGCAAGGTGAGTTTCCTCGGTGGCGGCTGCAAGGGCAACGCGCAGTTGATCGGACGGCTGCTGGAAGGCCGGGACGTCGACAGTTTGCTGCCTCTGGCGCGGGGAATCAAGTGCCGCAACGACACCTCCTGTCCGGACCAGTTGGCGCGGGCGATTGAGCTGGCCGTGAGCGGAGTCCTCCCTCCGGCGGAGGAGATCAGGGTCTTGACGGACGAAGTGCCGCACCGCAAGGTGGCCGTGATCGCGGAATTGGAGGAAAACTCCGCCGCCCTGGCGGCGGTCTGCCGCCAGCCGGTGGACGCCGTTTACTGCCTGGGCGGGCTTGGCGCGGGAGACGGGGAAACCGATCAAATCGTCAGCCTGGCCCGCCGCGGGAAGGTGACCTGCTCGCAAGGTCCCGGGCCGGGGAAGGGGATGGCCCTGGACCCGGACAATCAAGGCTACATGGAGCGGGTGCCCCACCTCATCCGCTTTACCCTGGGCACCCGCCGGGCCCTGGCCTTCTACAGCGGGTTCATTCAGGAACTGGCTTCGTTTTCCGATTACACGCCCGGTTCCCTGGAACTGCTGATGGTAGCCAACCTCTCCGATTACCTGCGCAACGAAGCTGTGTTCCCGGCCCTGGAAACCATGACCGGCCAATTCTCTTCGGATATCGTGATATTTGGCTATACCAGGAGGTGGTCCCACGTAAGACTGGGTAAAACGGACTTTGTCAGCGTCGGACCGGTGGCCGACTTTCCTGGTTTCAGGTACGCCCTGCTGGAGTGGCGGGACGGAGAACTGAACGTATCTTTCCCCAACATTAACTGACAGGGGGGATCGCAGTGAAAAAGGTCGTAGTCGACGTCTTGCTGACGGACCTCCGGCAGTGAGCGGCCTGCGTCTATATGGCCGAATCGGTAAAGGCTTTACCGGAAGAAATACAAGCGATTATCGAGGCGCACGAATGGGACATGAGAACCAGGGAAGGAATCAAAAGGTTCAACGAACTGGGAGCAAGGTCGTTACCTACGATCGCCCTTGACGATGAGTTGGTCTATGAGGCCATAATCCCGCCACAAGAGGAGCTTATAGAACAGATTTGCGTTCGTCATCACAGGAGGTGACTGGATTGCCCAAAGTCCAAGTTGATATTGTTTTTACCGACCAGTGAGCGTCTGGGACCTATATGGTCGAACTGGTGAAGTTTTTACCAGAAGATATCCAGGCAATTATTTCCCTGGCGGAATGGAACGTTAAAACCGTCGAAGGATTAAAGAAAAAGAAAGAGTTGGGGGTTTCCAACATCCCAAGTATTGTTTTAAACGGCAAGCCCTTTTGCCAATCAACAATTCCACCTATGGAGGACCTCATCCAGGCGATTCAGGACAACTTTCAGTCCTAGATAAAGCTGGTTTACCCCTGGAGGATAGGCGAATGTTTCTGGAACAGGTATCGATAGACGGTTTTAAGTCTTACGCAACAGAAACCCTGGTTGCCTTCAAGTCCGGTATCGCCGTGGTAGTCGGCAACAATGGTGTGGGCAAGTCAAACATCCTCGACGCCGTCACCTGGGCCTTGGGCGAGAATAACCTTGACCGCCTGCGCATCGGCGGCTGGGAGGACCTGCTCTTTGGCGGTACGCGGGAATACCCCCCGGCGACCGCGGCCAGGGTAACCCTGCTGGTAAAGCACGGAGCGGCCCAGGACGCCCCGGGGACGTCGATTGCCAGGGTCAAATACCGGTCCGGTGCCGAGTGCTACCTGGTCGGGGAAAAGGAATACGGATTTCCTTCCTTTCTCCAGGAACTGGCGGCCATGGGTTTGCGGGACGCGGTGCAAACCCTGGTCCGGCAGGAAAGAATCAACGAACTCATCGGTCTGGCCCCGCGGGAGAGGGCTGCTCATGTAGCCGGGTTACTGGGAAGCCTGGAGCGCATCGGCGAAGTGGCAAGGGATTTTCAAAATTTCCTGCAGGTGCTGGTACCGCAGGGGACGGCGACCCTGATCCTGACCGAGGGTTCCGGTGACCCTGAATTGGTCGTAGAGGCCTCGCTCGGTAAGCAGATCCGGAACGCGGCCGCTTTGTCCGGCGGCGAAAGGAGCGTCTGCTCGCTGGCTCTGACTCTGGCCTTGTTTGCCCGCTTGAACAGTCCCTTTTACCTGCTGGACGAGGTCGAGGCCTCCCTGGATTGGACCAACCACAAGAATATGCAAGGCTTGCTGAAGCTTCTCGCCCGGGAAAAGCAGTTGATAATGGTAACACACCTCAGGTCAACCATTCAATTGGCTGACTCGTTGCATGGCGTCCGCGCGCGTAAAGACGGTAGCTCCTTCGTTAAATACTATTTCGAAATGAACGAACGTCTCCTGAAATCCTACAAATGTTGTTAGGATGATCATCGTGGAACTTAGGCATGTCGAGGAATTCAGGAAATTAATTATAGAACTGGGCTTGCCAGGACAAATGGATGTACTATTTGGCATAGGATGTCCGGTGTGTGGGAAAAACGACCGGATCTGCCTGCTCAAACCGCCTGGGGAGACCGCCGGAAATGACGACGGCGTTAGGTATGCCTGGCTCTGGTCGCTGGCGGGGGGTGACCGGGTAAGACTGGCGGTGTGTAAGTTCTGCGGTTACCTGGTATCAATTAACGAATCGACGAAACGAGCCGAGTTAATACTCTGATAACATTTAGCCAAGGGTGGTTAAGATGGTTGAGACTACTGATGTCTTCTTGATTACCGGGTTTTTAGGTAGTGGCAAGACTACGCTATTAAACAGGCTGCTCAAGGATTTTCCCAAAGATAAGAAGTTAATGGTTCTGATGAATGAGTTTGGGGAAATAGGCATCGATGGTTCCTTGCTTGTTGGGGAGCACTTCGATCTCCTGGAAATAAGCAAGGGGTCCATATTCTGCGTTTGTGTCAAGACTGACTTTATTAAAGCTCTATATAAGTTGACCAATGATGTAAGACCGGATGTTTTAGTGATAGAATCCACGGGAGTGGCCAACCCGTCCGATTTAAAGAGGGACCTAAAGTTGCCGATCTTTAACAACCGTTTTGTCTTTAAGGAGCAGATCTGCTTGCTCGATGCGGCTCATTTTCTCGACGCCTACCAGGTGTTTTCCGCGGTAGAGGATCAGATATCCACGTCTACCATGTTTGTCATTAACAAAACAGAGCTGGTCGACCCGCAAAGGGTACAGGAAATCAAGGAGGTTATCAGGTCGTATCATCCGCAACCGGTCTTTAGGGAAACCTCTTATGCCGGGATAGACACAAAAGGGCTGTTTAGGTGGAGCGGGAGTACGGTTACGGGGCAGGGTTCCCGACCAAAGATGACGGACGACCAACTCGAGCAATATATAGACGACTTATTGGCCAATCCGGGTCTTTCGCTCAAGCCGCCGGACATTCTCATCTCGGCGATTTTCCGGTGGGATGGCCAGGGGCTGGCAGAGGTAGACGGATTGGCGGCGGCGCTGCCCCCAAGTGTCCCCCGGGTCAAGGGATTCGTGGTGGATGCAGGAGATACTTACCTGTTCAGCTACGTAATGGGGCGGTATGACTTGGTCAAGAGCAGCCCCGGTAAGTTGGTTGACAACCTGCTGGTGGTCATCGCTCCTCCGGGGTTGATGCCCGGGGTCGAGGATATTATGGGCCAACACCATTTTCGCCGGGCCTAGTCGGTTTGGTCCTGTGATGAAGAAAAAATAAAAGGGTAAGGAAAGGGGTTTGGGCCGTGACACCGGAGAGGGAACAGGAGCTCTTGAAGAAACTGGCGGACGCGGTGGTCAACTATGATGAGGACATGGCCAGGGAAGGGGCCAACGAAGCGATTGCCGAGGGTATGGAGCCCCGCAAGGCGATCTTTGACGGTCTGGTCGTCGGAATGCAGGAATGCGGCCGGCTCTATGAGATTCAGGAGTATTTCGTACCCGAGCTCTTGATGTGCGCCGACGCCATGTACGCCGGGCTCGACCTGTTGCGGCCGCTGTTGCAGAAGGATGACAGCAAGCCCAGGGGACAGGTGGTCATGGGTGTTGTCCAGGGCGATGTGCACGATATCGGCAAAAACATTGTTAAAATGATGTTTGACGCCGCCGGTTTTACGGTGCACGACCTCGGACGCGATGTTCCCCTGGAGAAATTTGTGGAGGAGCAGATCAAGACCGATTCGGAAATTGTCGCGCTTTCGGCTATGATGACCACGACCATGCTGGGGATGAGAAGCATCATCAAAATGATCCGGGAGAGGAACCCCAAGGCGAAGATCATGATCGGCGGCGCGCCGGTGAGCGAGCAGATCGCCAGCATGTTCGGCGCCGACGGGTACGCCAAGGACGCCACCAACGCGCTCAAGGACGCTATCGCCATGATCAGTTCCTTGAAAGACATGTAGGGATGGTTGTTCAGATGCCGTTCAGATTTAGATAAGGAAGCTTTAGGAGGAAGGACATGCCTACTGTAATCTTTCAACCTTCCGGCCGGCGTGGTTTGGTGGACGGGGGAACGAACCTGCTTGACGCCGCCAGGCAACTGGGTGTCGATATCGAAAGCGTCTGCGGCGGGGTAAAAGTATGCGGGAAATGCAAGGTCAAGCTGGAAACCGGGTTCTTTGAGAAGTTCGGGATAGACTCCAGGCAGACCAATCTCAGCCCGTTTCTCCCCGATGAGACGGACTACTTAACCGAAGGGGAAATCGGGGACAACTTCCGCTTGGCGTGTTGCGCGAAAGTGCTGGGAGACCTGCTCGTATTCGTGCCGGAGGAAAGCCGGGGCGCCAAACAGGTGGTGCTGGAAACGGGCAAGGAGCGGGTGTTCAAGTTAAACCCGGCCGTGCGCAAGTATTACATCGAAATGCAGCCGGCAACCCTGGAAGACCACCGGAGTGACGCGGAGCGCGTCAAGGATACCTTAAACGCCAAATACCACCTGCCCCGCGACCTCAACGTCGACTATCTTGTTCTGCGCGATCTCCCCACGGTCGTCCGGGACGGGCACTGGAAAGTTACGGTTACGGTGTGGAACCGGCAAGAAATCATTCTGGTTGAGCCCGGTCTGGTGGAACGGGCGCTCGGGCTGGCGGTCGACGTGGGTACCACCACCGTGGCGGCTTATTTATGCGATCTCCGCACCGGCCAGGTGCTGGTGGTCGACTCCATGATGAACCCCCAGGTGCGTTACGGGGAAGACGTCCTATCCAGGATCACTTACGCCATGATGAACGACGACGGCCTGGAGAAGATGCACGGCGCCATTATCGAGGGTATCAATACCCTGGCCGGGCGGATGACGGAAAAGATCGGTCTCACGCCGGACGCCATCCTCGAGGTGACCCTGGTCTTTAACACGGTCATGCAGCATATCGCCTTGGGCATTGAACCAAGTTACATCGGCCGTTCGCCTTTCACGGCCGGTACCAAGGAGGCGCAGAACATCAAGGCCCGCGACCTGGGTATCAAGGTCTGGAAGGCGGCCAATGTCCACACCCTTCCGGTCGAAGCCGGGTTTGTCGGCCCTGACAACGTCGGGGTGCTGATTGCCGAGGAGCCTTATAAAGAACCGGCAAAGATCCGCATGGTGATTGACATCGGTACCAACGGAGAAATCGATATCGGTAATGCCGGGAAGTTACTTTGTACTTCCTGTGCTACCGGTCCCGCTCTCGAAGGGGCCCAAATCAAGTTCGGCATGCGGGCCGCGCCGGGAGCCATAGAAAAGGTGAGGATAGACCCGGAGACCATGGAGGCCTCTTACAAGGTAATCGGGCAGGACAAGTGGTATCCGGAACTGAAAAAGACCGATGCCAAGGGTATTTGTGGTTCCGGAATCATCGATGTCGTCGCTGAGCTGTTCAAGAGCGGGATCATCCAAAAGAGCGGCCGGTTTAATATGAAGCCCGACAGCCCCCGGGTGCGCAAAGCTGAGGACGGCCGGCCGGAATACGTCCTGGCGTGGGCGGATGAGACGTCGATCGGTAAGGATATCTCTTTCACGCAAGGTGATGTCCGGGCGGTCCAGCTAGCCAAAGCGGCCCTCTACGTCGGTTCCCGCTACCTGATGGAGAAGCTCGGCGTCGCGAACCTGGACAGCGTCACCCTGGCCGGTGCCTTCGGCAGCTACATTGATAAGGAGAGCGCTATGCTCATCGGCATGTTCCCCGATTGCGACCTGGACAACGTTATGGCTGTCGGCAATGCGGCCGGAGACGGCGCGAAACTGGCTTTGCTCGACGTGGAAAAAAGGGACGAGGCAGCCTGGATAGCCCGTGAGGTGGAATTTGTGGAAACCGCCATCGAACCTGATTTTCAGGAGAGATTCGCCGCGGCCATGGCATTCCCTCACTCCACCGATAAATTTCCGCACATCGGGCACATCCTGGCCAAGGTGGGCAAATAGGAGGGAGAGATGACTTATGTTCAAGTTGGCGCAGCCCCAGAAGGTCTGCCGTCTGGGGGAATGGCCGGTCGGTGGACAGCCCGGGGAAAATCCGCCGCTCTTGATTTCTTCGATGTTTCATAACGGCGACAGGATCCTGGGTAATCGTAAGGAACGCTCGTTTGACCGGGACAAAGCCAGGGATTACGTGCTGCGTCAGGAGGAACTGTCCGCCCGGAGCGGGGTTCCGGCGGTGGTGGCCATGGTCGCCAACTCACTGGATGAAATGAAGACCTATATCGATTTCTTCCTGGGTATCTCCGACCAACCCTTCGGGATCGACATGTGGGTGGAGAAAGCGCGTCTGGAGGTCGCCGCCCACGTAGCCGGACTGGGTATGCAGGACAGACTGCTCTACAACAGCATAACCCCCTGGGATAAGGACATCCCCGGCCAGGTCGCCCGCCTCAGGGAACTGGGTATCAAGCACGTGGTGGTGCAGGCTTTCAACCCGGAGGATCAGACGCCGCAGGGCCGGGTCACCGGTCTGAGGAAGATGTTCGAAATTATTAAGGAAGACGACTTTGAAAGCATTCTGGTCGATGCGGCGGTGATGAACCTGCCCTCCACCGCCCTGTCCTGCCTCGCGGCCCGTCTGGTGAAGGAAGAGTTCGGCTGGCCCGCCGGCGTGGCTTCCTCCAACGGCACCTATATGTGGAAAGAAGCCAGGGAGATGTGGGGATCCGACGGTTTCAACGCCATCAACGCGTCCGGTCAGGCCATTGCCGCCTTGCTTTGGGCCGATCTCCTGTTTAGCGGTCCGATAGTCAACATACCCAAAATCATACCGGCGGTGGCATGCGCCAGCATGATGCTCAGCACGCTGGTCTACGGGGAAACCGGCGTATTGCCGGCTGGTGGGAATCATCCGCTACGAAAGCTATTCGCCGATTTTGCGGCCAAGCTGGTGTGATTCCTCAATGCTTTGCGGTCACGGCCGGCAAGTCCCGACCGCCGGCAGCTCCCCGGGGCGGGGGGATAGGCGGGCTGACCGGAACCCGATGAAGAAGCTCCGGCCGGATGGCGAAATCAAGGTTACGGAAATCTACGGTCTACCGGTAGGAAAAGCAGGGCGAAAGCCGAACAGGGTTTCGAATCTAAAGGGGGGTTAGTATCGTGGCGATGTCGATCAGAGACAGGGTGCTCGGACTTTTTAGCGGTCAGGAAGTCGACCGTGTAGCTTGTTACAGCGGGATGGGCAATGTCACCACGGCCGGTTTGGCGGAGTATGGCTACAAGTTTCCTTCCATTCATGGGGACCCGGGGAAAATGGCAAATATGGCCGCCAGTTCCTACAGACTGTTTGGTTTTGAGTGCGCGGTTGTTCCCTTCGATATGTGTGTCGAAGCCGAAGCATTGGGCTGCGCTATGAATGCCTACGAGGATGTTAACCAATTGCTTTATCCGACAATTAAGGAGAAGATCATCCACTCCAATGACGAAATGACCAGGATAACCATTCCCGGCGATATTCATGAACGGGGCCGTTTTCCGGTGGTACTGGAAGCTCTGCGCTTACTTAAGAATGACGTGGGTAATGAAGTGCCGATCGGCAGCTGGTTCCTGGGGCCGTTTACTATGGCCGGACAGCTGATGGATCTCAACGACCTTTTTAAGCTATGCTTCAAGAAGCCCGACCAGGTCAATAGCATGCTCGATATCCTGTCGGATCTGATAATTGCGATGGTTCCCCGGTACCGGGCGGCCGGAGCTGATTACATCGTTATCCGGGAGATGGGTGCCCCGACCGACGTCTTGAGCCCGCGCACCTTCCGCCAGGTTATAAAGCCGCACCTGGAGAAGATATTCCGGTCCATCCCGTCTCCGAAGATTCTGCATATCTGTGGTGATACCAATCTGATTATCGGACAGATGAATGACGTCGGAGCCGAGGCCGTGAGCGTGGAAACCAAGAACGACCTTGTGAAAAGTCGCGAGACCATCGGTATCGAGCCGCTGCTGTTCGGGAATGTCGATGCCTACAACATCCTGGTCAACGGGACCCCGGAAGCGGTCGGGGAGGCTGTATTGCGGAGCCTGGCGGGTGGAGTGGACGCGGTATGGCCCGCTTGCGATATTTGGCCCGAAGCGCCTCTGGCGAACCTCAAGGCGATGGTGGAAACGACTCAGAAATATGGTGCATCTAATTGGGCGAGAAAGACTAGGGCCGATCAGTAAATTACCAGGGATGGAAACGGCGGATCGACAACCGGCATACCGGCCTTAACAACCTTTCCGATGAGTTCTCACCGGGCCGGTACGCCGGGGACGTTCCGGAAGGAGAATACGCACATGTCTGTCGCCATGCTGTTAGCTTCGGGTGAAGATGGAATACCGCTGAGTCAACCACCCCCGGCACAAGGCCGGGGACTGATAGGACAACCTATCAGTCCCCGGTTCTAACCGGAGGCTACGGGGCAACTCGTAGCCTGGTTGATTACCCTAAGCCGTCGGGACCTCATGACGAACGGCTACGTTACACCGGAATCCTTTCATTAGGGGCATAGGCACCCTGTGGATTCTCCACCCGTCCCAGGCCCTGCGGCTGATGGTTAAACATCTGTGAGGGTAGCAGAAGTGCTGTCAGCGTAAAACCCGGTGCAACATTGGGTAAGTGGACCCACCGCCGCAAGGCGGGCTTACTCTCCGCAAGGAGGTCGTAGCGAATGGTTTACGTACTGGACAAAGACGGCAACCCGCTTATGCCTACTGAAAGACATGGGAAGGTACGGAGGATGCTCAAAGATGGGCGGGCCGTTGTGGTGCGGTCGAACCCGTTCACAATCATGCTGACCTACAAGACCACTCCTTACACGCAGGCGGTTACTCTTGGGGTTGACGCCGGATATTCGATGGTCGGGTTTTCGGCGGTTACCGGAACCAGGGAACTGATCGCCGGTGAATGCAAGCTGCTGGAAGGCCAAGTGGAAAGGAACAAGGAACGGCGCGACAACCGGCGTCAGCGCAAGGGCCGGAAACGGTATCGCGCTCCCCGGTTTGCCAACCGGAGGAGGCCGGAGGGATGGTTTGCTCCCAGTATCCAGCACAAGCTCGACAGTCACATCAGGTTGATCAACTTCGTCAAGTCCATCCTGCCGGTGACGGAAGTTGTTGTCGAGGTGGCCAACTTCGATATCCAGGCTATCAAGACACCGGGTATCCAGGGTGAAGAGTATCAGCAGGGAGAGCAGGCGGGTTTCCGGAACCTGCGGGAATACATCTTGCACCGGGATGGCCATCGCTGCCAGAACCCCGACTGCGCGAACAAGGCCCAAAACCCGGTCCTCCAGATCCACCACGTGGGCTTTTGGCGGAATGACCGGACTGACCGGCCCGGCAACCTGGTTACCCTATGCGATAAGTGTCACCGGCCGGAAAACCACCAGGAGGGACAACGCCTTTGGGGCTGGAAACCGGATGTCAAGTCCTACCGGCCGGCGACTTTCCTGACAATGGTCCGCTGGCGGCTTACGCAAGAATTGGGCGCCCGGCCGACCTTCGGCCGCATCACGAAGAGCAGAAGGATTGACCTCGGCCTGCCCAAGAGTCACGCCAACGACGCCTTCTGCATCGCGGGCGGAACGGGGGAAACGAGCAGGTATTCGCCGATCGGCATGGAGCAGGTGCGCCGGAATAACCGGTGCCTGCGGAAGTTC
>JAJYZD010000086.1:229-13642 GCA_021800315.1 Bacillota bacterium | reverse complement strand
AACTCTGAACACATCATAATTCTTGAAGGCTATGATGTCTAGTGGGATGGCTTCCAGTCATGGATTTATTTGGCTATGCCAACCCGACCGCACACGTCGCATTATTTTTTCAAAACCGGAACATGGATTGCCGGCAGGGTTTGGATCCCGACGGATCCGTGGCATTCCCCATGGTTCATCGCCTTCTCCCGTTCCCGGGATAATCAGCCGGAGCAATACCTTGACAGGACCCCGGCCAGCCGTTCCACACCCTCTTCGATCAACGGGGGAGACGAGTTGGTAAAATTCAACCGCATATAGTTGGCTCCGCCTCCGTCCGGGAAAAAGGCGGTGCCGGGCACGTAGGCCACCTTCGCCGCCACCGCCTCCGGCAAAAGGCGGGCGGCATCAAGGTAGGCGGGCAGGGTCACCCAGAGGAACATGCCTCCCTCCGGCTCCATCCAGGTGACGCCGGGCGGAAACATTCTTTGCATGGCCCTGATCATGGCGTCCCGGCGGCTGGCGTATTCCCGCCGGACGGCCGCGACGTGTCCCGCGCAGTCCGACCAGGTCAGGTAGCGGTGCAGGGCCCGCTGGACCAGGCTTCCCGTGTGCAGGTCCACGCCCTGTTTGGCCAAAACCAGTTTGGCGACGATCTCCTTGTCCGCCGCCGCCCAGCCCAGCCTGAGCCCGGGCGCCACCGTCTTGGAGAAAGTACCCAGGTAGACCACCCGCCCTCCCGCGTCGTGCGCTTTAAGCGGCGGCACCGGGTTCCCGCTGTAGCGCAGGTCGCTGTAAGGGTCGTCCTCGATCAGCGGCACGGCGTACTTCTCCAGAAGGGCGGCCAATTCCCGCCGCCTCGCGGCGCTTATGGTCCGTCCGGTCGGATTGTTGAAGGTCGGCGCCAGGTAGATCAATTTGGGCCGCTGCTCCCGGAGGACCCGTTCCAGAGCCCCGGGGTCGGGGCCGTGCCCGTCGCCCGGCAGGGCTGAAAGGCGAGCCTCGTAGCTGCGGAATACCTGGAGGGCGCCCGTGTAGACGGGCAATTCCGTCGCCACGGGGTCACCCGGGTCGAGAAATATCTTGGCCACCAGATCCAAAGCCTGCTGGGAGCCGGAAACGATCAGGATCTCCTCCGCCGTGAGCGGGACTCCCTTTTGGCCCATCACCCCGGCGATATATTCCCGCAGGGGGCCGTACCCCTCGGTGGGACCGTACTGCAGGGCCAGGGGATCCCCGGCGGCAAGCGCAAAGGCCCGGGTCAGTTCGGTCCGGGGAAACAGCTCCGCGGCGGGCAGCCCGCCGGCAAAGGAAATGATGTCTGGGCGTTCGGTGATTTTGAGAATCTCCCGGATGGCCGAAGAAGCCATCCCGCCGACTCGCCTGGCCCAAGGATAAGACATGCAAAGTCCCCCCGTCCATTGGATCGTTCCCACCAGTATATTGGCTGCCGGCGGCCGGGGCAAGAGCAATTTGCCAGGTATGCCAACCAACCGGCTGACAAACCAAACCGGATCGCCAGGGAGTTCCGGCGATCCGCTTACAGGATATTTTTCAGAGTCACGGCTTCCTTGTCCGGAATGTTTTCCAGCTTCAGCCGCAACTCCTCCGCCTGGGCCAGGGCCGGGCCGCTTTCGTGCGCGGCGATGTACTCCTTCAATTTGCCTACGTTCAACCGGGCGCCGTCGATGACACTGTGGTCCAGCACCAACGGCCACCATTGCGCCTCCCGGTTCCAGGCTGTTTCCAGTTGCCGGCTCCGTCCGTAGGCGGCGTCCCATCGACCGCCCGCCACGGCCTGGGACGCCAGGGCGACGTTCTGCACCAGGCGCCCCGTGGAGGCGGTCAATGAGTAATCGGCCCAGAAGCCCAGGAACACAATGACGGCGAACACGGCGAGAACCACCCCTACCAGTCTCATGGCAATCCCCTCAGACGGCTTTTTTGACCGGCCTGGTTTTGGCCTGGTAGAACAACCTGCCTTCCGTATCCAGGCTGGCGAAGAAAACGTCAGCCAATTCGGCTACGCCGAATTGGCGCAACTCCGCCTTCAGCCAGTCGGCATTCAGGTTGACCCCGGCCAGGTTCTTCTCCAGGACGCGCCCGTCGATGACCAGGGTGACCGGCAGGCCCTCGTAGACCGTGGGCAGACCCATGTCCGCCGGCACCACCGGCCTCTTCTGCGATTTGGGACATACGCTCAGTTCCCCGTTGGTCTCCAGGACGGCGAACTCCACGTCGGCGATGTTGGGCAGGTTTTTGCTCCGCAGCTGCTCCAGCAGGTCGTTGACGTTGTACCGAAGACGGGTCAGCTCCCGCTCCTCGATGTGACCATTCCGGATCAGGATGCTGGGCCGGCCGCAGATTACGCCCCTGGCCCGTTCGCTTTTCATGGCGGTGTAAGACAGGAGGACCTGGACCACCAGCAGGGTCAGAATCGGGAAAAGGCCGCTGGCCAGGGGAATGCCGGTCTCTTCCATGGGGATGGCCGCCAGGGCCGAAAGCATGATCACGATGACCAGTTCGTAGGGTTGCAGTTGGCTGACCTGCCTTTTCCCCATTATGCGCAAACTGATCACCACCACGGCAAACAAGACGAGAGTCCGTATGATACCGATAACCATTGTATTCCTCCCGTACCAGTCGGTAGGAGGTTCGGGCTTCGGGCGTTGACCGTATCTATTATGGTAAATAAACGGATGGGCTATGCGGCATAAAAACCCGGCCGGTGGGCAATCTATCTTCCAGTACCCGTGCTGACGAGAGGAGGAAAGTACCATCACTGTCGCGGCCCAAGTCAAGCAATGCCTGGCCAGCCTCAAAGGAGCCCAGGCCGATCTGGAGACTTTCGCTCTTCAAACGCAAAACCAGCGGGCGAAGCAGCTTTATACGGATGCGGCCCGGCAAACCGGGTCGGTTGTGGACATTCTGCAGACCAGAATCACCGCGATCGAGCAGGAGGAGCCCCAGTACAAGGGTTTCTAGCAGGCCGCTTTGAGGAAGGGAATGCCCGTGACCGTAGCCGGCAGTGTCAAACAGACCCTGGCCAGCCTCAAGGGAGCCCGGGCCACCGTGGAAACCCTGGCCTCACTGGAAAACGACGCCGGGAGCAGGGCCGTGCTCGACCGCAGCGCCGGGCTGATCGCCGGGGTGGTCAACGCCCTGGAAGAGAGGACCAGGGCCTTGGAGTTTCAGGAACCGCAATACAAGGGTCTTTAGCGGTAAGGAGCGGTCCGGATGCCCCTCTGGCTCAATATTGCGTTGCGTTCAACCGGCTTGTTCGTGTTCCTGCTTCTCCTCACCCGCCTGCCCGGTAGAAGGCAGGCGTCCCGCCTGACCATGTTCGACGTCCTCACGGCCATCGTGCTGGGCGGCACCACCGGTGCCATTTCCCTCAACCTCCTTCCCCGCCTGGAGAGCGGCCTCATCGTCCTTGCGGTCTGGTCCCTTTTCCCCCTGTCGCTCCATTTCCTGTCCCTCAAATACAAGGCCGCGCGGGACGTGGTCCAGGGTAGGGAAATGGTGTTGGTCAACCACGGCAAGGTGCTCGAGGACAGCCTGCTCCAAGCCCGCCTGACGGCGGAGGACCTTCTGAGCCGACTGCGGACGAAGAACGTCTTCAACATCGCGGATGTGGAATTCGCCTCCCTGGAAACAGACGGGGAACTCAGCGTGCTTTTGAAAAAAGACCGGGCCCCGGTCACCGCCAAGACGCTCGGCGTGGCTACCGGGCAGGAGAGCGTGCCCCAGACCGTCATCCTGGACGGGGCAATCATGGACGAGCCGCTGACCGCCCTGGGCCTGAACCGGCGCTGGCTGCGCACCGAATTGGCAAAAACCGGCGTGGCGCCGGAAAACGTTTTTATCGGACAGGTGGATCACACCGGCCAGGTCTACCTGGACCTGTTCGACGACAGCGTCGCGGTAAGCACGCCCAAGACCAGGGACCTGCTGTTCCTGACTTTGAAGAAGTGCCAGGCCGACCTGGAACTGTACGCCCTGCAGACGGGCGATCCGGAGTCCCAACGGATGTATGGGGAGTCGTCCCTGGCCCTTTCCCAAGCCCTCCGGGAACTGGAGCCGCTGTTGAGAAGATAGGGGTTGGTGCCCGGTGTCCGACCAAAAGAAGAAAAAGCTCACGCCCGTCCAACAGGAATACCAGGCCTTCGCCAGGCGCAGCGAGCCCGGGCGCCCGGTGCTGTTAAACTCGGTCCGGGCCTTCCTGGCCGGCGGGGTGATCTGTCTACTCGGCCAGTTCGTCCAGGATTTCTTCCTCTGGAATTTCGATTTCACCGAAAAGACCGCCGGCAATCCCACCGTGGCGGTGATGATTCTGTTATCCGTCATCCTTACCGTTTCCGGGGTCTACGACCATATCGCCCAGTGGGCCGGCGCCGGTACGGCCGTACCCGTGACCGGATTCGCCAATTCCATCGCCTCGGCCGCCCTGGAGCACCGGACCGAGGGATTCGTTCTGGGCGTGGGCGGCAACATGTTCAAACTGGCCGGCTCGGTGATCGCCTTCGGGGTTTTCGCCGCCTTTGCCGTAGCCCTGGCCAGGACGCTCCTGGCCAGGTTGGGGGGCTCCTGAGGTGCTGCGGGGACACCAGACCTGGGTCTTTGACAAAGGGCCTGTAATCACGGCCGCCGCGGCCGTTGGAGGTCCCTTCGAAGCCAAGGGTCCGCTGGCCGAAGACTTCGACCTCCTGCACGGCGATCTTTGGGTGGGCAAGGACAGTTTTGAAAAGGCCGAGCGAAAGATGCTGGAGGAGGCCTGTGAAACGGCCGTCCGCAAGGCCGGTCTGCAAAAACAGGACATCCAGTTCTTCCTCTCCGGCGATCTGGCCAACCAGATTACCGCCTCCAGTTTCGCCGCCCGGACCCTGGCCGTCCCTTATTTCGGTCTCTACGGCGCCTGTTCCACCTCCATGGAGGGGCTGACCCTGGGATCCCTGCTCGTCGACAAAGAAGCGGCGCGGTACGTGCTGTGCGCCACCAGCAGCCACAACCCGGCCACCGAGAAGCAGTACCGCTATCCCACCGAATACGGGGCCCAGCGGCCGCCCACCGCCCAGTGGACGGTTACCGGCGCCGGCGCCGCCATCCTCGCGGGCGCGGGCGAGGGGCCCCGGGTCACCGGCGCGACCATCGGCCGGGTGGTGGATATGGGCGTCACGGACCCCTACAACATGGGCGCGGCCATGGCCCCGGCCGCGGTGGACACCATCACCGCCCATTTCCGGGACCTGGGCCTGTCCGGCCGCGACTACGACCTCATCGCCACCGGCGACCTGGGCCGGGTCGGCCACCGGATAGCGGCCGGCCTCCTGGCCGAACACGGCCTGGCCATCCCGCCGGAGATCTTCACCGACTGCGGCATCCTCATCTACGGCCCGGAGCAAAAGACGGTGATGGCCGGCGGCAGCGGCTGCGCCTGCTCGGCCGCGGTCACTTACGGGCACATCATGAACCGGATGAAAAAAGGCGAACTCAATAAAGTCCTGATCGTGGCCACCGGCGCTCTCCTGTCCCCGCTGTCCTACCAGCAGAAAGAGAGCATTCCCTGCATCGCCCACGCCGTGGCACTGGAAAACCGGCAGTGATTTCAAGGGGAGGGAACCGCGGTGGAAACCTATTTCTGGGCGTTTGTGGTCGGCGGCCTCATCTGCGTCGCCGGGCAACTCATGATCGACGTGGCCCGCCTTACGCCGGCCCATACCATGACCATCCTGGTAGTGGCCGGCGCGGTACTCGCGGGCCTCGACCTCTACCAACCGCTGGTCGACTTTGCCGGCGCCGGGGCCACCGTACCCATCACCAGCTTCGGCAACGCGCTGACCCAGGGAGCGCTCTCGGAAGCCCGGCATTTCGGCCTGACCGGCATCCTCACCGGCATCTTCGAAGTCACCTCGGCCGGCATATCGGCCGCCATAATATTCGGCTTTCTCGCCGCCCTGTTCTTTAAGCCGAAGGGGTAGAACGAACCACATGAAAAAACACGTTTTCTTGATGTCCCTGCTGCTAACACTGCTACTTGCGGCCGGCTGCGGTTCTCCGGCGGAGCAACGTTCATCCGCCATCCCGGAGAAAATGCGGGTCGACGCCGCCCTGGCCCAAAAGGCGGCGGATACGGCCAAAACGGTGCCCGGCGTGCGGGACGCGACCGCGGTGGCGGTGGATGGCGCCCTGCTGGTCGGGATCAAGGTAGCCGGCTTTGACCGCCTGCGCCTCAAGCCGACCAGGAACCAGGTGCACGCCAAGGCAGGACGGCTGGGCCAGGGTTACGACGTCCAGGTCACGGCGGACAAAAAGCTCTATGCCGAACTGCGGGAAGCGGCGGCGCAAATAGAGGCCGGCGCTTTGGCGCCGGCCCTGCTGCAGAAGGAAATTCTCAAGATCAGGCGGGACATGCAGCCTTGATACCATCCTAGACGGCGCCTTCCCGCCGCAAGGCAGCCACATCGCTCCTGCCCAGTCCCAGGTGTTTTAAGTAAACGTACTCGTTGTCGTAGCCGACGGGACGGCAGAGCCATTTGATACGCGGCGGGGTCAGGGTCATCTTCCAGGGGGGCTGCTGAACCAGGATGCGCCCGTAAACCGGGTCGTCCACAAGGGACAGGGCCCCCCTCTGGTACCAGTTGTCCTCGTCCATCACCTCGCGGGGGCTGTTGACCCGCGCGGTGGCCACCGTCCCCACGCCGTGGTAGTTGGAGACCATATCCAGTATCTCCGCGGCCGTGTAATTTATCGACCACTTCTCGATCTCGTCTTTGATCTTCAGTTCGTTCTCGATCTGCAACCGGTCGACGATGGTGGGGAACTGCCCGCGCAGGTCGGGCCGGTTCATGATATTGGTCAGCCCGGTGAAGTTGGGGTCGGAAAAGCCGGCGATGAACGCGTAGCCGTCCTTTACGCGAATGTAGGTGTAGGGGAACACGCCGTTGTCCAGGGATCCGATCCTCTCGCGGGTCATGCCGAAGGCGTGGTACCAGAGGCAGTCGTAGTCCATGGCCGCCGCGACGCCCTCCGCCCCGCTGATGTCCAGGAGTTGGCCCCGGCCGCCGGCGTCCCGGAAAAAGAGCGCGCTCAGGGCGCCGAAGGCGCCCCAGGCGCCGGGATTGTACCAGCCGTACCAGTTGCCCACCTTGGTGGGCACCGCGTAGGGGGCCGGACCGTCCCATTCCGGCTCGCCGGTCATGTTGACCAGGGTCGACATGGCCTGGTTGGTGATGTCGTAATCGGGCTTGTTGCTGCCGGCCAGCGGGCCGAACTGCCCGTAGGTGGAAAAGGCCAGGTAGATCAGCCCCGGGTTGATTTCCGCCAACTGCCGGTAACCGATGCCCAACTCATCCAGGACGCCCGGCTGGAAGCTCTCGATCAGGATGTCGGCCTTCCGGGCCAGGCGCTTTAACAGTTCCCGCCCCTTTTCGGTGTGCAGGTCGCAGGTGACGTGATACTTGTTGCGGCCTTCGACCAGGTAGGCCAGGCCCACGCCCCGGTGCTTGTAGCCGAAGGGGGAGAACTCCCGGGCGATGTCACCGGCGGGAGGTTCCACGCGGATTACCTCCGCTCCCAATTCGCCAAGGATGGAGGAACAAAACAACCCGCCCATGTTCCCGTAGGACAGGTCCAGGACCAGGAGGTCGTCCAGGGCCTCCGGCTTACCGCGGCCCTTGGCGGGATCGGTGTGCAGCCGGGTCCAGTCTTCCCAGCCCACATGGTAGGGATATTCCACTATTCCTCGCCTCCCCGGTTGAAAATGAGGCCTTCGCCCTGCCAGTCGTCCGGTGGTTTGGCGCCCACCCGGTCGGCCCACTTGGTGGTGATGCCCTTGGCCTTCAGCACGGCCTGCTCTTCCTTGCCCAGGCCGAGGATGGTGCCGAATACGAACTCGTTGTCAAACCCGACCGGTTTGGCCGACCACTTGATGCGGCCGGGGGTTTCGGACATCTTGACCACCGGGCCGTATTCGACCGTATCGCCGTAGACGGGGTCTTCGTGCTGCCAGGTGGCGCCCCGGGCGCGCCAGTGTTCGTTCCGGTAAGTATCGGCCTCCGAGTAGACCGGGGCGGCGGCGAAGCCGAACTCGCCGCCCAACCGGTCGATTTCGCCCTGCGTTTTGCCGGCCGTCCATTCGTCCAGGATTTTTTGCAACTCCCGCGAATTCTCCTCCTTGAGCCGGTCCGCCAGGGTCCGGAAACGGGCGTCCTCCGCCAGCCCCGGCCGGTCCATGGCCTTGGCCAGGGCGGCGAACTCCGCGTCGGTGGCGGCGGCGATGGCGATGAAACCGTCCCCGCAGCGGAAGATGCCGGAGGGACAGATGGCCACGTCCCAGTTGCCGTAGCGGTCGCGGTCCTGTCCGGTAAGGTACTGGTAGGCCCAGGTCCAGTCCAGCATCCGGATCAAGCCCTCGCTCTGGGCGTAATCAATGAACTGGCCCCGGCCGGTGCGCTTGCGGTAGTGCAGGGCGGCCATCACCGATGCGGCCGACATGATGGCGCCGAAATAGTCGCCGATAAAAATACCCATCTTCAGCGGCGGGCGGCCCGGAAAGCCCGTGATGAAGCCGATGCCGCTCTGAGCCTGGGCCACGGCGTCGTAGGAGGCGCGCCCCTTGGCGTAGGGACCCCACTGCCCGAAGCCGTTTTTCGCGATATAGATGAGTCCGGGGTTGATGGCCGACAGTTGGTGGTAGCCCAGGCCCCACTCATCCATCGTACCGGCGGTGAGGTTTTCAATGAAAACGTCCGCCCGGGCGATGAGCTTCTTGAAAAGTTCCTTGCCCTCCGCCTTCCGGACGTCGATGGTCACGTGGTACTTGTTGCGGTTTTCCGAGAAAAATCCCAGGCTCTGGTTCTGCCAGAACATGCCCCGGGGGGAAACGTACCGCATGGTGTCCCCTGTGCCCGGCAATTCGACCTTGATCACCTCGGCGCCCATTTCGGCCAGAAACACGGCGTGGGCCGGCCCCAGGATCAGGGTGCACAGTTCCACCACCCGCAGGCCCTTCAACGCTTCGGGCTTGTCGAATATCCGGCGGATGTCGAACGCTTCGTTGGCCCAGGCCAGATAGTCTTCTTTGCTCACCCATCTACCCCCTTGCTATGATTTTAGGATATGACGAACCAAGAGACACCCCTTTTGATCCCACCCCCAAAACTTCTTGTGATCATTCATTACTACCGCCGCATCCGAAAACCTTCTGCAACCGGAGGCAAATTCGACCTCTCGGCCCCCAGATTCGTCGCTTTACTGGATTGAGCCCTGCGGTCCGCCCAAAACGGTTAAAAACATGCTATAAAATCCTAAGTTAACCACAATACCACATATAAGGGTTTATGTATATGCCGGCATGATGACCGTCAGCCCGGGGACGGCGCGGTCGTTCCGCCGGACGGCAATCAAACGTTGGCGCCAACCCGGCCCCGGTGTATAATGGAACCGGGCCGGGAGGCCGAAGGCCGACGGCGGAAGATGGGGGAGGTGGCGATGTCCGTGGACGCGGAGTTTGTGCGGGTCCATGACAAGTTTACAGGAAGGGTAACGGCCGAATGGCCCCGGGACGACCGGGCCGCATTGGCCGGAAAGATCGGGCGCGCCGCGGCAGGATTTCCTCTGGTCAGGCGGACGACCCCGGAAGAACGACTGGAAATCGTCCGGCGGGTAGGGGTGGAACTGGAGCGGGAACGGGAGCGTTTCATCGGCCTTCTGGTCGTTGAAGCCGGCCAGGCCAGAAAGTTCGCCGTCTGGGAAGTGGAGCGCGTCATCGGCCAGGCCCGGCATTTCGACCAGTTGATCGATCTGATACGGCCGGTGGAACTGCCGGCCGCCTCGGGACGCAACCTTCTCCTCCGGGAGCCTTACGGGGTGGTGGGAGTGATCACCCCCCGCAACACGCCGCTCTTGGTCCCTTTCTACACACTTTTCTCCGCCCTGGGCGGCGGCAACGCCGTGGTGCTGCGCCCCTCCACCCTGGCGCCGGGACCGGCCGTACGCCTGGTGGAACTGACCGTAGCCGCGGGCTGCCCCGCCGACGCGGTGCAGTTGTCCACCGCCGACGGGGACACGGCCGCCCGGGAGTTCATCGAAAACCCGCTGGTCAATGTCTTCATGACCTATTCCAACTCCGGTCTGGGCAAGGAAAACGTGATCAAGATGGGCCGCTACCTGGAAGGCGGCGCGGCCGGGGAAGGCATCCTGCGGCGCGTGCCGGGCAAACTGACCAAGTACGTGCCCGAACTGGCCGGCAACGACCCCTTCATCGTGCTGGCCGGCGCCGACCTGGACCGGGCGGTGCAGGCCGCGGCCTGGGGCGGTTTCGCCAACGCGGGGCAACTCTGCATATCGGCCAAACGCCTGCTGGTCCAGGCGGGCATCGCGGAACAGTTCAAGGAGCGCCTGCGGGAGGCCGCCGCCGGTTTGAAAGTCGGCGATCCGCACCGGCCCGACACCGACATCGGGCCGCTGGGACGGCCGGAATCGCTGGCGAGAGCGGTCGTCCACGTCAAAAAAGCCCTGGCCCAGGGCGGCCGGCTCGTTTTCGGCGGGCAGGCGGCCGATCCCTTCTTTTATCCCACCCTGATCGAGTTCGACCGCGAGCGCATCAAAGGATCACCCAAGCCGGATCTCTGGCGGGAGGAGAGCTTTGCGCCCCTACGCACCCTGGTCATCTTCGACACGGTCGAGGAAGCCGTCCAGTTGGCCGAGGACTCCCCTTACGGCCTGGGAGCGGCCGTCTTCGGGCCGGAGAAGGAAGCCCTGGCCCTGGCCGGCCGCCTCACCGCCGGGCGGGTGATGATCAACGAGGGTCCCCTTTACGGCGACAACCACCTGCCGGTCGGCGGGGTGAAAGACAGTGGGCTCTACGGAGCCACCCACAAGATCCAGGAAGTGACCTACCAAAAGCGCATCCACATCGCCTGAGTTTGAGCGGGCACCTCCGATTCACACCGAAGAACGCCGCGCGGTAGCCCCTGGCTTTAGCCGGTTTTAGCCATGGGGAGACTTAGAGGCAAGTGTGGAAAGCCGGCCGTTGGAGATGAAGCCGACGGCCGGCGGAGTTCATCAAGGCATCCTACGCCCGGTCCAGCAGTACGACGAAACTATCCAAACGCCGGAAGAACTCCCGGCGGTCTTGAGGCATGAGCAACGCGAGGAACCGGTACAGCCCGGCCCGGGGCATCTCCCGCCGCAACCGGCGGGCCTCCAGGGCCATGGAACGCGACTCGGCCGCGTTCCAGCCGTACCGGGCGAAAAAAGCGGGCCCTTCGTCCGGGGCAAATTTCATCCCGGCGCCGCCCGTCGACTCTCCCCACGCCTTCCCCAGCCATTGCAACAGGGCCGGGGTGGTAATATCGACCAGCCACCAGGCAAAGGCCGGCTGTTCGTGCAGGGCGGCGGCCAAGGCCGCCACGTCCTCGCGGTTCAGGTAGACCAGCACCCCTTCGGTCAACACGAGGACCTTTTGGGCTTGCGCGGCGACGTGGCCAAACAAGGCCCGCGGCGTCGGCCAGGTCCAGCTTCACCCGACTGAGGTGGCAAACCGGCCGCTCATCGGCCAGTTTCTCCTCCTTGTAGGCCAGGATGCCGGGCAGGTCGACCTCGATCCACCGCAAAGACGCCGGCAGCGGCAGGCGGTAGGGCCGGGTATCCAGGCCCGCCCCCAGGTTAAGCACGGCGTCCACCCCGCCCTCTTTTACCAGGCGCCCGATCAGCTCGTCCAGTACACAAGTGCGCACCACCATGGACCAGCCGCTGCTTTGGCCGTAGGGGATGGTCCGGGCGATCTCCGCGCCGCGCCCGCCGGCCAGGAGTTCCGCGTACGGATCCCGGAAAAGGGCATGGGTGCGCTTGGTCTCCTCGGCCCGATAGTGCGCCACCCAGAGTGCGGTCTCGGAAACATTCCTTATGGATGGATCCGGACCGCTCCCCGCCGGGAGGCCCTCCCGGTCCCCGCTGCGCGTAGCCGACGAAATCACCCCCCTGACATCATTCTTCCCAATTCTGCCCCGGGTCGTATATTCCTGCCGGGATTTCGGGGGGACGACCGCATCCGGGAAGAACCCGCCCGGGAAAATGCCCCAAGGTGGCCCCGGCCTAATGCACGCGGGTAATCAAAGCCACGACGACCGTAGCCGCCATAGTGACCATCGTGAACACCGCCACGATTACCGTACCCAGGGCCCACCGGGTGCTCCCCTTGGCCTCGCGGGCCGACTCCGAGCGATGCCTATCCATTTTTCCGGAAAGCTCCCGCAGCTGTTCTTTCGTATCGTCCCGCAGTAAGGTTATATCCTCCGCCAACTCCGTCCGGACCTTGTCGACGGCCAGGTCCAACTTCTTTTCCATGGTCTTCAGGTCATCCCTGATCTCGGACCGCATCCGCGCCAGAAGGTCTTCCATCCTCGCCCCCGAGGACTTTATCTCGTCCCTCGTCTCCGAGCGCAGCCTTTCCAGAGCGGTTTCGGTCTTCGTAGCCCGCGAATCAAGGGTGGCCCTTAGGTCCCGCTGCTCCTGGCGGACTTCGTGCAACTCCCCCCAGAACTCCTGCGTATCCCCGACCCATATTTCCCTGATTGATGCCTTCCCGGAGCCCGTTTCAGGGCGCGGCACGGCCTACTCCCTGAAGGTCTCCGCTTTGAATGAGAATTCCGCTTCCTCCAAAGGCATCGCGGAAACCCCCTTCCTCTGATGTGGCGTGGCCGGTGCCTCGTGTCACCATAGGATATTGGATACTGGAAATAAATGTGACAATATTCCTTGTTAGTATACAATTACCGGTTCCACCTGACGCTGTCGCCGCCAGCGGGTGGTTTTCCATAATACGCCGGAAGAGTCCGAATTGCTCGCGGAGGCCGACGGATCCGCTTTAACATACTCGCCGGGAAGTCTTCTCCCTTTAGGGAGGAGATGAAAGGCGAAAATATTTTCAAAAAATACCTTGGGTCTAATTGACAGCACTATCACCCAGGTATATCATAATAATAGCTTCTTGAGAATCGGTATGGGGTTGTGGCGGGTCACCAGGGCTGCCACGTAAAACCGATTCCCAAGAGACCGGTCCTATGCGAAACGTTTCGCATGCCAAAAGAACTGCTCTCTCGTAGAGCAAACTTGCGGCGTAACTCTAGGACCATGAAGCCATAAGGTCCACCTCCAGCCCCTCAAAAAGGCGGAGGTGCCTCACAGCAGAGGGTGGAAGCTCCGCCCTTCAGGGTGGGGAGGCTTCACGTGGGTGCCCCTTTTACGTCTAAAACACCGGGTCGAGGCGGCCACGACAGCTAAAAATACTCTTGCCTACCCCGGGTTTATCATACCGGAAACTGCTCCGAAAAATGTTGCGACAAACGGACAATAGTAAACCAGACCCGGAATTTGACGGCCTTCCGGTGCCGGATAATGGGAATAGTCTAAGGTTACGCTATCTTGTCTGTC
>JAJYZD010000086.1:0-219 GCA_021800315.1 Bacillota bacterium | reverse complement strand
GCGATTTCGGCCACCCTTTTCTGGTGTCCCGACGTATACGGGTCGCGGCTTTCCACCAGGTCGGCCATGGCCAGGGTGATACCGTCCAGCATCTGCTCCGAAAAATGTTGCGACAAACGGACAATAGTAAACCAGACCCGGAATTTGACGGCCTTCCGGTGCCGGATAATGGGAATAGTCTAAGGTTACGCTATCTTGTCTGTCTTGTCTGTCTTGCAC
>JAJYZD010000085.1 GCA_021800315.1 Bacillota bacterium | reverse complement strand
GATCAAGGCGGCCGCCAAGGCCGGTGTCCGGCGGTGGGTCCAGGTCAGCACAGCCAACCCTTCCCCGGACTCGAAACTCCCCTATTTCAAGGGCAAGGCCCTGCTGGAGCAGGAAGTCGCCTCCTGCAGGATGTCGTACGCCATTGTCCGCCCCACCGTGATTTTCGGCCGGGGGGACATCCTCATCAACAACATCGCCTGGGCACTACGCCGGTTTCCCCTGTTCCCGGTTCCCGGTTCCGGTGCGTACAAAATCCAGCCCGTCTACGTGGAGGACCTGGCGGAGATAACCGTTCGGGCGGCCCTGGACACCGAAGACCTGGTTATCGATGCCGTGGGCCCGGAGACGTTCACCTTCGACGAACTGGTCCGGCTTATCCGGAAGCGGATAGGAAGCAAGGCCCGCATCATCCACCTGGACCCCGGTTTGGCCATGCGGTTCTACGGTTTGGCGGGCCGTGTCGTGCAGGACGTGGTGCTGACCCGGGACGAAATTGACGGCCTGATGGCGGGCCTTCTGGTCTCGGCGCAGCCACCGCGGGGCCGGACGCACTTTTCCGGCTGGCTGGCCGAAAACGCCGCCACGGTGGGGACGGTCTATGCCTCCGAGTTGGTCCGGCATTACCGGCAGCCGCCGTCTCCCTGATCGCGGAAAGGAGCGAACCGGCAGGGCCGGCGACCAATGGTGTCGAAAAGAGACAGGTATGGTTTTCCCACGAAGGAGGGAATTGACCCTGAGTTACAACCCGCAAAATCCCCTGATTGTGCAGAGCGACCGCACGGTCCTGCTGGAAGTGCACAACCACCTCTACGAGGAGGCGCGCGACCGCCTGGGTACCTTCGCCGAACTGGAGAAGAGCCCCGAGCACATCCACACCTACCGCATAAGCCCTCTGTCCCTCTGGAACGCCGCGGCCAGCGGGGTCAAGGCCGGAGAGATCCTGGACACCTTAAACGGCTACGGCAAGTATTCCCTGCCGCCCAACGTGGCACGGGACATCCAGGATTACATAGGGCGCTACGGGTTGGTCCAACTGGTGGATCGCGGGGGGCGTTTGTTCCTGACCTCGCGTGAGCGGGCGGCCCTGGCGGAAATAAGGGGCCACAAGGAAGCCGGGACATTTATTACCGGGCAGGCGCCGGACGGTTCCCTGGAGATCGCTCCCTGCCACCGGGGTTTGGCCAAGCAGGTCCTGATCAAGGCGGGCTTTCCGGTGGAGGATCTGGCCGGGTACGTGGAGGGGGCCAGGCTTGCTTTTTCCCTGCTGCCGGTCACCCGCTCGGGTCAGCCCTTCGGCCTGCGGGACTACCAGAAAGCCGCGGCGGACGTCTTTTACGCCGGCGGTTCCGCCCGCGGGGGGAGCGGGGTGCTGGTGTTGCCCTGCGGCGCGGGAAAAACCATCCTCGGCCTGGGAGCGATGGCCCGGTTGCAATGTCAGACCCTGATCCTGACCACCAATATCATCGCCGCCCGCCAGTGGATCGGCGAGATTTACGAAAAGACCGACCTGCCCCGGGAAGCCGTGGGCGAGTACAGCGGGGAAACCAAAAGCATCAAGCCGGTCACCGTGGCCACCTACCAGATCCTGACCTCCCGGAAGAGCAAGACCGGGGATTTCGCCCATTTCGCCCTGTTCAACTCCATGGACTGGGGTCTCATCATCTACGACGAGGTCCACCTGCTGCCGGCCCCGGTCTTCCGGATAACCTCGGAACTGCAGGCCAGGCGCCGGATGGGCCTCACCGCCACCCTGGTACGGGAGGACGGCAAGGAAGAGGATGTC
Source organism: Bacillota bacterium (assembly GCA_021800315.1). Taxonomy (GTDB): domain Bacteria; phylum Bacillota; class Desulfotomaculia; order Desulfotomaculales; family JAJYZD01; genus JAJYZD01. The sequence continues at coordinate 11,880 of JAJYZD010000085.1, read as the reverse complement.
TTCACCTTGATCGGTCCGAAGAAATATGACATACCGTGGAAGGTCCTGGAGCACCGGGGCTGGATAGCCCAGGCGCTGTGCACCGAGGTGCGCCTGCCCCTGCCGGCGGGGTCGAAGATGGAGTACGCGGTGGCCGAGATGAAGGACAAGTTCCGGGTCGCTTCGGAAAACCCGGCCAAAATGGCGATCATCCGGCGGCTGGTGGCCAAGCACGCCCAGGACCAGGTTCTCGTCATCGGTCAGTATCTGCGGCAGTTGGACGAAGTGGCCGAACAACTGGGCGCGCCGCTGATCACCGGTAAGGTGGGCAACCTGGAGAGGGAACAACTGTATGAAAAGTTCAAGAAAGGTGAGATCAAGGTGCTGGTGGTCTCCAAGGTGGCTAATTTCGCCGTGGACCTGCCGGACGCGAACGTGGCCATCCAGATCTCCGGCACCTTCGGCTCCCGCCAGGAGGAAGCCCAGCGACTGGGGCGCATCCTGCGGCCCAAGGCCAGCGGTCAGGCGTTCTTCTACACCCTGGTCTCGAAGGATACCCGGGAACAGGAATTCGCCTTGAACCGGCAGCTCTTCCTGACCGAGCAGGGCTACCGCTACCGGATCGTAACCCCGGAGGAACTGGACCAACCGCTGCCTGACGCTGCATGTTCGGCGGAGCCCGGCCCGCCGGGTGCTCCCGGTGAAGGGACCGGTATCACCGGTCCCGGGGCGGGGCGGGTGCCCCATCTGCGGCTGGTGGTTAACAGCGGGGGTGGGAGGAGATGAGTTATCTCTCCCACTGTCTGGCGCATATGCCGTCCAAGGAGGTGCGTAAGATCGCCGCCCGGCTCTTTCCCCGTAACGCGACCTCCTGGGCCGGGGCGGCGAACATAACCGCGTTTCTGGTTCAAAAGCTGCTTGACGAGGATTTCCTGGCCGGGTTTCTCCCCAAACTCAATGAACGGGAACTGTCGCTCGTGACCCTGCTGCTTTGGAATGGGAGACGGCAAGGCATGCCCAAGACAGAGGTGGTACGGTTACTGCAGAGTACGGGTGACGACGGGCCCCAGGAAACCATAGCTTCTATGAGCGCCAGGGGTATTGTTTTCGCGTCGGGCTACGGCACCTGGGGTGACCACTTTCTGCCGGAAGACCTGGCCGAAAAACTCGCCGCCGTGCTCGCCCGCAATCTGCTGCCGCAGGCCGTGCCCGCTTCAGACACTTCCTCCGCCGTCTTTTCCGGCGGTTTTTTCGAGGACGCCCTTACATTTATGGCCTATGCCCACAAGAACGACTTGGCACTTACGCAAAAGGGAACCATCTCCAAGAGGGTATTGCCCAAGATCCTTAACATACTGCAATTCAAGGAAAATACGGCCGACATCCCCGCCGATTATTATTATACCGTCAGGTTCTCTTTGCTTCTTAATTATTGCACCTCCTTTAGTAAAGCCGTCATTTTCCACGGACAAACGGTGGGAGTACAAACAGATCTCATTTTTTCCTGGCTAAAAGAAAAGCCAATGGACAGGATTGCCAAGGCCACCCATTATATCGCCAATTTCCTTCTTGAGTCATGCCCTAACGCCAAGATCAGGGCTCTAACGCGATTGGTTCTCGAAATGAAGGAAAATCACTGCTATGCCTATGCGGAACTGGCCGCGGCGGCCCACAAGCTTCTCAATCCCTTCACCTGCGAAGGACCGGAACCGGAGTATTATCTGGACATAATGCTGGATACGGGCCTGCTGGTGGAAGAACGGTCCCGGGACGGAGAAAGGCTGGTGCGTTTCGGCTTTTGGTCACCCCGGAACCGGATGGGGCGGTTTCCGTCCCTTCCCGGGGAAGAGGACGGCTTTTGGGTCCAGCCCAATTTCGAGGTTCTGGCCCCACCGCGGCTTAAACCAGCCTTGCGGTGGCAGTTGGAGATGGTGGCCGACCCGGTGAAAATGGATCAAACCTTCACTTACGTCCTGACCAGGGAGGCAGCCCTGCGGTTTTTCGACCGCGACGGCCACGTGCCGGATATGATCGGGTTTTTGGAAAAGCACAGCAAGAACCCCCTGCCCCAGAACGTGTTGTTTACCATCAGGGAATGGGGCGACCTTTACGGCCGGGTCAGCTTCTGGGATGTTTTCCTGTTGAAGTGTGACGGTGAACAGCTAGCTGACGAAATAGCGGCCAACCGCAAATTGAAACCTTATATCAAGGGGCGTTTTGACCAAAACCACCTGGTCATCGAACGCGGCCGGTATGACGCCCTGTTGGCAGTCTTGCAGAAAGAAGGCTATTTCCCCCGGAAGAGCATTGTTAAAGGGGGGAGTGCCTGATTCGGCCGGGGGTGCGCATCCAGATCCGCCGGGAACCATTTATCCTAAAATACGAACGGTTGATATAATAAAAGTCGTCCAAAGAGCTAATACACCTACGGTAATGGTAAGTACGGTAGCCCAGAATAGTCTCTTAATTAGGACAGACTCTTTATTGATGCGCCAGACCATGGGGAAATGGACGGCACAACTGGTGATAGACGCTAAGACGGCACCAACAGCTGCGGTTGAAACAGTAATATTTTTGTGCATGGCCAAAGTAGCTGCGGTTGCTATAGCCGAAGCACTACTCACAGTGCCCCCTGTTAAGCTCACAGCATAGAAGCCGAGATTTCCTATCAAACGTTGAGCGAGGCCGCCTACGACGGTCAATGCTAAAAATATCACCCCAAAATACAACACCACCCTTAAGGAAAAAGGCGATGATAGGGCAATAGGAGAGGGAGATATTTTTTCCGTAGGTTTATTCTTCCAGGCTAGAATAAAGCTTAAGATGATCATGACCAAGAAGGGTAAGCCTGAAATATAGAGTGCTTGCGGTGCAAATATGGCAAGAATTATTACGTTTCTAATAAACATTGCCGCATTGGCTAGCATGATACCGGAAAAGACCAGAGAGTTCAAATTACCCTCGCCGGCCTTGGCTTTAAGAGCCATTTCAGTTACCGTTACCGTACTGTTGATTACTCCACCCAGGAGACCCGTGTAGGCAAAGCCCCTTGCACCGTAAATGCGCAGCAGTATATAGTTTGCGAAAGCTATGGCCGAGAGCAGTACGATTGTCAACCATACGATACGTAAATCAATCAAACCCCATGGATCAACCGTTCCCGAGGGCAGGACGGGTAAAATAACAAAGGCCAAAATGCCGAAGGTTATGGCGGCATTGACCTCACTTTTAGTAAGAATGGTTGTAAATCCAGCCAACTCCTCCTTGAGTGATAACAAAAGCAGAATTAGAATAGTTACCGTAACAGGAATAAAGATATGCCCCATGGCTATTAGGATACCATTAATTGTCGCCAATAGCAGTGCGGCCGATGTGGTTATTTCTGCTCCCTGCTGCTTTGCGAATACATGCAGGTTGAGAATCAGGATAATTACCCCTATTACACCAACAGCCACCATACTGACGGATAGGGACACCATCCGTGAAAGGGTCCCGATCAGCGATGCGAAGGCAAATGTTCGGAGCCCTATTTCCTTGGCGGCCTTCTGCCGTTCCAACCCCAGCAGCAGTCCCAGCCCCAAGGAGAGAAGCAGTTGCTGTAAAACCGGGAGATGCTGCCAATGGATAAGTCCCGTCATTCGTTGTCACCCCCGCGTTAGTCCGCATAGATGGTCCGACTTGGTATGAAGGCACTCCTGCTATCGGATTATACCGTATAATGCCAGCGAAAGGCAAGGTTTGTTGTTCTGACCCGGACAAGCCGGAAGCAAAAAGGGAAATGGGAGGTGTCAGGTTTTGCTCCGCCCGTGCCTGAAAGCATAATATATGCCCAGGTATAGCCAGAGCAGGAGCAGGCTGACGAACATGCCTACCGTCTGCCGGGGAGTGAGAAAGGTGCCGGCCAGGGCCGCCAGGATGATGATCATCGTGGCCCAGGTGGTGAAGGGGAAGCCGGGATAACGCAGTTTCAGCCGCTCCTTTTCCTGCCGGCGGAAGGCGAGATGGGTGATGCCGAGGATGAGCCAGCCGAGCATGGAGGTAACGCCGCCGGCACTGGCCGCATAAATGAATATATCCCGGGGGAAGAGGTAGGACATTACCACCGCCAGAAGGAGACACGCTGCCGAAGCCGCTACTGCCGGCACCGGTACCCCCTGCCGGTTGATACGGGCCAGAAAACGGGGGGCGTCCCCCCGTCCGGCCAACGAGGTCAGCATCCTTGACACCCCGTACATGATGGAATTCAGGGCCGAAAAAACGGCGATCAGAATCGCGGCGTTAAGTACACCCCCGATCACCGGTTGGTGCAGGCTGGCAAAGGCGGCGACAAAAGGGCTGCCGCTCACCGATACGTTCGACCACCTGACCATGTTGATCAGAACGGCTATGGCAGCCAGGTACAGGATCAAAAGGGGGCCATTGAGCAAAGGCACGACACGGGGAGCGTCGGTTGGCGCATCCTTCAGGTCGCCCATGGATGGTCCGATTGTTTGGATGCCCGCATAGGCGTACATGACCAGAATCAGGGCGGCCAGCGTACCCTGCCAGCCGCCGGGGAAGAAACCGGTGGCATCCCTACCGCTCCAGAAGGGGAGAATGCCAGGATGATTGCCGGCTATGAACATTACTCCCAAAAAGATGAAAAAGACCAGGATGCCTACTTTGAAGAAAGCAAACCAGACTTCTATGCCGCCCAGGGTTCGGACATCCAGGAAATTCAGGCCGGTCACCAGCAGCGTAAAGATCAGGCTGAACAACCACAGGGGGGACTGTGCCAGCCACCACATGGTGAGAAGGGACGCCGCCACAACCTCCGTGGTCATGATGAGAACTCCGGCCGTCCAGTACAGCCAGCCAGCCAGAAAACCCGCCCACCGGCCAAGGTAACGGTCGGCCCAGACGCTCCAGGAACCTTCTGCGGACTGGATTACCGTCATTTCGACCAACATCATGGTGACGAAGACCGTTACCAGTCCCCCGACCAGCAACAAGGCCAAAACAGCCGGACCGGCCAGGCGGATGGACGTACCGATGGCCACGAAAATGCCCGGACCGATAGCTCCTCCCAGTCCTATACTGAGTAGTGCCAGCAGGCTCAACTGTTTCCCGGCGGCATCAGGGGAGCGGATTTGTTGCGGTCGGGCCGGTTCGCCCGTCTTTTTCCATTCGGGGCTTTTGGCGGACAAGGGCATAACCTCCTTTTCCCTATTATGCCCAGATCATTTGAGCCCGGTTCATCCCCGAAAAGCGCATTAGCAGAGTGTTCTATAACCGCATCCTTGGGCAATCATTGGACAACGATAGAATATCACTTACCTTTTCCTTAAACAGTGGATCCCGGCTATGAAGCCGCATCTCCGGCTCTTGCGGCTTTAATTCGTTTTCATTTAAGGTCCGTCCCACCGTGGGCCGCAGGCAGGCCCCGGCCAAAAGCCTCACCACCGCCGGGGAAAAGCGCCGATGCCAAAAAATGCTGGCCGTCGTCGCCGGGCCGTTCCTTGTTGCCGCGCCCGGGGCCGGATGATATAATATCCATGGAAAAATAGTTTTTCGTGAGTCGGTGAAAATAGGGAGGCCGGGGGGTGAGGGTGGTGTTCGGGCGCCTCAAACGCGATATCCGGGCTGTGCAGGAACGGGATCCGGCGGCCAGGGGGCCCCTGGAGGTAATCCTCTGTTACCCGGGGTTTCACGCCATCCAGATGCACCGGCTGGCGCATTTCCTTTATAAAAGGCATTTTTTCCTGCCAGCCCGCCTGCTCTCCCAGATCAACCGTTTTCTCACCCAGATCGAGATCCACCCGGGGGCGCAAATCGGGGAAGGGTTTTTCATCGATCACGGGGCGGGCGTGGTGATAGGGGAGACCACGGTCATCGGCAACAACGTCACCATCTACCAGGGGGTTACCCTGGGAGGCACCGGCAAAGAGAAGGGCAAACGGCACCCCACCATCGGCGACAACGTGGTGATCAGCACCGGGGCCAAAATCCTGGGCTCCTTCGAGGTGGGGGCCGGTTCCAAGATCGGGGCCGGCTCGGTGGTGTTGAAGCCGGTGGCGGCCAACAGCACGGTCGTCGGCGTGCCTGGACGGGAGGTAATCAGGGACGGGCGGCGGATTCCGGACGAGATAGACCTGCGTCACGACCAGTTGCCGGACCCTGTGGCGGAGACCATCGGCGCCATGGGCCGGCGGATAGAGGAACTGGAGCAGCGGCTCCTGGAGATGGAAGAGCGTACCGGCATCAAGCGGGCCGGTTCGGCGTGACACCGGGGGAGAGTGGTTTATGGCGATCTTTCTGTTCAACACCCTGACCCGCCGCAAGGAAGAGTTCGTGCCGCGGGAAGAGGGCCGGGTGGCCATGTACGTATGCGGGCCCACCACGTACAACTATATCCATTTGGGCAACGCCCGCCCGTTGGTTTTCTTCGATACGGTGCGCCGCTACTTCGCATACCGGAACTACGCGGTGACGTTTATCCAGAATTTTACCGACGTGGACGATAAGATCATCAACCGGGCCCGGGAGGAGGGCGAGGATCCTCTGGCCCTGGCCGGCCGTTACGTCCGGGAATATTTCCACGATGCGCGGGAGTTGGGCGTCCGCCCGGCCGACCTGCATCCGCTGGTATCGGACCATATGGCCGAGATTGTAGATATGGTCGGGAGGCTCGTCAAAAAGGGTCACGCTTACGAGGTTGAAGGGGACGTCCTGTTTTCGGTCCGCAGTTTCGAGGACTACGGCAAACTCTCCGGCCGTAGCGTGGACGAGTTGCTGTCCGGGGCCCGGGTCGGGATAGATCCCAAAAAACGCGACCCGCTCGACTTCGCCCTGTGGAAGGCGGCCAAGCCGGGGGAACCGGCTTGGGACAGTCCGTGGGGCCAGGGGAGGCCCGGCTGGCACATCGAATGTTCGGCCATGTCTTTGAAGTACCTGGGAGAGGGCTTCGACATCCACGGCGGCGGCTCGGACCTCATCTTTCCCCACCACGAAAACGAGGTGGCCCAGAGCGAGGCCGCTACCGGCAAGGCCTTCGCCCGCTACTGGATGCACAACGGCTTCATCACCGTGAACCAGGAGAAGATGTCCAAATCCCTGGGCAATTTCTTTCTGGTACGCGACCTGCTGGGCAGGTTTCCGGGGGATGTGCTCCGTTTCTTTTTACTCTCCACCCACTACCGCAGCCCTCTGGACTTCGACCTGGAGGTTACGGAGTCCTGTTCCCGGGGCCTGGTCCGGTTGAAGAACAGCATGGGCCTTTTATACGAGGCGCTGGACGACCGGGCGCCGGCGGGTGGCCCGGGGGATTCCGGGGGGGAACTGGATTCTTTCCGGCGGGAATTCGAGACGGCCATGGACGATGACTTCAACACGGCCGCGGCGATTTCCGTCCTGTTCGACCTGGCCCACGCCGTCAACACCTTTTTGCACGAGCACAGGGGCTGCCGCTTCGGCCCCGGCGAACAAGCCTTCCTGCACGGGGCGGGGGAGCTTTTCCACTGCATGAACGAAGTGCTGGGCATCTTTCCGGTGGACGAGTCCGGCCGGATCATCGTAAGGCAGTCCTGCGCGGACTCGGATTCGGAACACCTTTTGGCGTTGCTCCTGGATGTGCGGGAAAAGGCCCGGGGCCGCAAGGACTGGGCGACCGCCGACCATGTCAGGAACGGGCTGAAAGACATCGGTATCACTCTGGAAGACACCCCGGACGGGGTACGGTGGAAGAGGCGAAGTCCGGATTGAACGTCATTGAACTTTCCCCCCTGGTACTGGCGTACGTGGGTGACGCCGTCTTCGAATTAGCGGTCAGGGTGCGCCTGGTGGAGGCGGGGTTGGTCAGGGTGGGCGACCTGCACCGGGAGGCGGTGGCCCGGGTGAGGGCGTCGGCCCAGGCCGCTTGTTTGGACCAATTGATGGACAGGCTAAGCGAAGAGGAAAGGGATGTGGTGCGGCGCGGTCGCAACGCTCGTTCGGGCGGGGTTCCCCAGGGGGTGAGCGTGGCCGACTACCGGCACAGCACCGCCCTGGAATCCCTCCTGGGCTACCTCTACCTCAAGGGTGAAGAAACGCGCCTGGAAGAGGTCCTGGCGCTGATTTGGTCAGTGGGGGGCAGGACTGATGGGTGACGTGGACATGAAGGTGACCCTCTTGCGGCATACGGCCGGGGCCGAGGAACTGCTGGCCTGCGCCGCCCGGGTATGTTACTCCGCCCGGACGATCGAAGAGATCGCCGGCACCGTGGACGGAGAGGGCGACTGGGTCGGGCGTCTCGCGCGCATGGGGCATCTCTCGCCCCTGGAACACGCCGTTTTCACTTTCGGTGTCGAAGGCGTTTCGCGAAGCCTGCTGGCCCAGGTCACCAGGCACCGGATCGCCTCCTTCAGCGTGCGCAGCCAGCGGTACGTGGGGGAAACGGGAAAGGCGCACCCGGACGGAGTCTTCGCGTACGTGGTGCCACCATCCATCCAGGTCCTGGGTCCGTCCTACGTGGCCGAGTTCGCGGCCCAAATGGAGAAAATGCAGGAGTGGTACGATTACTGGGTGGAGGCCCTGGGCGGCGGCCGGGCTACTTACGAGGACGCCCGCTACGTGCTGCCCAACGCTGCCGCCACCAGCCTGGTCATGACCATGAACGCCCGCGAACTGCGCCATTTCTTCCGGCTGCGGCTGTGCCTGCGGGCCCAGTGGGAAATCCGGGCCATGGCGGACAAAATGCTCGAACTGGCGCGAAGCGCGGCCCCGCGTCTTTTTGCCGGGGCCGGGCCGGCCTGCGTGGGGGGCGCTTGCCCGGAGGGCGATATGACCTGCGGCCGGATCACCGGGATACGGCGCCGTTATGGTTCGGGAGGCGGGGAATAAACGGTGGCGGATCCCCAGTTAATCGCCGGCAGGAATCCGGTGCGGGAGGCCCTTCTGGGCGGGCGGCCGGTGGACAAGATATGGGTGGCCGAAGGCGTAAGTCTGGGACGGGAAATAGGGGTGCTGGCCGGGGAGCGGCGCATCCCGGTGCAGGTGGTGGCCCGCCGGCGGCTGGACGCCATAGTACCGGGGGTTGTCCACCAGGGAGTGGCGGCCCGCGTGGCCGCCGTACCCTACGCCTCGCTGGACGATTTGCTGGCGGGTCTGGCTTCGCCCGGCCTGTTGTTTGTCCTGGACGGACTCAGCGATCCCCACAACCTGGGGGCGGTGCTGCGCACCGCCGATGCGGCCGGTGTGCAGGGGGTAGTCATCCCGCGCCACCGTTCGGTTGGCCTCACTCCGGCCGTAGCCAAGGTTTCGGCCGGAGCGGCGAACTTCGTTCCGGTGGTACGGGTGGCCGGCATTCCCGCCATTTTGCCGGTGCTGCAGAGAGAGGGTTTTATGGTTGTGGGGGCTGAAGGCGGCGCCTCCGTTTCTTACTGGCAAGCCGACCTGACGGGACCGGTAGCCCTGGTGGTCGGCGGCGAGGACAAAGGTCTGGGCCGCCTGGTCCGGGAACGTTGCGATCTCCTGGTCAGCATACCCATGGCCGGCCGCATCCCTTCGCTGAACGCCTCGGTGGCCGCGGCCCTGATGGCCTTCGAGGCGGTCCGCCAGAGGAGGCGGGCTCCTTGAACGACATCGAATACCTTTTGGTGGACGGCTATAACGTCATCTACGCCTGGCCCGATTTGAAAGCCATACCGCTGGAGCACGCCCGGGACAAGCTGCTCGGGGTCCTGGCGGAGTACGGCATACTTACCGGGATGCAGGTGATGGTGGTGTTCGATGCCCACCACGTCAGGCATGGAACCGGGCATATGGAAGAAATGAACGGAGTCACCGTGGTATACACCCGGGAGGGGGAGACAGCGGACTCCTTCATTGAGCGTCTGTCCGGACGGCTGCCCCCCGGTCGTATTTTCGTGGTCACGGGCGACGCCTGCGAGCAAATGGTATCTTTCGGGCGGGGCGCCTTCCGGGTCACGCCAGCCGAATTGAAAGAGGAAATAAGGCGGGTGGGTGACGAGACCCGGGCCCATCTGCCGGGGACCAAGCCGGCGGACCGCTACCTGGAGAACTTTTTGCTGGAACCGGTCAGGAGCATCCTGGAGGGCCTGCGAAGGAAGAAAACGTGAAGGGGACGGACTCTCCGGAGCGGGTCATTTTTATCTTGACTAGTAAGTTGAAGACCATTATAATAGTCCAAGTGGGACAACCGGCATCGCTGAGGAGAGTCTCATTCCATGCCTCACCCGTTCTGTTGAGAAAACCTGGTCCGGGGCAGTTCCGGGCGCTTCAACCGCGGTAACGGGAAGGCTATTTTTGTGTCAATGGCGAGGTTGATGCCATGCAGTGTCACAAGCGGAAGGAAAGGACAGAGCTTAGAAGGGAGAGGTCCCCCCGCAAGCTCAGGTACGTGAGGCACCTGCGGGCGGCAGCCGGCCGGGTTGTTTGTTTTTCGTTTGAGCAGTTCAAGAAATCGCCTTTGTCGAACGGGAGGGATAGTGTGAGCGTTAGCACGCACGCCGAAGCGGTGACTCTCAATTCCTACCATCTTATGGTGGATGAGGATGTTGTCGATTTCGCCCGGGAGGGAGACCCGATTGCTCTCGAGCACCTGATCAACAAGTACAAGAATTTTGTGCGTGCCAAGGCTCGTTCCTATTTCCTGATCGGGGCGGACAAGGAAGACATCGTCCAGGAAGGAATGATAGGCCTTTACAAGGCTATCCGTGATTTCCGGCTGGATAAGCTGTCGTCTTTCAGGGCTTTTGCCGAATTGTGCATCACCCGCCAGATCATCACCGCCATCAAGACGGCGACCCGTCAGAAGCACATCCCCCTGAACTCCTACGTTTCCCTCAACCGGCCCATTTACGACGAGGATTCCGACCGCACCCTGCTTGATGTTCTCCCCGGTTCCAAGATAACCGATCCCGAGGAGTTGATCATCAGTCGCGAGGAGTTTGACGATATTGAGGGGAAAATGGGGGAGATCCTGAGTTCCCTGGAGTGGAAGGTACTCATGTCCTACCTGGAGGGCAAGTCGTACCAGGAGATCGCCGAAGACCTGAAACGGCACGTCAAGTCCATTGACAACGCCCTGCAAAGGGTCAAACGGAAACTGGAGCGTTACCTGGAAAGGCGCGAGGCCTGAGAAGGGGATACCGGCGAGGGACGGACGGGCGGATTGACAGGGTGGGGCGGCCGCTGTAAAATGGTTTCAGGCCGGGTTCCGCTCTGTACAAAGCGGGCCGACGTAGCTCAACGGTAGAGCAGCTGATTTGTAATCAGCAGGTTGCCGGTTCGAATCCGGCCGTCGGCTCCAAGAAAACCTAGATAAATCAAGGGTTTCAGAGCCTTACAGATAGTTCCAACTCATGGTTGCCGAAAAATTGCCGAAAATTTTTCGGCACCTTTTTATTTCTCCGCGGCTGAGTCCCGGTCATCGGTTTCTCCTTTCCGGCGGTTCTGGTGGTCTCTGATCCGGGCGAGTATCTGGCCCATTGTCTCCGCCGAACGGTCTTTCATCCTCGGGGTGACGTGGCCGTACTTGTCCGCCGTCACCTTGATCGACGTGTGACCGAGGTGTTCGGAGACCGTCTTGATGTCCACACCAGCCTCCAAGAGTTTGGTGGCGTAAGTGTGCCGAAGATCGTGGAACCGCATGTGCGGGAGCCCGGCCTTAGTCAAAAACTCGGCGAAGTCGCTGCTGAAGTTGTCCGGTTGCCACGGCCGCCCGTCCGACAGACAGACGATCAGGTCTTTCTCCCGGTAGTAACCCGGCCCCAGTGCCAGCCGGTGCTTTGCCTGTTCTGCCTTGTGCCGTTTAAGGTCGGGCAGGATGTCGGCCGGAAGGGGTACGTCTCGCTTGCTCTTCCGCTTGGGCGGCGCGAACGTGTATCCGCCGCCGCCATCGCCCTTCGCTTGCTTCAGTTGCTC
>JAJYZD010000335.1 GCA_021800315.1 Bacillota bacterium | reverse complement strand
TTAGGTTAAACCGGGCGTCGCATGATCATTCAGGGCTCCTTGGCAGGTTGGACTTGACCAGCGGTGTCTTGCCGCTTTCGTTTTGGGGAATGGCGGGCACGTGCTCTATATTGACCCGCGGGACGACCGCCCCTTGTCCGGCCAAGGCCCGACCGATAGCGTCGGCGAGGGAATCCTCGTTGAATGAGGCGGGTACGCCGGTCAACAATACGTGTAATCGGTCGGCGTCCTGTACGATTTGCCAGCCGCTCACCGACAACGTGTCCATGAGGTTGTGAAAAACTATCGGATGGACGTTGATGCCTTCGCCGGCCGGACCGGGGAAAGACAGAATCTCGTGGACGCGTCCCTGAATTTCGTCGATCAAGCTGAAGGCACGCCCGCAAGGACACGGGTCGGGCGCCAGGCGCAGGCTGTCGTCCACCTCGTAGCGAATCAGGGGCTGGGTGCGGCTGGCCAGCACCGTGACGAGCAGTTTCTCCCCGGACTCCCCGACCGGTACGGGGCGGTTATGCCGGTCGACCACTTCGACGATGACGAGGTCTTCCTGCAGGTGCATCCCCCGGTGCCGGTCGCACTCGGCGCCGATTCCACCGCACTCAGTGGTGCCGTGCATATTGAAGAGCACGTCGCCCCATGCCTCAACGGCCCGGCGCCGGGTCTCCCGGGTCAGGACCTCGGAACCGCTGATTATGGTGCGCGGTGCGATTGCCAGACGTCCGGCCGACTGTTCGTCGGCCAGGACGCGGATTATCGAGGCGTAGGCTAAAAGTGCCTCCGGTTGCCAGGCGTTGAGACGCCCGACGATAGTAGCCACCGGCTCGCTGGCCGAAAGCAGCAGGACCGGCATCCACCAGTTGCCCATGCTCCGCCCGCCCTGGGCCGACATGTGGGAGGAGTTGGCCGAGGTAATCTGGGCCATTTTGAGACGACGGGTGAGTTTCAGCCTGATGCCCGCCCCTTCGAAAGAGCGTAGGGCCGCCGCCAGCATCGTGGACCACTCGTCGCGGTTGACCAGAAATAGCCCGGGGCGGCCGCTGGTGCCCGATGTGGCATAGACCTGGTAACGGCCGAGGAAAAGCCCGTTTCCCCTCCGGTCGGCCGCATAGGCCTTGACGTCTTCCAGACGAACCGCCCGGTCCGTCACCAGGTCATCGAAGTGCGCCATCAAGGTGGCCTTGGTCAGCACCGGCAGTTCCTCCAGGGGGGCCGCGTAAAGCCCTCGGTGGAACTCCCGGTAAAAGGATGAATGGGCATAGGCAAAGTCGCGCAGGATGCCAAGGGCCTGCGCCCGGTAGTCCTCCAGTTCCCGGCGGGCCATTCGTTCCTGTGCGCGAAGCCGCCCCCGTTTGGCCAGCAGTTGCGTGATCAACCTTACATCCATGTTATCCCTTCTCCAAGGCAATAGAAAGCTACGGCTGCCGAACCGGAGGTTTCTCCCCGGCATCGGTCGTCAGGCCGGCCACCACCAGGTCGACCAGGAACCCTCGGGCCTGGTCGAGGGCCCGGTCCGAGGAAAGGTCCTCGCCGGGAAACAGTTCACGGTAGAGGGGAAGGTAGGCCAGGTAAGACTGGCACATCTGGACGATCAGGGACATTTGGATCAGGGGCGCATAGCCGGACCGGAGGACGCCGGCCCCGCGGGCCCGGTTCAAGACCTCGGCAAAAGGGGCGAGATCTTCGGTGCGCAACCGGGCGGACCGGACGTATGTCTGCCAGCCTGCGGCCATTTCCCAGGTCAGGATCCGCCCAAATCGGGGGTGTTCCAGCAGGTAGTCGAAAACGGTGCGAACCATCTCTGCCAGGAAGGTTCGGAAAAGGTCCGCGGACGCAGGTGTTGCGGCCAGAGGGGGCAACAACCCCTCCAGGAGTTGCCCCATTTCCCGGTTGGCCCGCTGGAGCACCGCCTTATACAGGCCGGCCTTGTCGCCGAAGTAGCGGAAGAGCAGGCTGGTGTTGTACCCGGAGGTTTTGGCGATGGCCTCGACCCGGGCCCCGTCAAACCCGTGCCGGGCAAAAACCGTTTCCGCTGCGGCCAGGATGGCCTCGCGGGTCTTTTGGGCGTCCCGCGGTCGCCTGGCCCGGTCTCCCGGCTGATCCACTGATTTCCTTCTTCCGGTTAAGTAATTAGATACTTACATCATAGCACGGCTTTATCACCATGTCAAGTCCGGACCGGATCACGCCGCCGGAGGTGCCTCAGGCCGGGGAGAACCCCTGTTTTCCCCACCATTCTTCCTTCAAGTTGTCGTAGATCTTCTCCAGCGAGGCCAGGTGGTTTTCTTCCCACTTGACCAAGTTTTCGTACAGTTGTTTGGCCGCCGGCAGGGCTGTTTTCGCCGCGGCCTGGCGGTAGAAATCGACGGATGACTTCTCCATGAGAATGCCGATGTGGAACGCCGAAACCTCGATGGAGCCGGTCTCGGTGCCGGCGTGGTCCCAGGTGAAGACGCCCGGCTCGTCGGCGGCGACCACCGCCCCGGCTCCGTCGGCGGCCTGGTCGAAAAGGTTGCGCAACCACTTCTCGTGTTTTTCCTCTTCGCCGGCCAGGACCAGGAAGGCGTCCCGCACCTCTTCGGATTCGGTTTTCTCCGCCGCCAGGCGGTAGAAGAACTGACCCTCCACCTCGTTGAGGATGGCCGTCTTGATGATCTTAAGCTCCTCTTTGGACTCCATGTTTATCCCTCCGTCCGGGTTTCCCGGCGAGTCTTGCCTTGAGCATATTATATCCGGGCGGGCGCGCCCGCACAAGGCAAGGTCCAGATATTACCGATTCTTAATGCCGGGTCCGGCTCCTTCCCGAACCGGTAAGGTTTCTG
>JAJYZD010000334.1 GCA_021800315.1 Bacillota bacterium | reverse complement strand
CCAAAAGCGCATGGCCTGCCAGGTTTAACATTAACGCTCTCGAATTTTGTTTCAATATTCAGATCAGAATAAACTTGTTTAATAAAGTCGTACCTACCCATTGATACGCCGCCCGTGGATACTACGACGTCGGATTTTAGAGCCTTAAGAAATATTCTCCTCATGTCTTCCAATGTGTCTTTGGTGATTCCTAAATAGTCAGGAACAGCATTATACCTCTTTACTTCTGAATACAACATATAGGCATTAACGTTTCTAATTTGGCCGTTTTTAATCTCGGCATTTATATCTGCCAATTCATCGCCTGTAGAAATTATGGAAACCGTCGGCTGCTTATATACCTTGACCGTGTTGTAATTCAACGAAGCAAGGATACCAACATCAACACAATTTAACCGATCGCCTTTGCCTAGCACATTTTCGCCTTGTTTAATACATCCCCCGGAAAATCTATAATTTTCATACCTGGCTGTTTCGTGGCTTATCCTTACAAAGCCGGCTTCTTCTTCCGTATCTTCAAGCCTGACTACCGCATCCGCGCCTTCCGGTATCTGGCCGCCGGTCATTATTTTGATCGCTGTTCCGCTTGAGACCGGTTGGCCGGCCGCGGAACCACCCGCCCGGACTTCGCCTGTAATTTGAAGCCTTACCGGATGTTCAATCGACGCCCCCCGCGTGTCGGCGGCGATTACGGCAAAACCGTCCATCGAGGAGTCGTCCGCGGGAGGCAGCATTATATCCGATACAACATCCTCGTACAAGACACGATTGGCTGCTTCCACCAGTGATATGTCCTCCCAGTCCAGGGGGCTGACCGCATTTACAATTATTTCCTGGGCTTCTTCGATGGATACCGTTTTCATGATGTACTCCCCTGCCGGAGGCCCTTTGGCGGACTTACGGCAGCCGTGATCTTCCCCTTGCATTTTAACCGCCGGAGGGATTTAAATGGAATAGCTAAAAAGTCTAGAAGTAGGGTTAGCCAACAAGTGGCGGGAGAATTACCCTCTTCGGCTTACCGGGTGACTCTCACCCGGATCCGCGGGCGGGGACGGGATGACCCGGGATTGATCCCGGGTCCGGGTTCCGGCCATCCGCAACCACCCCGTCAGGTATGGTCAAAGGGAGTGAGTGACATCCCGCCCGGATCAGCCGCCTTTGCCGAAGGAACAGGCCGGAAAGCGGCAGACCGCGCATTCCTCGCAGAGGCCCCCGTGACCCAGGGCGACTATGTCCGCCCTGGTCACCCTCTCCCCGGCAAAGATACGGGGCAGCACGAGATCGAAAACCGTGGTCCGGTTGAACATCACGCAACCCGGCAGACCGCAGACGGGAACCCGCCCCACGTAGCCCATCATGAACATGGAGCCCGGAAGGGCGGGAGTTCCGTAAAAGACGACCTCGGCGCCGGCCGCCCGGATGCCCGCCGGGGTCACGTCGTCCGGATCCACCGACATGCCCCCCGACACCAGGACGAGTTGTGCCCCCTCTACCACCAGGCGGCGGATCTCCGTCGCGATCACCCCGGCGTCGTCGGGAACGATGACCTGGCCCAAAAACCTGCCGCCCAGGGGCGCGACCTTTTGCCGGACCACACCGCAGAAACCGTCCCGGATCCTGCCCTCGTAGACCTCGCTCCCGGTGGTGACCAGTCCCACCCACAGCGGGGAAAGGGGCCGGACCGAGACCAGGGGCCCGCCGCCGGCCAATCGCTCCGCTTGGGCCAGGACATCCGCGTGAATCATGAGGGGGATCACCCTGGCCCCGGCCACTACCTTGCCCCCGGCCACCAGCCGGTTGTTGTGCAACGTGGCCAGGGCCAACCCTTCCAGGCCGTTTATTTCCCCCAACGCGTCCGGCCGCACCTTCAGCAAGCCGTCATGGGCCGCCGCGAGGTTTACCTTCCCCTGGTCGGGCTCGTCCAACACCACGCCCGGCCCGGCGGCCATACGGGCCAGGCGCAGGCTGCCCTCGTCCTCGTGCACCAGGTCCGGGTCGGACTCCCAGACGTAGATATGCTTTTTGCCCAGGTCCAGCAGCCGGGGTATGTCCTCGCGCCGGATAAGATGCCCCCTTTTGAAAGCGCGCCCTTTCTCGATCCCCGGCACGATCCTGGTCACGTCGTGGCCGAGGACCAGTCCCACCGCTTCCTCGACCGGTACTTCGCGCATGTTTTGCTCCCTCCAGTGCCGTAAGCGGACCTAGGACGCCTTCTCCACCCGCACGGCGCAAACCTTGTACTCGCCGGTCTTGGTAACGGGATCCAACCCCGCGCTGGTCAACACGTTGGTCGGACTCTCCGGGTGGTGGAAAGTCATCCAGACCATACCAGGCGGCACCCGGTCTGTAACCTGGACCCGGCTGGTCACTTCCCCGCGCCGGGAAGTAACGGTGACCGTATTGCCGGTTGCCAGGCCGAGCCTGGCCGCGTCGGCGGGATTGATTTCGGCGTGCTCCTCCGGCCACAGGCTCTGGATGCCGGCGGAATACTGGGTGGTGACGTTGTAATGCTGCAGGATCCGGCCGGTGGACAGAAGGAAGGGATATTCCCCGTCCGGCGTTTCCGCCGGCGCGACTTCACCGATGGCCTGAAACATCCCCGGACCGCGCACGCATTGCCCGGAGTGCAGGAAAGGCGTGCCAGGATGTTCACAGGTGGGACACGGCCACTGGATCCCCCGCTCCTCAAGCCGATCGTAGGTGATACCCGCGTAGGAAGGCGTCAGCGCGGCCATCTCGGCGAAGATTTCCCCGGGGCGGTCATAGTGGACCGGGTACCCCATCCGGTTGAACAGGTCCTCGATGGTCTGCCAGTTGGCCC
>JAJYZD010000333.1 GCA_021800315.1 Bacillota bacterium | reverse complement strand
TATTTTAGCGGGTTGCGCTCCCTTCACCAATACGGGGACACCTCTTTCTCCAACCAAAACAACCGCTGTGGCCACAGGCCCCCTGGGTGGTTTAAACGTATACATCTGTGACGAAAAGGGTAACCGGGTCATCGAAGTGAACACCGCGGGTCAAATCATCTGGACGGCTTCCGTACCGGCCCCCGACGATGTCGCGCCCACGCCGGCGAACACACTGATCGTCAATTCCGACAAGCACAGCCAGGTTTTCGAAGTAAGCGAAAAGACCGGGAAGATCCTTTGGACCTACGGCCGCTACAACCAGCCGGGATCCGGGCCGGGACAAGTCAACCACCCGGAGGACTCCTTCGGCATGCCTAACGGCCATGTGGCCATCACCGATCCGGGTAACCAGAGAGTCATCCAGGTGGACCAATCCACCGGCCGGGTGGTCTGGCAGTACGGTCATACGGGGGTGCCCGGCACCCTGCCCGGGTACGTAGCCACCACCAACGACGCCGTCCCCCTGGCCGGAGGCGGCGTCCTGATCACCGAGGCTGGACATGCGGCCTGGAACCTGCCGCCGACGGTGCTGGAAGTGGACAGGCAGGGCTTGGTGGTCTGGAAAGTGTCCCTTCCCCAGCTCCGTTACGCCTCCGATGCCATGCCCGTGGGCGGCGGCCGGTACGTCGTCACCAACTGGGTCAAGCCGGGAAGCATCGACGTTTTCAACCGGCGGGGGAAGATCACCTGGTCTTACGGACCGCGGAGCGGGCCGGGCATGCTGAACCATCCCTCCTCCGCGGAGCGGCTCCCCAACGGCAATTACCTGGTATCGGACGACTATAACGACCGGGTGGTGGTGATCGATCCCCATACCAACCGGATCGTCTGGCAGTACGGAGTCACGGGGGTTCCCGGGACGGAGCCCGGCCACCTGATGGGTCCGACCGACGCCAAGGCCGCCGGCGAACTCCTGCCGCCCTATGTCCGGGCCGTGGGGGAAGCTGGTTAGCGCCCCGGCCGGCGGATAAGAATATGGCCGTGCGGGCGGGGTGAAGCCCGTCACAGCCCGGTCAATGCGCATTGTCGGCCTAACCTGGCCGGACGGGCCGCCGAACGTCATATCATCATTCTTTTGGGGCAGACTCCGCGGGGGGGGCTCCCCCTCGCGGGAAACTCCCGCCACCGAGGTCCTTGTTGTAGCGGCAGCATTTGCGGCAGCCGGGATGTCGTAAAACGTGTTCCGTCCTGGCATCCTCCATTGTTCACGGCACCTCCGGCAAACATCCATCCGCAGCCCCCAACTGACGAAAGCGTTGCCATACCCCGCTCAGCAGGGTTTCGCGAATCGCTTCCGGCTCATTCCCACTCATCAAAAACTCCCGCCGGCTACTCGTCCACGGGATCACCGAACAATTACTCCACGACAATACCTACCAGGGGAATTTCGGGCTTTCTCGCCCGGTTTCTTGTAATTTTCCCCCGTCGCCAGGTTGGACGGGCGTCCACCCTCCCGGGATACGCCCAGGCTTTTCTAAACCAGGGTGCCCACCCGCCGCACGGGCAGTGCGTTACCCAGATCCGCCGGCATAGGATCCGCATCCGTTGAAGCCACCACCACGGCGGTGGCCGGTCCCCCGGAACGCGCCAGGAGACCGGCGCAATCCGGATCGACCAAGGACTGCAGGCGGGCGCGCCGGGCCAGTTCCGCAATCCCGGGACGGGCTCCTCCGGAGCCTACCGGCACCAGATCGTGCACCGCGGGGTTCTCAGCCAGAAGTTTCAGGTGGTCAAAACCGCACATTTCGGGATCGCCCCGCGCCACCCGGTCGTGCGGAGCGCTCTTGGGCATCCCCACCAGCCAGAGCCCGTCGCCGGGCCGGGCCCCGCCGGGCCGGAAGTTGTCAGCCCTTGTTCCGATCAGGGTCAGGCCCAGGGCCGTCATTTCCGTGGCCACGTTCTTCTCCGAACTGCCGTTGACCGGAAAGTCGCCAGGAAGACCGGCCTCAACCAGGGCTTCATGCACCCCCTGCAGGACCTGCCGGGCATAGTCCCCTCTGTTGGCCAGGTTGAACAACATGAGGCGGGGCAGGGCCCCCGCCGCCAGCAGTTCGAACAACACTACCCGGGCGGTGAAATAGCCCACGTCCTCCGGTGGGCAGGCGTACTTGTCCTGAGCCAGGGAGCCGATGCCGCCCAGGTTGTCGGAAGCGACGACCAGGGTGACCGGCGTTTGGATATCCCACAAGATCAGATCGCGCACGCGGGTAATATTATCAGGCAAAAATTCTTCCGCCTCCAGGAAGAAAAGCCGCCGGTGTAATGGCCGGAAAGCTCTCTTGACACTTACTGTCTGGCCGGAAGCCTATAAACAGGCACCATGTTTGCGGTTTTTTTGAATTGGGGATCACCGGTGGCCACCACACCCCCGACGTTTTTAGCAAGGGCCAGGGCAAAGCAATCGGCATAAGACACGGCATAAGCGGCCTTTATTTCCGCGCCGCCACCTATTCGCCGCCACGACTTCTACAGGCAGCAGATCCACCGCCGAAATGATAATCTTTGCCATCTCCCGGCCAGCCTTCCTCTGGATAATATAGAAGACTTCGCCAAGGTTGACCCAGGACATGAAAAGGGCGGCCTCGCCGGCGGCCGACGCGGCCAAAAGCTGTTAAATCAACTCCGCCCCGTCTTCATTTTGAAAATGAGCCAGCATCGCGTAGCTGTCCAACACGTAGTTTTTCACGCTCGTTGTCTTCCCTCCGGCTATCCATGAGTTCCCTCAACAAAGGGACATCCTTGAGAATCCCCCGGAATGCCTTGGCCGGGTCCTCCGGCAAAGG
>JAJYZD010000084.1 GCA_021800315.1 Bacillota bacterium | reverse complement strand
CGTTCCGGCCAGTGCCGGAACGCCGGGGATGGTCACACTGAATCCCACCACCGCCTCCGTGGGCACCACGGTGACCGCGTCGGGCGTATCCGCTCCCGACACCTGGGTGGCTGTCAAGGCCGTCGACGGCAGCGGCGACATCGTCTTTTTGGGCGAGGTAAAGTCGGACTCCAACGGCAACTACGCTTGCGCTTTCAGCGTCCCGCCCGTGTCCGCCGGAACGCTGGAAGTCGTCGCCGGGTACGCCGACAACGTGGCGGTGGCCGACCTCACTGTCGCGAACTCGTCCGGTTCCGGAGGGGGCGGCGGTGGCGGAAGCACCGGCGGTAGTAGCGGCGGAAGCGGTGGCGGCGGCTCTTCCAGTCCCGCACCCGTCACAAGCACCACCGGATCGGCCTCACTTGACCCGTCGGTCGGTGGCACGGTCAGTCTGGGCAGCAGTGCTTCGGTGTTCATTCCCGCAGGGGCACTCCAGGGTGACGCGGACGCCACGGTCAGCGTGCAGTCTGTCGGTTCGTCCCCGGCACCGTCCGGCTTCGAGATACTGGGCCAGCTCTACCGGTTCACCGTTAACGGGGGCCACTATACCTTTAACCAACCGGTGACCCTGACGTTTACTTTCAACCCGTCGGGTGTTCCAGCCGGTGAAACCCCCGCCGTGTACTACTACGACGACTCGACTGACAAGTGGGTCGATATCGGCGGCACCGTTTCCGAAGACACGATTACCGTAACGGTGGATCACTTCACCGAGTACGCGGTAATGGCCAACGCACCGGCGACGACTCCCGCACCACCGGCCGTGAAGCTGACCGACATCGCCGGCAACTGGGCGTACGCCGGCATCGAGAAGCTGGTTGCCCTGGGCGCCATCACCGGCTACCCGGACGGCACCTTCCGGCCGAACAACGACATCACCCGGGCGGAGTTCGTGACGGTGCTGGTCAAAGCCCTCAAGCTGGCTCCCAAGGCCGGGCCGGTCTTCGCCGATACGGAGGGTACTTGGGCGCAGAGCTACATCTCCACGGCGGCGGCCGACGGGATAGTCAGAGGGTACGACGCTACCCACTTCGGCCCCAACGACCCGATAAACAGGGAGCAGATGGCGGCCATGGTCGTAAGGGCGGACAAGCTTGCCCTGGTCAGCGGCCCGCTGCCCTTCACCGACGCGGCCCAGATCGCTCCGTGGGCCAGAAAGTATGTAGAAACGGCGGTCAAGGACGGAATCATTCACGGCTATCCGGACGGCTCCTTCCGGCCGCATGGCTACGCGACCCGGGCGGAGGCGGCGACGGTGATTGCGGGTTTATTGAAGTAGGCTGGTGCAAGTCATGGAGCGCGACGGTGGAGCGGAAATCCCCACCGTCGCGTTTCCTAAACTAATGTATCGAAGAAAAGTCTCCACGCCTTTATAGAAGCTGCCATTGAAGAAGGAAGTACGATCCATACGGATGGATCGGGTACCGGCAACCAAACCTTGGCCGAGAAGCATCAGGTGACTGCCGGGGGAAAAGGCACATGCTTATTCGGGGTGTAGACTCACGAGGGCCGGCTATAATGCCCTTTCCACCTTTGTCACACCGTTCGTCGGCAGGGGGAGTGAAGAGGCCGCCGGAGCAAAAAAAAGAGATCCCCTGCGGGATCTCTTTTCCTACTTGTTCGCAAAGCGGTCTTCGTCCCGCCCGCAACTGGTGGCCGGGTTCAGCTGGCTGATGCGCTTGATTTCTTCTTCCTCTTCCAGTTCCTCCAGCTTGTCCTGGTCCATGTCTTCGCGACCAGTCTTTTTGTCCATAAGCACTTTTTCACCCCACTTCCGCGAAAAGTCTCACGGCTTTCTGGCCCGTTGCCACTAAAAGACTCCGGCTACTCGGATAGTGGTTAATGGTGTTATGGAAATAGGGTAGCACCTTTGAAAGCCATTGTCAATTCACATTAAGCAAAAGTAACCTTTCTCCGGCCTTCTCTCTTGTGCTTATTGTCACTATTCCCGGGGCGCCGGACACCAGCGCTGCGCTATGGGCATGCGGCGGCCCGGGCCGAAGGCCTTGGAGGTTACCCGCAGGCCCGGGGCAGCCTGCCTTCTCTTGTATTCGGCCCGGTCCACCATGGTGGTTACGCTTCGCACCAGGCCGGGATCGAAGCCGGCGGCCACCATCTCTCCGATGGACCGGTTATCCTCTACGTAGGCTCGCAGGATGGGGTCGAGGACCGGATAGGGGGGGAGTGAATCCTCGTCCCTTTGGTCCGGACGGAGTTCGGCCGACGGCGGCTTTTCGATGATGCGGGCGGGAATGATTTCCTTCTCCCGGTTGATGTGGGCGGCAAGGAGGTAGACCATCTCCTTGGGGATGTCGGCCAGGACCCCCAGTCCGCCCGACATGTCCCCGTAGAGGGTGCAATAGCCCACCGCTATCTCCGATTTGTTGCCGGTGGTCAGCACCATGGCGCCTTCCCGGTTGGACAGGAACATCAGAATGTTGCCCCGGATACGGGCCTGCACGTTTTCCTCGGCCAGGTCCTTTTGCGCCCGGCCCGATTCATCGAAAGCGGCCAGGTAGGATTGGAAAATGGCTTCCAGCGGGATGATCCGGTACGGTATGCCCAGGTTCTCAGCCAATTGCCCGGCGTCCTCCCTGCTTGCGGGCGAGGAGTAGCGGGAAGGCATGATCACCCCCAGGACGTTGGCCGGACCCAGGGCGTGCGCGGCCAGCGCCGCCGTCACCGCCGAATCTATACCGCCGGACAGTCCGATCACGGCCCGGGAAAAGCCGGTCTTGCCCAGGTAGTCGCGAATACCCAGGACGAGGGCCTGGTACACCCAGCCGGCGTCTTCCTCCGGCAGGGTTATCTCCGTTCCAATTGCGGTGGTGTCGACAACGGCGAAGTCCTCCCGGAAGGCGGCCAGGCAGGTCACCAGGCGGCCTTGGGCGTCGAAGAACATGCTCTCCCCGTCGAAAATGAGGTCGTCGTTGCCGCCGGTCTGGTTGAGGTAAATGACCGGCTTCCCGTACTTGGCGGCCTGGGCGCCGACCATTTCGCTGCGCAGGGTCATCTTGCGGTAGTGATAGGGAGAGGCGGACAAATTGACGACGAGGTCGCACCCCCGGCGGCACAGCTCCTCCACCGGGTCGACGGGGTAAAGCCGGCGGTTCCAGAAATCCTTGTCGTTCCAGATATCCTCGCACACCGTCAGACCGAGGGACAGGCCCCGGAAGGGCACCGGCTCCCTTGTTACGGCCGGGGTGAAATAGCGGCTCTCGTCGAAAACGTCGTAGTTGGGTAAGAGGCTCTTGTCCTGGCGGCCGGCTATTTTGCCGTCCGCCAGCAGGAGAGCCGCGTTGCGGGTGAAGGCGGGGTTTTCCGGGTCCGGCAGGGGGGCGCCCAGGATGCAGGGCATTTCGCGGCTGGCCGGCAGGAGTTCAAGGGTCAGGGCGTTGTCCACCTGGGCCAGGAAATCGCGGCGGCAGAGGAGGTCTTTGGGCGGGTAGCCGGTGACGGACAACTCGGGAAACACGGCCAGATCCGCCCCCCCGTCCCGGCTGCGCCGGAGAAAGGACCGTATTTTGGCCGTGTTGTACGGAATATCGCCGATTATCGGGTTGATCTGGGCCAGTGCTATGCGCAAGTGTGTTCCCCCCATCTTCTGCCCCCTATTATATCCTCCGGACGCCGGGGCGTAAATAGGGGCGGTCCTGGCATCGGCGTAAGCTGAAGGTATGTTCATAATTAAAGTAAAGGCAACATGGTCTTAACAGTAAATTAACATTGGCCAAGTATACTATGGTCAACCAGTCGGCTGCAAAAAAGATTTACAAGGAGAGGAAGTTCTTTGCGTAAACCAAGGGTCTGGAAGTTACTGACCGGTCTGGCCGTGGCGGGGGTACTGGCCGTCACGTTGGCCGGTTGCGGCGCGTCCCCGGGCGGCGCCTCGGGCAGTCAGGTATCCCTCCTGGAAACCGGCTCAACCCTGCTTTATCCTTTGTTTAATCTCTGGGTACCCGCCTACACGGCCAACCACAAGAATGTCCAGATCACCACCAACGGCACCGGCAGCGGCACGGGGATCTCCGAGGCCGAGAACGGCTCGGCCCAGATCGGCGCCTCGGATGCCTACATGGACAAGACTTCCCTGGCTGTAAACCCCGGCATGCTCAACATTCCCCTGGCCATTTCCGCCCAACAAATCAACTACAACGTGCCCGGCCTGAACAACGTGCACCTGAAGCTGAGCGGTCCCGTCCTGGCCAGGATCTACAGCCGGACCACCTACTGGGACGACCCGGCCATCGCCAGGCTCAATCCCGGCGTCAAACTGCCCCATAAGGTCATCATTCCCATCCATCGGGCGGACGGCAGCGGCGACACCTTCATCTTCACCCAGTACCTGAGCGACAGCACTCCGTCCTGGAAAAACGGCCCGGGGGCCGGTTTGAACATCAACTGGCCGGCTGTACCGGGCGGCGTCGCGGCCCAGGGCAACCCCGGTATGGTGCAGAATGCCCAACAGACTCCGTATTCCATCGCCTACATCGGCATCAGCTGGCTGGACCAGACCAGGCAAAAAGGCCTGGGTGAGGCTGAGTTGCAAAACCGCGCCGGCAACTTCCTGCTGCCTACGCCGGCTACGGTTCAAGCCGCGGCCGGGGCCATGTACAAACAGACGCCCGCGGACGAGCGTATCTCCCTGGTCTTTGCTCCGGGCGCCCAGTCCTATCCCATCATCAATTACGAGTACGCCATCATCAACCGGAAGCAGGCCGATGCCGCCACCGCGACCGCGGTCAAGGACTTCCTGACCTGGGCCCTTTCCTCCTCCGGCGGCGGTGCGCCCTCCTTTCTGAACCAGGTGCACTTCCAGCCCCTGCCGGCTGCCATCGTAAGGCTCAGCCAGGACCAAATAAACAGGATTGGGAGCTAGATCGGACATGAGTCGTCCCGCCCCCTGGCGTGAAAGACTGGTTGTGGCCACCAGCGGCATGTTTGCCGCCAGTGGCCTCTTTTTCCTTGTGGCCGTACTGGCGGTCATGTCCATATTCGCCTGGCCGTCCATCCGCTTCAACGGCTGGCCGTTCCTGTGGCGCATTCCCTGGAACGTCGGCAACCTGTACGGCGGGAGCCTTGTGGTCCACAACGGGGTCCAGGCCCCGCAAGGAGCCGAATACGGCATCCTGGTGTTCCTGGTCGGCACCCTGCTGACTTCCCTGATCGCCCTGGTGGTGGCCGTGCCGGTGGCGGTGGGCGTGGCCGTGTTCATCACCGAGGTCGCGCCGGCGCGGTTGGGGGCGGCCGTCGGTGTTCTGGTGGAGCTTCTGGCCGGGGTGCCCAGCGTGGTTTTCGGCCTGTGGGGCGTGGAAGTCGTCGCGCCCCTGGTGGCCCGTGACCTGGGCCCTTTCCTGGCCCGGGTCCTCGGCTTCATTCCTTTCCTGGCCGGGCCGGTGGGTAGCGGGGTGGGGCTTCTCTCGGCGGGGCTGGTGCTGGCCGTCATGATCATTCCCATCATTGCCGCCGTCAGCCGGGACGTCCTGGCGCGGGTACCCCGGGATATGAAGGAGCAGGGCCTGGCCCTGGGCGTGACCAGGTGGGAACTGGTGCGCACCATCATCCTGCCGTACGCCAGGTCCGGGATCATCGCCGCCGTCGTATTGGGGCTGGGCCGGGCCATGGGCGAAACCATGGCCGTGCTGATGGTCAGCGGCTCGGCGGTCAACATCCTGCCGTACAACATCTACAGTCCGGTGGGTACCATGGCCGCCACCATCGTCACTCTTTTGGACAGCGCCATGACCGATCCCACCGGTATGGCCGTCCACGCCCTGGCCGAACTGGCCCTGGCCCTGTTCATCATCACCCTGATGGTCAATATCCTGGTACCGGTGGTAACCGCCGGCGTGTCCCTGATCGGGACTCCCCGCGCCGGAGGTGACAAGCGGTGAACGGCAGAACCGGCGTCAGCCGGCGCCTGAAAAACCACCTTTTAACCATAATGGTAATAGCTGCCACAATGGTCTCCCTGTTACCGCTGGTGGATATCATTTGGACCGTGACGGCGAAGGGGCTGGCCGCCCTGTCCTGGAAGCTGTTTACGACCGTCACGGTGGGCGTGGCGGGCGGGCTGGCCAACGCCATCACCGGCACCATCCTGCTGGTCGCCCTGGCCCTGGTTTTCGCGGCGCCGCTGGGCATCGCGGGCGGTCTGTATCTCAGTGAGTTCGGATCAAAGCGATTGGGCTGGTTTTTGCGCCAGGCGGCCGACATTCTCACCGGGGTCCCCTCCATCGTGCTGGGCTACTTCGGGTACGTAACCATGGTGATATGGCTGGGCTGGGGGTTTTCCCTGCTGGCCGGGTCGATCACCCTGACCATAATCATGGTGCCCTACATTATGCGGTCGGCGGAAATCGCCATGAGCAGGGTTCCCCACACCTGGCGGGAGGCTTCCCTGGCCCTGGGCGCCACCCACCCGACCACCGCTTTCCGTATCGTCTTGCGCGGGGGAATACCGGGCATTCTCACCGGGGTGATCATCGCGGTCGGGCGGGCCATGGGTGAGACCGCGCCGCTGATCTACACCGCCGCCTGGTCCAACTACATGCCCACCGGCAGCCTGATTCATTCCCCGGTCGGCTATCTTACCTACGCGGTCTGGAACTTCATCAACGAGCCGTTTGCCTCGGCCCACGCCCTGGCCTACGCGGCCGCCCTGATCCTCATCCTGATGGTTCTCGCTTTCAACATCGTCGGGCGCCTGCTGGTCGGACGCCGGGCCCTGTAAGACCGGGCCGGGCATAAAAGGTTAAGCCACCTTGCTCCGGCGGGGAATTGCCGGAAAGGTGCCGAAGCGGCTTCAGCCCCCCCGGCATCTTTTGGGGTTGCCGGGGGGCTTGTTTTTCGCAAGGGGACTCATGCCGTACCTGAAAACCGCGGCCGGTTGTTCCGCAGGGGATCGCCGGGGTTCGTCGGGCCGGGCGGAAACTTCCCCGGTCCGGTGGTAAAAATCCTTCCGCCGGGGCATGTTATGCAGGCGGCTTTCGGAGCGGACCAGGGGAATAGGTGAATTCAGCCGGATCGCCCTTGGCTCCTTCCGGTCGGCCGGGAACGGGGGGATGTCCGGGTGCCATGATTTGGGATGAACCACGCGGTCCCGATTATGCTTGACAAAATCCCTTTCGTTTCGTATAATTCTATCTCAGGGAAAAAGACGTGTTGAGCACTGCCAGGGAGGATGCCGTGGCAGTGCTTTAAGATTAGTTATGGGGTTTTCGCCGCATATTCGAGGGGCCCGGACATATTTTAGAATAATGCAAATTGGCTATAAGGAGACGGGACATGAAGGAAAAAGAGGTACTGTTGACCGTCGGCGGCTTAAAGAAGCTGGAGGGCGAACTGGATCGCCTGAAATCGGTGCGGCGCCGGGAAGTCGCCGAGCGCATCAAGCAAGCCATCGAATTCGGGGATATCACTGAGAATTCGGAGTACGAGGACGCTAAGAACGAACAGGCTTTCATAGAGGGGCAGATCTTGACCCTGGAAAAAACGTTACGTAATGCCAGGGTGATTGATGACGAAAACCTGGGTACCGACGTGGTCCAGGTCGGGTCGGCGGTCCGGCTGAAGGACATGGATTCGGGCGAAGAGGAGACATATACCATCGTCGGTTCGGTTGAGGCGGACCCCCTGGCTTGCAGGATATCCAACGAATCCCCGGTCGGCAAGGCGATCCTGGGCCAGGGCAAGGGCCAGGTCGTGGAGGTAAAGGTGCCGGCCGGAGTTTTTCACTACCAGATAACGGACATCACCGGTCGTGAGGTTCACGTACCACCGGGTCAGGATACGGCCAGGGGTTAGCAGCAGCGAAAAGAGGAGACGTTACGGACTTGTCTGATACGGGGAATGGGACGGAAAAGGGCGCCGGGGCACCGGGCAGCCTCACCGGGGTCCGGCTGGAGAAGATGAAGGAGCTGGAGGACAGGGGACTGTCCCCGTATGGCGGCCGGTTTTCCGTCACGGCTTCAGCCGAAGGTATTATCGAAAACTTTGCCGCCCTGGAAGGACAACGGGTGGCCCTGGCCGGGCGGGTGACAGCCAAACGCAGCCACGGCAAGGCCGGCTTCGCCGACGTGCTGGATCAATCGGGACGGATCCAGGTCTACGCCCGCCGCGATACCGGCGGCGAGGACCTGTACTGGCTGTTCGACCACCTGGATATCGGCGATATCGTCGGCGTGGCGGGGACCGTTTTCCGGACCAGGAAGGGCGAGATTACGGTGGCCGCGGAGAAGCTGGAGATGTTGACCAAGTCTTTGCGGCCCCTGCCGGAGAAGTGGCACGGGCTGACCGACGTGGAACTGCGTTACCGGCACCGCCACCTGGACCTGATCGGCAACCCGCAGGTGCGCCGGACCTTTAAGCTCCGGTCGGAACTGATCCGGTTCCTGCGCAACTTTTTGGACGAGCGCGGCTTCCTCGAAGTGGAGACGCCGATGATGCATCCGATTCCCGGCGGCGCCGCGGCGAGGCCCTTCGTAACCCACCACAACGCGCTGGACATGGACCTGTTCTTACGCATCGCCCCCGAGCTGTATCTGAAGCGCCTGCTGGTGGGGGGGGTGGACCGGGTCTACGAGATAAACCGCAATTTCCGTAACGAGGGAATCTCCACCCGGCACAACCCGGAGTTCACCATGCTGGAACTCTACCAGGCCTACGCCGATTATCACGATATGATGGACCTGGTCGAGGAGCTGATTCCGGCCGCCGCCAGGCACCTCCTGGGGCGGGTGCAGGCCGGCCCGGAGGGCGGGGAACTGGATCTGTCACCTCCCTGGCCGCGTCTGACCATGGTGGAAGCGGTAAAAGAGGCGACCGGCGTGGATTTCGGGCTTTTCTCCGGCGACGCCGCGGCGCGCGAGGCCGCTTCACGTCTGGTGACCGTGGAAACGGAGGATACCTGGGGCCGGCTCTTGAACAGGGTTTTCGAAGAGAAGGTGGAGGAAACCTTGATCAGTCCCACCTTCATCATGGACTATCCCCTGGACATTTCGCCCCTGGCCAAGAAGATCAAGGAACAGCCGCACCTGACCTACCGCTTCGAACTGTTCATCGGCGGCCGGGAGATCGCCAACGCCTTTTCCGAACTGACGGACCCCCTGGACCAGCGCTCCCGCTTCCAGCGGCAGGCGGCCAGGCACGCCGGCGGGGACGATGAGGCCCACCGGATGGACGAGGAGTTCCTGACCGCCCTGGAGTACGGGATGCCGCCGGCCGGCGGTATGGGTATAGGTATCGACCGGTTGGTCATGGTCCTGACCGGGGCGGCCTCGATTCGGGACGTCATCCTCTTTCCCCTGCTACGGCACCGGGAGGATGCGCCGGCGGAATGATCCCTCCGGCCGGCATCACTTCCCTGACGAGCGCATTCCGGTGGACCGGGTTCTGACGTTTAAATCCGGGTCGGCCGCCAGCCGGTACCGGTGGACCTTTCTTACGGCCGTGGACTGGTGGATTCCCCGTAGGGCTGGCCATATGTCCGGGCCCTACGCCCGGCCGGCTCGGAATTTTTCCATCTCCCCTCCGGGTGGGACTCCCGGAGCCGAGGCAAGGAGGAAAACGGCGTGAAAATTCAGCCTCTATACATCGACGGCCGGTGGCGGACAACCGGTGATCATCTTGGGGTGACCAACAAGTACACGGGGGAGGTCATGGCCAAGGTTGCCGTTTCCGGTCCGGCCGAGGTGGACGCGGCGTGCGCGGCGGCCCGCCGGGCCCTGGCGGAGAGCCCTCTCACCCCGTGGCAGCGCTACCAGATACTCAGCCGGGTTTCCGCGGCTATTTTGGAGCGGCGGGAAGAGATAGCCCTCACCATAGCCCGGGAGGCCGGTAAACCCCTGAAGGAAGCCCTGGTGGAAGCAGGCCGGGCGGCCAACACCTTCCGGTTGTCCGCCGAGGAAGCCACCCGTATCCACGGCGAGATGGTGCCCCTGGGGTCCGCGGGCACCGAAAACCGCTTCGCCTACACCATCCGGGTGCCGGTCGGTGTCGTGTGCGCCATCACCCCCTTCAACTTCCCGCTCAACCTGGTGGCCCACAAGGTGGCTCCGGCCCTGGCGGCCGGGAACACGGTGGTCTTGAAACCGGCCTCGGCCACCCCGCTCTCTTCCCTGACCCTGTGCCACCTGCTGGAGGAAGCCGGTCTGCCGCCGGGTTGCCTCAACCTGGTGGTGGGCGGCGGTGCCGGGGTGGGGGAGATGCTCTTAGGGGACGGGCGCCTGGACTTCTACACCTTTACCGGTTCCCCCCCTGTGGGCCGGCATATCCGGGACCGGGTGGGACTGCGCCCGGTGACCCTGGAACTGGGCTCGAACTCGGCCACCATCGTGCACGGTGACGCCGACCTGGAGAGGGCGGCCGCGGCCTGCGGCCGGATGGCGTTTGCCAACGCGGGGCAGGTGTGCATATCCGTGCAGCGGATCATGGTCGAGCGCCGGGTGCTGGAGGATTTCTGCCGTCTGTTGGTGGAGAGCGCGGCCAGGCTGGTGGTGGGCGATCCCACCGACCCCGGTACCGACGTGGGGCCCATGATCAGCCTGGAGGCGGCCGTCAAGGCGGAAAACCGGGTCCGGGAGGCCGTGGAGGGCGGAGCCCGGCTGCTGACCGGCGGCCGGCGGGACGGAGTCATGTTCCACCCCACCGTCCTGACGGCGGTACGGCCGGATATGAAGGTGGTCTGCGAGGAAGTCTTCGCCCCGGTGGTGACGGTAATTCCCTACGACGGCTTCGAAGAGGCCCTGGATCTGGTCAACGATTCCCGCTTCGGCCTCCAGGCCGGCGTGTTTACCCGGTCCCTGGATCTGGCCATGCGGGCGGCGCAAAGACTTGACGTCGGAGGCGTCATGATCAACGATACCTCGGCCTTCCGGGCGGACGAGATGCCGTACGGGGGGGAGAAGGGCAGCGGCGCCGGCCGGGAGGGCCCCCGCTGGGCCGTGGCGGAAATGAGCAGGACCAGAGTGGTGGTGCTCAACCTGTAGAAGGATGCCGGAGGTTTGCAGGAAAAAGCGGGACGCAGGGAGACGAAAAACTGACGGATCAGATTTGCGGCAAGCCTGGCGGCCTGGAAGCCACCTTCAACCACATGGATCCGGCGGCCAGGGAACCGGGCCGGGATATCCTAAAAACCGTCGGAAGACAGCCTGTGCGGCGGGCGTGACGGTCCCCAGGTTCAGCGCCGGCGAAAAAGGTATTCCGCCTCAACCGCAAATCCGGACAACACCTTGGATTGAATCAAGCCGTGGCCGCATACCACCTGGCCGAGGGCAAGCCTGCCTTCGTTACGGAGGTAAACCTTGACGCTGTTGTCTTTAGGATTGATGACCCAGTATTCCTTCACGCCATAACGCTCGTATGTTGTAAATTTAGTTGTGAGGTCATCCTTGGCGGTGGAGGGAGAAAGCACTTCCACCACCAGATCGGGGGCGCCGTTTATCATGCCTTTCTCCACGATCTCCCCCCTGTCCCAAGGGATGAAGAGAACGTCCGGCTGGTAGGTCTCCTCATCATTGAAATAGACATCAGTCGGTGCGTCAAATACTTCCCCTAAATCGTGTTCCTCTACATAAACAGACATTTTGGCCACCAGTTTTCTCTTGGTCCGCTGATGTCGGGTTT
The DNA here is from genome assembly GCA_021800315.1 of Bacillota bacterium. GTDB lineage: Bacteria > Bacillota > Desulfotomaculia > Desulfotomaculales > JAJYZD01 > JAJYZD01. The sequence continues at coordinate 2,129 of JAJYZD010000084.1, read as the reverse complement.
CTGGTGCGGGACTCAAGACCAGTTCACCTCCGATCAGCTGGTAGGGGGCGCCTTCCGGGAGTTTGGCATAGTCTTCGTACGTAGCCTTCTTCCGGTAGGACAGAACGGTTTCCCTGAGTTCATCCATGTCTCAACCCTCGCTTTGCGGTCCGGGTTTTTGCCTTAAAGGCAGTGCCCGGTCTTGATTTAGGGTGGGTCAGCCACAAAAAGCGTGCCGTTGCGTGGTAGAAGAATTGTGCCCGCCACCTGGTTCCGGACTTAACGTCGCCTAAAAAGGTATTCCGCCTCAACGGCAAATCCGCTCAACACCTTGGATTCGATCAGGCCGTGGCATTGTACCACCTGGCCGAGGGAAAGCCTGCCTTCATTATGGAGGTAAACCTTGATGCTGTTGTCTTTCGGATCAATTATCCAGTATTCCTTAACGCCATATCGTTCATACGTTTGAAATTTGGTTATAAGGTCATCGTTAGCGGTGGAGGGAGAGAGGACCTCCACTACCAGATCGGGAGCGCCGTTAACTTTGCCGTCATCGAGAATGGATTCTCTGTCCCAGGGGATGAAGACGATGTCCGGCTGGTAGGTCTCTTCTTCATTGAAGTAAACATCGGTCGGGGCGTGATACACTTCACCCAGATCGCGATCTTCGGCAAAGACAGTCATCTTCGTCGCCAATTTCCTGGCAACTCTCTGGTGCTTTAGCGATGGTGCGGGACTCAAGACCAGTTCACCTCCGATCAGCTGGTAGGGGGCACCCTCCGGGAGTTTGGCATAGTCTTCGTACGTGCACTTCCTACTGCGGTAGATCGCGACGGTTTCCCTGATTTCATCCACATCTCAACCCTCGCTTTACGGTGAAGATCTTCGTTCCGCCGGGCCTGACAACTTGGCGGTCATCGGCGTGGGCACGGCAAAGCCATGCCTGACGGATGCCATTGTATTTGCTGTCCTGTATTTACCATTATATCTTTTTGCTAGGTCTGCGCAAGGGGAAATTTGTCGTTCGGAAAAATATTTGATCTCCGGACATCCCATCCCACCGATCCAGCCGTTTTTGTCAGAAATGAGACGCTTTTGAAATAGGCCGGAGACATTTTCGGGGTAAATTTCTCCATGGGGAAAACTTGAGGCCGATGGGGCCGGCTCTAGAAATACGCGCATTATGCGCCGCAGGGAGGCGGCAAATTGTGGTCTTTGCTTTTTCAGCCTGTCCAGGTCATGTTTCGGTCGCCTTTTCATTAACCGCACGGTTTTTGTCATAAACGCTACCCGGGCGACACGGCCGGGATAAACTGCCGGTTTATTGTATGGACCAAGGATAAAAACTCCAAGGAGGAAAGGTCATGAACAGGAAGATGAAATGGGCGGCGGTGGTGGGCGTCGTTGCTTTGGCGGCCGTATTGCTGATCCCGCAGTCCAAGCCCAACGCCAGGGCCGACGGCAACGCCGTCGTACCGGTCCCGGCCAGCACGGCGGCGCTGACCATCGCACCGCAGTACGGCGACTTCGTGGTACCGGCGACCGACCCGACAACCACGCCGCAGTATAACGGGAACTACCCGCCGCAGAACTTCTACCGGTACATGTACGGCATGATGGGCTACATGATGGGTGGCTACTGGGGCGGCCAGGGCCAAAGCGGCAGCGGTCAGGGGAACTATCCCTACTACGGGATGATGGGCGGCTTCGGCTACAACCAGGGCCAAAACGGGACCCAGTATCCGCCTCCTTATTACTACAACAACGGCGGCGTCAGCGGGAACGTTTACGGCCAGTAAGCGGTCCCGGCATCCGGCGCCCGGATCGTTTTACCCCGGAAAACGGGCAAGCTTTTCCCCAAAAGGGTTCGCCACCAGTCCGCCGGCGGTTCGCGCAAGGCGCGCCGCCGCCGGCTTTCCATAAAACACGCCTCTTCAGGGAGCCCGAAATCTCTCTTCATGCAGGGCTCCTATTTTTTTGGGGTTGACACCGCGTCGGCCTTGTGCTAAAATTAATTTCCGGTGGTCCTTGAAAACTGAACAGTGGAACAGCCAGTAAGGATAGGGTCCTTTGAACACATGAGAGCATGGATCGCAAGATCCATCAAGGATATTGATGGAGAGTTTGATCCTGGCTCAGGACTAACGCTG
>JAJYZD010000332.1 GCA_021800315.1 Bacillota bacterium | reverse complement strand
CGTTTCCCGCCGCGTCCCCCTTGCCCTCCAGGTTGCGGTACCCGTAAAAGCCGGCCGGTTGTATCTCCAGCATCTTAAAGAAATACCGGACCACCGGCAGCGCCCCGTCAAACACGCCGGGCAGGTTTGATCCGGCGGTGGAGATGAAAATACCGCGGCGTTTGGGCCTGCTGTCCGGGTTGGCAACGACCCGGCGGTGCAGGAGAATGCGGGTGGCCCAGAAGCGCTGGGCCCGGTCGATGATGGCCTTGGCCTGGGCGCAGATACCCATCGAAAAGATGGGTGCCGCCACAATAACCCGGTCGGCGGCCAACAGGCGGTCGAAGACATCCGCCGCCTGGTCCGGAATGACGCAAACGCCGGTCCGGTAACAGCCGCCGCAGGCCCGGCAGGGCTCGTAACGGAAGTCGGCCAGACGGATCAGATCTATCGCCGCTCCCCCGGCCCTGGCCCCGGCCAGGGCCTGCCGGGCCAGGATCTCCGAGTTGCCCCCCCGGCGGGGGCTGGTGGAAAGAGCCATGCAGGTAAGCATGGGTCTACTTTTTCCCGAACTTGGTGGCGGCGAAGTAGGCGTAGGTCATCGGTTCGCCGGCATTCCTCACCCCGCCGGCCTCCACCCGGGCTACGAAGAGGGAGTGGGTGCCGCAGTTCAGGCACAGCTCCTTTTGGACCCGGCACTCCAGGTAGGCCAGGCATTCCTCTAGGATCGGGGCGCCGGTGACCCCGGTAAAATAGGGAACGCCCTCGTATTTGTCGGCGGTGCGGCCGGAGCGGTAACCGAACTTGCGGACCAGGTCGTGGCCGTCGTTGGCCAGGACGGAGACCGAAAAGACACCGCTTTCCATGATCAGGTCGTGGGTCAGGTTGCGCTGGTTGATGCCTATGGCCACCTGGACCGGCTCGCTGGTGACCTGGAAGACGGTGTTGCAGGTCTGGCCGTTGATCCTGCCGCCGCTTGCGGTGCCCACCACGTATAGCCCGTAAGTGATGGCGGCCACGGCGGACTTGATTTCCTTCAGTTCGTCGTCAGTCAAAGAAACAAACTCCCTTCGGTTGTGGATTGATTGGAAACCATCACATACAGGGAAATTTTGACGGACATCCAATAATTCCTGCTTCGGCAACGAAGATTTAACCTTGGCCACCCCAACGATTCCGGCCCGCCAAACTGGAAAGCACAGACCGGTGATGATATGATTCTCCCCACGTAAACCCGATTATGCCTGGGGATCAGGCTGACGCCTTAACTGCCGGCTCCCCCTGGTGCGACGAGCCTGGAATCAGGACTATGCCGAACCATTGGAGACATCCTTCCGGGGTTTTCTTTATCCCGCCGCTCCGACGTATTTTTTTGCGCCGGGAAGGAATCTTTCTCTTGCCGGCGAACTAAAGAACTAAATAAATAAAACTAAGTATGTTCTCCTTTATACAAATCCCCGGGGCCTTTTCCCGCCGGGAAGGCCGAGGCACATGGGCAGCCTCGCCGGAGGACGTTGGACGGAGGTCGTTGACTGAAATTTCTGATTACCACCCCAGGGAGGGCTTTCCGACCACCCGGGAAAGGAGAAGGATGGTATTGGGTAGCGGGAAAACCCTGGGCGGGTGATATTAGTTGACAGGTTTCCCAACGAGGCGGAGTCGCTGGCACTGACGGGCAGGCGTTACTGAGAAGAGGCGTTACCGGTCCTGGCGAAAAGGGCGATCCTAAACCGCGATGGCTACAAATGCCTTTGCTGCGGTCAGCCGGTGACGGAAGAGACCGCCCGGATTCACCACTTCGTGCAGCATAGGCCGGCCGGGAACCGGAAAAGACAGTAAATGCCGGGGGGAAGCGGGGGATAAGCGGCATGGCGGTGACCGGTAAACCGAAACTGTTGCGGGAACTCAATAGCCGGCTGATAATCGAGACGATTCGCGAATGCCCCTCCCTGTCACGGGCGGACTTAGCCAGGGAACTCGGGTTGAGTCAGCCGACGGTTTCCCTGATCATCGAAGCGCTGGTCAGTCAGGGCATATTGCTGGAAACCGGGACGGGGAATTCCAGCGGCGGCCGCCGGCCCATCCTTCTGGCTATCAACCCGGATTACCGCTACGTGGCGGGGGTGGACCTGAGCAAGTCGGAAGCCGGCATCGTCCTGGGCAACCTCCGGGGTGACCTGGTGGCTCAGGCCGCCGTCGGTTTCGATCTGGACGACGAGGGGAAAGCAGTCTTGACCAGGGCTGCGGAAGCCATAAAAGAACTGTGCCGGGCGAACCGGGTCGGTTTGGAACTCCTGGCGGCGGTTGCCGTGGCCGTTCCAGGTATTTACGACCAGACCACGGGGCTGATCAACAGAGTGGCCCGCTCCTTTGACTGGGAGGGCCTGGTTCCCGAAGAAGAATTTAAAAAACACTTCGCCTGCCCTATCCTGGTCAAGAACGATGTCAATACCGGAGCATGGGGGGAGTTTTGGCGCCGGAAATCTCTCGGGGTGGAAAACCTGGCCTACGTGAGCGTCGGCCTGGGCGTTGGCGCCGGCATCATCCTGCGGGGACAACTGCTGGAGGGGTGCCACGGGATGGCCGGTGAAATCGGGTTTATGTCTTTGGGCCGGGAAGCTATGGAGGCCCGCTACAGCCGTTACGGGCACCTGGAAACCATGGCTTCGGCCGGCGCCGTGGTAGAGCGGGCTAGGGAGATAGCCGCCGCCGGCCGGCCCGGACTTCTTTCGGGCCTGAGCCGGGGCGAGTCTGGTCGGGTTGACTTCCGCCTGGTCTGTCGGGCCGCCGCCTTACACGATGAAGACGCGCGGAGGCTGTTGGAAGATATGGCTGTGTGGGTGGGCCTGG
>JAJYZD010000331.1 GCA_021800315.1 Bacillota bacterium | reverse complement strand
ACCACCTGGTGGACGTCGCCGTCCAGTTCGATGGTCAGACCGGTGCGAAAATCGTTGGTCGAAATCACTGTCTCTTTCTCCTCCCAGTCTCTCAGTGAAGTACGAAAATTTTCGGAGAGCCCGTCAGAACCCGGTGGCCGTCGGCCGTCACCAGGACCGAATCCTCGATCCGGACCCCGCCGAATCCGGGCACATACACCCCTGGTTCCACGGTAACAACCATCCCCGGGGCCAGCACCGTTTCGTCCTTGCCGGAAAGCCGGGGACCCTCGTGCACCTCCAGCCCCACCCCGTGGCCGAGGGAATGGCCGAAGTGCTCACCGTGCCCGGCCGCCGTGATTTTGTCGCGGACCAGGGCGTCCAAATCCTTGACGGCTATACCCGGCCGGACGGCCTCCACCCCCAGCGACTGGGCCTCGCCAACCAAACGGTATATCCTGTCCTGTTCCGGCGATGGTTCACCCAGGACAAAGGTGCGGGTGATGTCGGAGTGGTAGCCCCGGCATACCGCCCCGAAATCCAGGGTCAGCAGGTCGCCCGCCTGGAGCAGGCGGTCCGAGGCGCGGGCGTGCGGCATGGCCGAATGCGGCCCGGAAGCGGCAATCGTTTCGAATGAGGCTCCCTCGGAACCCTTCAGGCGCATGACGAACTCCAGGCGGGCCGCCACCGCGTTCTCGGTCACGCCCGCCCGGATGTGGGGCAGGACCTCAGCCAGGGCTTCGTCGGCCAAAGCGCAGGCCCGGGCCAGGGACTCGATTTCCCCCTCGTCCTTGACCAGCCGCATCTTTTCCACCAGGCCGTCCGCCGGGTGAAGGGCGCAGGCCATTTTTTCGCCCAGGTAACCAAAATCCCGGTGCGAAAGGTAATCGTCCTCCACGGCCACCTCAAGCGGATACCCACCCTCTCCGGAGGCGCGCTCCCGGGCCAAACCGGCTACGGCGTCGAATAATTTCTCCTTCACCAGCACGAAGGAGAAATCCGGGCTCTCGGCGGCCGCCTGTTCGGCATAGCGGAAATCGCTCAGGAGGAACGCTCCGTTTAAGTCTATGTACAGGGCCCCGTGGGCACCGGAAAACCCGCTCAGGTACCGCACGTTGACCGGCCGCGAGACGATGAAGGCGCTATGTCCGCGCTCCTTCAGGCGTTCCCGCACCCGCTCCAGCCTGTTGCGCATCCGGCGACTCCTTCCCCCGTGCCACAGTCCGGCCCTGTCCGTCGGCGGCCGTTAGGGGTGAAACGCCCCGCGCCGCCGTTCACCGCCCGGCTACGGTTATGGTCAAAACTTACGGCTACCATTTTACCACAACCGTTGCTCCCTGCAAAGGTGACCGGACACTTTCGAATTTATCCTTAATATAATTGACGATCCATATGTTTTAAGGTTAAACTGGAGAGGGGGTGGTTCGCGTGACCCAGAAGAACGAAAAACCGAAACCGGCGGCCGATCTCTTGTGGGACCTCTTCCGTAGCGTGCACCGGCTTTCCCATCCGGTGAAAAAGGGCGAGGTCACCTTGCAGCAGTTCGTCCTGCTCAAGTCCCTCGGCTGCTCCGGGGAACAGCGCGTAGGCGAACTGGCGGCCAGGGTGCACCTGACCCAGAGTTCGGTCAGCATCGCCATCAAACGTCTGGAAAAAGAGGGCCTTGTGGTCAGAATGCGGGACACGGCGGACGAGCGCCGGGTGAGCCTGGCCCTTACGGACAACGGGCAGGCCGTGCTGCGCAACTGGCAGGAGAAATGGACCCAGGCCGTCACCGCTTTTCTCAAACGCCTGGATACCCGGGAACAGGATCAACTGCAGTTGATTCTCCAGAAAATGCTTGACCGGGACAACGGTTCCAAGGGGGAAAAAAATTGAACGGGGAAACGGTACTGTACCATCCCACGTCCCGGGTCCCCTGGATCCAACTCCTTATCCTGATGAGCGGCGCCTTCATGGCCTTTCTGGATACCAGCATCGTCAACGTGGCCATTCCCAAGCTGATGGCCATTTTCGGCGTGGGCGTCGACAGCATCCAGTGGGTGACCACCGCCTACCTCCTGTCGGCCGGAGTCACCATCCCTATTACCGGATACTTCGGGGACCGCCTGGGCGTAAAAAACATCTTCCTGATTTCCCTGGGCATATTCACCCTGGGTTCCGCGCTCTCCGCCGCGGCTACAAGCTTAAACTTCCTTATCGCCGCCCGGGTTATCCAGGCCGTAGGCGGCGGAGCCATCATGCCGGTGACCACCGCCTACACCTACCAGATCGTCACCAAGGATAAAATCGGCCTGGCCCTGGGCACGCGGGGCATCGCCATGGCCGCGGCGCCGGCTTTCGGGCCGGTGCTGGGCGGCTACCTCATCGACCACTTCGACTGGCACATCATCTTCACCATCAACGTACCCATCGGCATCCTCACCATTTTGGCGGGCATGGTGGTGCTGCCCCGTATACCGACCAACGTCAAACCCAAACTCGATCTCCCGGGCATGGTCCTCATCATCGTCGGTTCCTTCGCCGTTCTGCTGGGCCTGTCCCGGGGTCAGAGCGCCGGCTGGCACACTCTGGGTATCATCATGGCCCTGACCGGCGGGGTCTTTGCCCTGATCGTTTTCGTCCTCTGGGAGCTAACGACCGACCATCCCGTCATCGACCTCCGGGTATTCAAAGGCAACCCGGTTCTGGCGGCCAGCTTTACGGGTACCTTCATGGTGACGGTGGCCCTTTACGCCGCTATTTTCCTGATCCCGATCTTTACGCAACAGATCATGGGCTTCACGCCGTTCCAGACCGGCCTGTTGATGACGCCGGCCGCCCTGACGATGGGCTTTCTGGCCCCCGTATCGG
>JAJYZD010000083.1 GCA_021800315.1 Bacillota bacterium | reverse complement strand
AACACCTGCCATACCGCGACGGCGGCCACCGCCAGCACCACCAGGATCCCCAGACCGGCCAGAATCCGCCTGGAAACCAGGCCGGGCTTGACCGTCCGCCGCCCGGCCCTACGCCGCTCCAGGAACACCCATCCCAGTTGGCAAAGCACGACCAGGACGGCCCCCGCCAGGATGACCAGCCAGGCCGGGCCCATGTGTTTGGCCGCCACCTCGTGCAGGAAGAGCCGGGCAGCCAACGCTCCCACGATCACGACGGTCACGAGTTGGTAGGCGAAGGCGGTCCGGTTGTCGCCGGGCAGGAGCAGGAAGTACAGGACGACGGCTACCGCGAAAGTCAGGAAGCCGCCGTAGGAATCGGTCCCCACCAGGGCGGCCGCGAGCAGGAAGTTGGCCACGGCGTAAACGAACTGATACGGGTAATAGGCGTTGAACTTCGCCAGCCCCGGTATTTCCCTGGGCATCCGATACTGCCTGGCCCGGTGCCACAGGTAGAGCCCCAGGATCAAAGCGGCGGCCAGGTAACTGGCCGTGGCGTTGGGGTACTGGAAGGTGGAGTAGATCCGGCCGCCGGTGAAGCCGTCCAGCACGTTAACGATCCCGGTGGCCGAACCGAGCCCGGCCAGTGCCACCCCCAGGGCGCTCAGGTAGACGGCGTGCAGGATCTTGTGGACCTCGTTCTCGTTGGTGACCAAACGGGCCACCACCCAGAAGACCATGAAGTACAGGATATACTTGACCACTTCGTTTACGGCCAGGGAGTAGTTGGCCGCCCCGATGCCGGTGACCACGGCCGCAACCGGCATGGCCAGGGCGAAATAGTCGAGGGGCTGTCCCAGGAAGGCGGTGTCCCGGTTAAAATACTTCCATACCCAGGTAAGCCAGAAGACCACCGCCGCAACTATGAGACCCTTCTCCTGGGCCGGCGGGAAAAACATGCCGCTGAAAAAGGCCGGGACAAACAGGATGCCCAGGACTCCCCAAAAGGCCAGGCGGTGGGTAAAGGACTCCTGCGCGGCCACAGTCCGGACCGGCGCGGCAGGCGCCGCCAAGACCCTCCCCTTATTCTGGCGGGCGGCCGTACCGGCCTTGCCGGCGGATACTCCCGGCACGCCGCCCTTTGCTGAAATTTTGGCCATATCGTGTCTCCTCACTCTGGTTTTTACGACACCGGCCGTCATCCTCGGCCGGCAGGCAGGAAGCGCCACACCTCAATCCAGTTCCTGTTCTACGGCAACACCTGAATTCCTCCTGGAAACGACAGGCCGGGCGCGGCAATCCGGAAAATCCTGCCGGATTGCCGCGCCCGTGTCCTTGCCGGACCGCCCATGCGGTCAAAGCCCTTGCCAGGACCGCCTCATCTTCCCTTGGCAGGACTTAGGCCGCGTTCGTACAACTCCGCGTAAGCGCGCACCATAGCCTCCCGGCCGAAGCGCGCCAGGGCGATCTCCCGGCCCGTCTCCCCCATCTCTTTTCTCCGGCGCGGGTCGTCCAGCAACGCGGAAATCCTGTCCACCGCCCCGTCCAGGTCTCCCGGCGGAAGGAGAAAACCGTTGACGCCGTCCTCAACCATCTCCGCCAGCCCCCCCACCGCATAGGCAACCACGGGCAGCCCGGCCAGCATGGCTTCCATGACCGTCAGGGGCAGACCTTCGAAGGCCGACAACAGGACGAAAAGGTCCGCCCCGGTCAAAAGTCCGGGGACGTCCGTCCGGAAGCCGGCCATAAAGACCCTGCCCGCCAGGCCCTCTGTCTTGATGAAGGCCCGGCACTCCTGTCCGAGGGGCCCGTCGCCTATCAGCACGAACCCGGCCGCGGGATTAACGGACCCAAGTCTCGCGGCCGCCCGCAAGAAGACCAGGGGCTGTTTTTGCGGCACCAGCCGTCCGGCCGTCACCACCAGCGGACCGGCGGCCCCGGTCTCCCGGCGCAGAGTGTCATCGGGTACCTCCCGGTTGACCGGGTTCAACCCGTTGTAGATGACCACATATTTCTTCGGACCGGCAATCCCGCGCCGCAGTCCCTCTTCCCGGGTGGCCCGGGAAACGCAGACCAGGGCCGAGGTAAATCCGGCCGCCGCCTTCTCGGCCCGGACCAGCAAACTTTCCACGGCCCCGTATTCCTTGCGGTTGGCGAACCCCCAGCCGTGAACGGTGAAGAAGACCCGCGGCACGCCGGCCGCCCGGGCGGCCAGGCGGCCCAGCAGGCCGGCCTTGGAACTGTGGCAGTGCACTATGTCGTAGCGGCCCCGCCGCATGAGACTGAAAAGGGCGAACAAGGCCTTGATGTCCTGGAGAACGGAGAGGTCGCGGCGTAAGGCGGCTATTTCATGGATCACGATCCCCTTTTCGCGCAGTTCCGCCACCAGGGGACCGCCGGGAGCGCAGGCCACTTCGGTTTGGAACCGCTCCCGGGCCAGACCGGTGGTCAGATCATAAACCACTTTTTGGGCCCCGCCCCACTCGGACAGGGTTATCACCTGCAGTACGCGCATCTTTTCCTCACCGCCGTTAGCTTCCCCCGTCACCCGGGGAAGCAAAGGCTTTTTCCAGGGCCTCGCGCACCGTAGCGACCGCTTCGATGCGCAACTCGCGCAGGATTCGCTCCGGCACCGCCCCCGCGGCGAGGTCCCGCCCGTTCTCGCGCGGTATCAGAAGGAACCGCCGCCCACGGCGGTGGGCGGCCATGACCATCTGCGGCAGACCCTCCACCGGTCCGATGTCGCCGTGCAGGGAGACTCCGCCGACGGCCGCGCAGGCGGGCCGGACGGGCCGGTCGAGCAGGGCCGAGACAATGGCCAGAACCAAGGCCAGCCCCGGACTTCCCCGGCCGTAGCCTTGCGTTACCAGGTGCACGGCGATGTTCTTGCTTTTTATGTAGTCCAGGCCCAGTTCCGGGGCCTGCTTTTGCAAATAGTGATAGGCCGTCTGCAGGGCCTGCTCCAACTCGGAGCCATGTTGGCCGGTGAGCTTGATCTGTCCGCTGCCGCCGTCGATAGCCACGGCCTGGATAATCTGTACGCCGCCGCCCATCACGCGGCCCTTGTCCGCCAGCATGGTCAGGGCGGTGACTTCCCCGGCGGCCGGGCCCAGGTTGAGCCGCCGGTCCAGGGCGCCCGCGGCCTGCCGGGCCACAAAGTCACCCGGCAGCGCCCAGACCGTTCTCCCCTTGGACGGCAGGAAACCCACCTCGTGCGGATAAAACTCGCCGGGTTCCATGACCTCCAACTGGTTTTCCACCCGCTGGCGCAGTTCGCCGGCCACCTCGAGGATCTGCCGGGTCTCCGGCTCCGTGATCCGGCCGTCGGGAAAGACCAGCTTGGTGAAAGCCCTTCCCACCCTCTCCACCGCCGCCTGATCCCGCCGGGTCATCCCGTCCCGCAATGGATAACGTTCCGTTATCTCCTGCCAGTGGGTGCCGTAGGCCAGGTCGCGCAGGGCCAGGAGAATCTCGCCGAAATAATCGGTGGAGAGTCCGAAGCCGGGATTGATGGCAGCCGGGGTCAGCTTGGGGAATTCCCAGCCGGGGATGTAGGCGTGCAGACGGTCGAGGAGGGCCGTATCCTGCAATTCCCTGGGCAGCGGCTCGAAGAGGTGGGCGTAGCCGCCGGCCGGCTGACGTCCCTCCACCCGCAGGTTGCCCAAAAAGACCAGCGAGGTTTCGGCGCTGTGCGCGCTACGGCCGCGACTGAACCGGCCGCTCTCCATGAAGTCCTTTAAGAGGGATACCGTGCCCAGTTCGTCCGTAAAAGACGTGTACGCTATCTCGTCGAAAATCACCACCTGGCGGCTGGCCACCAGCCCGACGGCCCCGGTTACCAGGTTGATGAAAAGATTGGCCGGTGTGGCCCGGCCGCCAGCCAGGGAAAAGGCCCGCGGCGACAGGTTACGCAGAAGGAAGGTCTTGCCGGTGTTCTTGGGACCCAGTTCCATGAGGTTCAGGTTTCTTTCCACCAGGGGCAGAAGGCGCGCCAGGTAGAGCCAGCGCAAGCGCTCTCCCTCCCCGGGACCGCAAACGGCCCCGGGATCGTAGCCGGCCGAGCGAAGCAGGAGTTCTATCCATTCGACCGTGGAAAACTCCCGGCGGGCCGCCACGAAATGGGGGAGGTCGACCGTGGCCTGGAGAGCCTCGAAATCCCCGATCACGACTGGAGAAAGGCCGTCTCCCCGGCGGCGGGCGGCCTCGGTATCGTAATGCACCGTCACCTTGCCCCAGAGTCCGCCTTGCAAAAGATCGGGATAGGTATCCAGGAGACCGGGCATGACGGCGGCCTGGTTGACATCAAGTGCCGCCAGGCGCGCCACCGGCTCGCCACGGTCCAGGTCCACGGTGACTTCGACGTAGTCGAGCAACACCAGTTCGCCGTCCTGGAGAAGCCGGTTGCGCATAATCTGGCGGGTCCGTCCGGTGGGGTAATGGTGAAGAACAAGCTCTTCCGCGGCCGGACCGTACTGGCCGGACAGGAAGTCGACGAGAAAGCGGGGCAGGGTGCCGCCGGCCCATGGCGCGGACAAGCCGGCGTCCTCCGCCAGGGCCGGGCCGAAGACCATCCGGGCCTTTTCCCGCAAGCGGGCCACCTGTTCCGGATGCATGCCGCCGGCCCTCTAAAAGAGAGGCTGGCGAACTATGGGGGGGCCCGTGCTCTTTACGGTATCGTCGTCCGCCTCCTCCCCGAAATCCGCCACCTCTTCGTCCAACGTAGCGTCCACCAGGTCTTCCAGCCGGCTGACCGCCGGGTCTTCCCCGTATTGAAACCAGATGTCCAAAACGGTGATGGTGACCCGGACCCAGGTCCGCAAAGGAGCGTCCCGGGTCAGCCAGGTACGGATCAACACCGTGACCCTTTCGTAAAGATCGGTGGCTCCGAAGGGGCACTGCCAGTCATAGGCCTGTTGATGCAACTCCGCTATCTGCCCGATCAAGGCCTGCATCTTCTGCTGCGGCAGGGGATCCAGCAAAACCGCTTCCAGAAGGCTGTCGATGGCCGCCTCGCACCCAGCCGCGCCGGCTTCCTCCCTGGGCCGCCCGGCCAGCCAGGCCGGGCACTCCTCGCGGTCATTGCGGGGAACCAGCACGTCCGACTCGAAGTTGCTGGCCACCGCCCACACGGTGACGGTGCGGGGCAGGACGCCGGTCATAAACCAGCCCATGCCGGCATAGGCCCGGCTGCGTCCGCCCCGTCCCAGCTTGCCGATCAATTCCACCTCGTCGAGGAGGATCAACCAGCCCTGGTAGCCGGCCCGGTGAATGAGCCAGTCCATCAGCTTGAAATAGTGATTGATCTCGTCCCGCACGGAACTGCGTCCCAGTTTCAACGGTTTGCCGAAGGTCTGCCGGTGAATCCTTCTGACGTCGCTCACACGTAGGAAGGCACCGCGGACATCGGCCAGGAGGTCGGCGTAATCCTCTATCTTTACGTTGTGACTGGCCAGGTTGTCCAAAACGGCTTCCACCCGGGGCGAGAGCCCCATCTCCCTGACCTCGGAGAGAACGAAAGGCGCGGCCAGGGCCTGGGAAACGATCTTTTCGTAGCCCGGCTGACGGCTGCCCGGAATATAGGTTTCCGCCACCAGCTTGGGGTAAATCTTATCCAGCCGGTCCAGGCGGGTTTCCTTGCTCAAGGTCAGGAGACTGACCACCCAGTTGCGGTCCTGGGCCATGCCCCGGAGGGAATACAGGAGGTGGGTCTTGCCCTGTCCGTAATTGGCCCGGAAGAAATAGGCCGGTACGCGGGGCGGCCGTCCCTGTTCCACGGCCTCCATCAGCCGCTGCATGTTGTTGATGCTGCCCTCCCGGCCCAGCACGACCTCCCGTGCCAGTTCCAGGTAGGGAACTCCCGACCGCAGGCCCTCGATAATGACCCGGGTGTCACCGGACAAACCGATCGCCCCCTTCCCCGGCCGCCCTGGCCACGGTACGGCGCACTATGGACCATTCCAGTCCCCAGGTCTCGGGCGAGGGCCCGGCGGGGGGACGCTCCACTTCCGGAGACCGGCAGTCCCGCCACATTTGGGCCAGGCGCGCGCGATCGGCCGGATCCAGTTGCCACAGCCGGTCCAGGTCGATCAGGTCGGCGAAACGGTCGAACTGCCGGGTCACCACCTCGGACCAGATCCGGGACCAAAGGGCCGGGTAGGAGGGAAAACCGGTCTTGGAATTCTCGAACAACTCCGGGGCCCCGGCCGCGACGATAAACAAATAGGCGGCGTGGTGGCTCTGGTCGATGAGTTCACGGAACATTTCACAGGCCTGGTCCCGCGTAGTCCGGGTGTAGTAGGGAACACCGTCCACCCGCGCCGTCCGGGCCATGACGTCGAGGTTGTCGATCAAGAGCGCCAAACCCCGATAGCCGGCGCTTTTCAGCAATACGGCCAGGGAGAGCAGCATGGCCCGGGCGTTGCCTTTATCGATATTGCCGCTGACGTTAAGCGCCCACCTGGGCCGGGCTCCCACCTTCTCCCCGCGAAACCACGCCGGCCACGCCGCCTCGATCTCCGTCTCCCCCGTAAGCCTCCGCTGCACCCACCCACGCACCGCCGCGGCCCAATCGGCATCAAGGTCCAGATCCCCCAGCCATTTGTCGGTTTCCTCCCGTATGTACACCTTCAGCCGGGGAAAGCTCTGGCTGTGGTTTTCCTCCACCCATCCCCAGAATTCCGGTACCGGCAAGCGGAACTCCCGGTAGCCCAGCCGCTCCCGGATGACGGCCAGGGCGCACCGGTCGACCAGGCCGTCCCAGGGTACCTGCGACGCCGCCGCCCGGTACAACTCGTCAATCGACGCCAGGCGGGTCGACCAGGCGTCGACCTGCAGGGCCAGATAGCCCTCCGCGGCCGCCTGCAGCCCCAGATGCCGGAGGAAGTGGGTCTTGCCCGCCCCGGCCCGCCCGCGCAGGAACTTGACCTTGCCCGCCCCGCGGTCGATGAAGCCGTTCAGATACCAGCGCCGCCAAAACTCCTCCATCGAGCCGGGATCGACAAAAGTCTCCAGGATGGTCCGCTCCCCCAGCATTTCCGCCGCCGGCATCTTCCGGAAGACGGCCGGAAGGTCATCGTTATCCATGGTAATCGCTCCCCACCGGGGCTATTTCCAGGGAAGCCAGGGTCTCCGGCTGGCCCGCCGCCTTCGGTATTTCAAAGCCCTTGAAGCCGGCCTGGCGGGTAGTGCTGAAGAGCAGGTGCCGTCCGTTGGCTACAAGGTCCGCCTCCCGGCGCAGCCGGAAGATGTCGAAGGCGAACTGGCTTTGCGTGTAGCCGGATGCACCGGTACGCAACGCCAGAATATCGTAGATGCGCTTCAAGGGTTGGTGCTTGGTTTCCTCCTTTTTGCGTCCCGCGTTCAGGGCCTCGTACGCCAAAAGATCGTAGGCACGGATCAGGGCCTGCATGAACTGGTTGGCGTTAAACCGTTCCCCGTGCAAACGCTCGATTTCCCGGACGATCCTTTGGACCACCGCTCCGGGGTGAAGGGTGCGGACAACCCGCTTGTTGACGATCACCTGGTCGTGGGCCAGGTCGACCCTGATATCGATGGGGAAAACCCGGTAGGCGGGAAATTCACCTTCCACGGCTACCTTGGCCTCCCGGCACCGTTGCAGGAAAACCTTTTCCCACTCTCTTTGGCCTTCCTCGTCGGGAGCCAGGCGGAAAAGGGAAAACATTTCCCGCGCCGCCCTGGCCATTTCCCCCGCCTGTCCGCACAGGGCGAACGCTTCCTGCAACTGTTTATCGATTTCACCCGGATGAAGCAGTTCGACCTGCCGGCCTACGGACTTGAGGCGGCCCAACCGCTCCAGGGCCTTGGCCAGTTCCGCAAGACGAGGTGCCATATTCTCCGTAAACCCGGATAAACCCGTGATCATTGTGCCGCTGTCCTGGTTATCCTCCAAAGTGACTACCACCTTTACTGATGATCTTCCAGCCGCTGTACGGCCACCGCGCCGCCCCTACGTTCAGGTCTTTTATTCCTCTGGTAGCTGTTTTTTCGACACCAGGATGAAAAAACCTCCTTACCCCGGATGTTTTCCAATCCCCACCCGCGCGGGTGCCGCCCGGACTTCCCTCTCCCCGCCCGTCGAACCGTTTATCACCGGGCTAGGATACATTGAATATTTCTATTGGCTCCATAAGCCTACCTTATGCTACAATAACCCCGGTAAGCAGGGAATTTCGGGAGTCGGGAGTGGCGCCATTGAAGAACAAAGAAGATATTTTGCTGGAACTGGCCCGGGCGGTGGTGGATATGGAGGAGGATACCTGCCGAAGGTCGGCCCGGGAATCGCTGGGGGCGGGCATCGAGGCCGCGGAGGCGATCAACGGCGGCCTGGTCAAAGGCATGATGGTGGTAGGCGACAAATACGAACGGGAGGAATACTTCATCCCGGAAGTGCTGCTCTGTTCCGACGCCATGCTGGCCGGGCTTGCGGTACTGCAGCCCCACCTGCCGGTGGACCGGGGCGGGACCGCGGCCAAAGTGGTCCTGGGAGTGGTCCGGGGCGACACCCACGATATCGGTAAGAGCCTGGTAAAGATAATGCTGGAGGCCGCCGGATTCGAAGTCTACGACCTGGGCCGGGACGTGCCCCCGGCCGACTTCGTGACCAAGGCCCTGGAGGTAGGAGCCAGCGTCATCGGCCTGTCCACCCTGATGAGCACCACCATGGACGGCATGCGGACGGTCATTGAAGATCTCGAGGCCCGCGGCATCCGGGACCGCTTCCTGGTCATGGTCGGAGGAGGCCCGGTTTCCCCTGCCTTTGCCCGGGAAATCGGCGCCGACCTGTACGCCCCCGACGCCAATTCCGCGGTCCGCAACCTGACCGCGCTTTTGGAGGTGTGGTCATGCGCTTAGAAACTCCCCCTGATGTCATGACCCCCAAGGAGCGTCTCCGAGCCACGCTGCAGGGACGGCCGGTGGACCGGATCGCGTCCGCCCCCCTCATCCTGAACCACTGCTCGCGGGTTACGGGCGTGACCGTCCGCCAATTCAACCACGACGCGGACCTGATGGGGAAAGCCCAGGTACGGGCCTGGGAGCGGTACGGACACGACATGCCCCTCATCTTCACCACCACCGCCACCGTAGCCGAAGCCATGGGCACCCGCCTCTTCTTCCCGGACGACGACGCGCCGCGGGTGGAAACACCGTTCGTGGGGGATGCGGCCGATGTCGACCGGGTCCTCGTGGCCGACCCGTGGCGGGACGGACGGCTGCCGGTCTACCTGGCCGCGGCGAGCCACGTGGTGGAAACACTGGGCGACCGGGTCTTCGTGGGCTGCATCTTCGCCGCCCCCTTCACCACCGCCTCCCACCTGCGGGGCACCGAAACCTTCATCCGGGAAACCTACAGGAATCCAGGCCTGGTCAACGAGTTACTGGCGAAAGCCAAGGCTTCGGCTTTCAACATGATCGACGCCCTGGCCCAACTCGCGGTGGTCCCGGTGATCGTCGAGCCGGTGGCCAGCGCCAGCCTGATCAGCCCCCGGCAGTTCGAACAGTATGTCCTGCCCCATCTCGTGGACATCGTCGACCGGGCCCATGCGAAAGGACTCCCCATCTGTCTGCACATCTGCGGGAAAACCAGGCCCGTCGTTAAACTGATGGCCGAAAGCCGGGCCGACATCCTGAGCCTGGACCAGATCGACATGGGCGAGGCCCGGGAACTGGTGGGAGAGAAGACCTGCCTCCTGGGCAATGTAAAACCGGCGGAGACGCTCCTGAAGGGCACTCCGGAGGCGGTCCGGGACGAGGTCCGCGAAATCATCGCCAAGGCCGCCGGCAGCCCCCGGGGCCTGATCGTCTCCTCGGGCTGCGAGATGCCGTTGAACACGCCGCCGGCCAACATCGACGCCCTGATCGAGGCCGCCAGAATATACGGCCGGCGGTAAGATTATGATGATGACGGAAAAAGAACGCCTGGGCGCCGTTTTGGCCGGTGCGACCGTCGACCGCCCGCCGGTTCTGTGCCCGGGCGGCATGATGAGCGCCGCCACCGCCGGGGTGCTGCGCCAGACCGCGGGCAACCGGCATAACGACCCGGCGGCCATGGCGGAGGTGGCCGAAACCATTCGCGCGGCCACCGGTTTCGAGAACCTGGGGGTTCCCTTCTGTCTTACCGTGGAAGCCGAAGACCTGGGCAGCCGGGTGGACCCGGGCGGGGCGGAGGTGGAACCCCGGGTGGCGGTCTACGCGGCCGCGCAGCCGGCCGCCGTCATGGCACGGCCTCTCCCCCCGCCGGACAGCCCCAGCCGCGCCGCGGTGGTATGCGACGCCATAAAACTGCTCGCCGCCCGCCACGACGACACCCCGGTAATCGGCAACCTGACCGGTCCGATGAGCCTGGCCACCTCGCTCATCGACCCGCTCGTATTCTTCCGCCTCTTGCGCAAGGACCCCGCCGGTGCGCATGTCTTTTTGGACTACCTGACGGAGTACCTGGCGGGCTTTGCCCGCCGGCAGGCCGCCGCCGGGGCCGACGCGGTGGCCATCGCCGACCCCACCGCCACCGGGGAAATCCTGGGTCCGGCCAACTTCCGGACGTTCGTCCGCCCCTACTTGCGCCGCCTGGCCCGGACCATCAGGGCCGCGGGCTCGGGTGTGATCATCCACATCTGCGGTGACGCCACGCTACTGCTGGAGGAGATAAGGGACATGGGCCCGGCCGCGCTAAGTTTCGATTCGGTCGTAAGCATGCGCAAAGCGCAAACCGTACTCGAAGGCATCCCGCTCATGGGAAATATCAGCACCCAGGTCCTCCACCGGGGCACCCCGGAAAGAATCGGCCAGGCGGCGAAACACGCTTTGGACAGCGGGGTGAGCATCCTGGCCCCCGCCTGCGGCGTCAGCCTGCAAACCCCGCTGGCCAATCTGCGGGCGCTTACGGACACCGGGCGCAGACCGCGGTAAACGGCATCCTCCTACCCCGTTGGCCTCAGGTCCGGCCGCTGTCCGCGGCCGGTTTGAGCCGCGCCCGCCTGGCCAGCCTTTTTGTGGCACGCCTACGGACGGTCAGGATCCCCGGAATCGGCCCGGAATGAACGCTGAACACGGCCTGACTTGACGGGGAGGAAAAGGGCACCGGGGTGCCGAAATGGTACACCGGGGCAAGTCCGTTGGTTAGCAAATCCGTCTCGTGTTTTTAACCGGTGCGCCTCCCGTTCCCATCCGCTCCCTCTCCACGCGCCTTTGGCGGAACCAGGATCCGGTCAACACCTGTCACGACCGGTCATGACATTGGCATGCTATCTTGCTTAAGAAAGATTTTAATCCATGCGTTCCGGGCCGCATTCGAAGTACCTCGCTCTCTTTTGCATGCTACTCCAGGTACGCTGGACAGACGCAGGCATCTCCGGAAGATACCTGTTTGATCTGGTTCTTCTACGGACAGGAGGTTGTTTCAGAATGAATGCTCTACTGGTCTACCCCAAATACCCCCTGAGCTTCTGGAGTTTCAAGCACGCGCTCAAATTCATCAGCGTCAAGGCCGCCTACCCTCCGCTGGGCCTTCTGACGGTGGCCGCCATGTTGCCTCAGGCGTGGGAAAAGCGGGTGGTCGACCTGAACGTGCGTCAACTCCTGGATGCGGACCTGCGATGGGCGGATATCGTATTCATCAGCGCCATGGCCATCCAGGCCGATTCCGTAAGGGAGGTTGTCGCGCGCTGCCAATCCATCGGAGTAAGAACGGTGGCCGGCGGGCCCCTCTTCACGGTAGAGCCCGAAGAATTCGCAGACATCGACCACCTGGTCCTCAACGAAGCGGAGGCCACCCTTCCGGAGTTCCTCGCCGATCTGGACAACGGCGCGGCCAGGCACCTGTACACGGTTAATGACCATCCCGGGATGGAAACCACGCCGATCCCCGCCTGGGACCTGATCCATCTGGACGACTACGCGACCATGAGCATTCAGTATTCCCGCGGTTGCCCCTACGACTGCGAGTTTTGCGGCATCACCTCCCTTTATGGCCGGAGGGCCAGGACCAAGAACGCCGGGCAGTTCATCGCCGAACTCGAAGCCATTTACGTCCGCGGCTGGCGGGAAACCGTCTTCGTTGTCGACGACAACTTTATCGGCAACAAGGGCAAGTTGAAAAGGGAAATATTGCCGGCCATGATCCAGTGGGGCCGGGGACACAATCACCCCTTTGACTACATAACGGAAACTTCGATCAACCTGGCCGACGACGAAGAGTTGATGCAATTGATGGCTGAAGCGGGGTTTGCCCAGGTATTTATCGGTATCGAAACACCTAATGAGGAAAGTTTGATCGAATGCAATAAGTTCAACAATGTCAGCCGCGATCTGTTGGGCGCCGTCAAAAAAATCCAAAACGCCGGCATGTCGGTGAGCGCAGGCTTTATTGTAGGGTTCGACAGCGACACGCCCTCCATTTTCGACAGGCAGATAGACTTCATTCAGCGTAGCGGTATCGTCACGGCGATGGTCGGCTTACTCAACGCCCCGAAGGGAACGAGGTTGTTCGAGCGTTTAAGAAAAGAAAACCGGATTTTGCACGGGTTTGCCGGAAATAATACCGATTTTTCCCTAAATTTCATTCCCACCATGAACACCCAAAGCCTGATCGACGGTTACCGGAAAATTGTTACAACCATATATGCCCCGGCGCAGTACTATGACCGCATCCTCAAGTTGTTTAACGAACTAAAACCAATGAAAAGGAGTGCCATCCCCAGGTTCCGCTTGCGTTATCTCAAGGCATTCTTAATGGTCATGTTTTGCCTTGGTATTCAGGAAAAGAGCAGGAAACTTTATTGGCGCTTATTATTCAAAACCCTGAGGAATCATCCAGGATTTCTGGCGGATGCCATTGTTCTCTCGGTATACGGCATACACTTCAGAAAGGTATATGACATCTGTTGATCAGCACCGAGGAAACCCGGCCTTCCGCCTGGTCAAGGCATTTCCCATGACCTGCGCCCAAAACACGATGCCCCGGGAAGGGGCCTAAGGCGGCCGTCTAACAGAAGGGCCCGGGTAATGTCTTCTGCTGGATCGAAAGCATTGTCGGGTAGAGAGCAGGCGCCTTGGTTTAGGTGGACTGTCGCTCCGTTAGCCGCCCCCTTTCGGTTGGCGGTGCCTGGTGGGTAGAGAGTTGGCCTCGGGCCTTATCCATAGAAGCAATCCCCGTTTCTGCCCCTTTCAAGCCAGTGTCCCCCGTTATCCGGCCAATCCCTTCTTTGACAAGTCTCCCATGGGACTGATAGGCTTGTCAAGCCCCCCGGCATACAAGGGTTTAAGGGTTTTGAGCACGGGGGAGTTGGATGGGAGGCGATGGCCGTTCTTAGGGTAGTGAAAACGGCGGAGGGACCAAGCGGCTGGTCGGTAGTGGACGAAGAAGGTACCGTTGTCAATGAGATCCAAGGATATCTGGAGCACCTGGGGGGCTTGCGTTTTCCAAGCATACGCTACGGTCTTACGCCTTTGATCTGCTTGCGTTCTGGCGGTGGTTGGCTGATACGGGTAGGGATGTATGGTCCATGGGCACGAGTGACCTCTTAGAGTACATGCGTTGGGAAAAGGAGCGGAAGAATCCCCATCGCCCGCGCGCTGGGACCAACGTTTGCCGCATTGAAGACGGCCGTCCATGAGTTGAAGGATCCTTTCCAGCGCTACGCCCTGGAGATTCTAAGAGCAACCGGCTTACGCATTGGAGAGTTGGTCGACCTCGAACCCCTCTGTGCCATAATGGAATGAGACAGCTACCCCCCCGGAAATTAGTGTAGTAGAATAGCCTGGTGTGAGGAGGTGGGGTGTCCTATCCCCCCCGAGGGGGGGATAGGAGGAAAATTTAGTCATC
>JAJYZD010000330.1 GCA_021800315.1 Bacillota bacterium | reverse complement strand
ACTTCGGCGCCGTCTATTCCCAGTTCGGGCTTTCCCGCGACGAATTCCTGGCCCTGGGCTGGGACGAGACCCGGCAGGGTTTCAACATGACCGTCCTGGCCATGCGCCTGTGCGCCAACATCAACGGGGTGAGCCGCCTGCACGGGCTGGTGACCCGCCGCATGTTCAACTTCCTGTACCCGGACATCCCGACCGAGGAAATTCCCGTCATATCCATCACCAACGGGGTGCATACGCCGACCTGGATGGCCGGCGAGGTCGCCGCCCTATTGGACAAATATCTGGCGAAGGACTGGGCCAGGCACATTTACGACAAGACCGTGTGGGAGGGGGTCCGCTCCATACCCGGACGGGAACTTTGGGACGTGCACCAGAAACTCAAGGAGCGGATGATCCGCTTCGCCCGCAAACGGCTGGCCGCCCAGTACCGCCGCAACCACGAGCCGGCCGAGTTGATCGGGGACACCGCCCACTTCCTCGAACCCCGGGCCCTGACCATCGGGTTTGCCCGCCGCTTCGCCACCTACAAGCGGGCGCTCTTAATCTTCAGCGACCTGGACCGGTTGGACCGCCTGGTCAACAACCCGGAGCACCCCGTACAGCTGATCTTTGCCGGCAAGGCCCACCCGGCCGACCGGGCCGGTCAGGAAATAATCAAGTTCGTTTGCGACCAGGCCCGCTCACCCCGCTTCTGGGGCCGGATCCTGTTCCTGGAGGACTACGATATCAACCTGGCCCGCTCCCTGCTGCAGGGCGTGGACGTGTGGCTGAACACCCCCCGCCGCCCCCTGGAAGCCTCGGGCACCAGCGGCCAGAAGGCGGCCATCAACGGCGTTTTGAACCTCTCCGTCCTCGACGGCTGGTGGCCGGAGGCCTACGACGGCGAAAACGGCTTCGCCATCGGACGGGAAGACTATCCCGACGACGACACCCAGGACCGCGAGGACAGCCACGACCTGTTCAACATCCTGGAGGAAGTGGTGGTTCCCCTCTACTACCGGCTCGACAACGCCTGGGCGGAGAAGATGAAGTCCTCGCTGGCCTCCATCCCGCCTGTTTTCAGCGCGGACCGCATGGTCAAGACCTACGCCACCCACTTCTACTTTCCGGCCGTCGAGCGCGCGACGCGCCTGGCCGGCGACGGCTTCGGGCCGGCCTCTCGCCTCCAGCGTTTCAAGGCCTTTATGACCGGCAACTGGTCGACGGTGGCCATCGGGCGTGTCGTCACCGACGATGCCGGAGAGATGCCGGTAGGACAGGGAATCAACGTCCAGGCCGTGGTGCGCCTGGGAAAGATCGACTACCGTGACGTGGTGGTGGAACTGGTGCTGGGAACCGGCACCGACGGCGACCTGGCCGGTTTGTCCCTGACCCCCATGACCATGGCGGAGAGAATCGACCCGGAAACCTACCTCTACCGGGGCGGGCTCCTGCCCGGGCAGGGCACCTGCGGCTATTCCCTGCGGGTGCGTCCCACCAGCCCCGACTTTGCCTACCGGTTCGAACTGCCCCTGGCGGCTTGGGCGCCGGCTTTCTAAAAAGGCCGCAGGCGGCCCGGATCATCGGACCGCCTTTGGCCTTTCCTGGCGGGACGGGAAGGAACCTCCCCGCCAGGAAACAATTATTATCATTATTTTAAGTTTTTTGCATCCCGGGGGGCTTAAAATTACGCCCCGACTCACGTATAATAAAGGGTGGGCCGAAAGCGCCGGTCCGGTGTATCTTCCCGGGGGCGGGCGGGGGTTGCGGCGGGTTTTTTCACTCTTGGTTTGGAGGCGGGAGCAGGTGGCCGGGAAATCGCGGAAGATTGCCATCAAACGCCTGATCATAACGGCGGTGGCAGCGGTGCTGGTCTGGGTAGGCTGGACGGTATACCGGGCGGCGGCCACCCTGCCGGATATCTCGGTCTCGCTCCTGCAGCCGCCTCCGGTAACGCAGCTTTTTGACGCCAACCAGACGCTGATGGCGGTGGTGGGCAGCACCCACGCCAACCTGGGGGTGCCGCTGGCCCAAGTGCCCAGGCAGTTGATCCAGGCCGTGCTGGCGACCGAGGACGTGCGCTTCTATGAAAACAGCGGCTTCGATCTGCGTTCCTTCGCCCGTTCGGCCTGGTACGATATCAGTCACCTAAGCCTGGCGCAAGGCGGCAGCACCATCACCGAAGAACTGGCGAACAACGCTTTTTTGAACAACAACCATCAGAAATCGCTCACGCGCAAGGTCCAGCAGTTGATCCTCAGCCTGGAACTGACCCACCGGTACACCAAGGACGAGATCCTGGACATGTACCTGAACAAGATCTATTTCGGGTCCGGGGCCTGGGGCATCGGGGCCGCATCCCAGACCTACTTCGGCGTCAACCCGGACAGGCTGACCCTGCCCCAGGCCGCCCTCCTGGCCGGCCTGCCCCAGTCGCCCTCGTACTACTCGCCCCTGGTCAACCCGAAGGCGGCGCTGGCCAGGCGCAACGAGGTACTGGGCAACATGCTGCACTACAAGTTCCTAACCCCGGCCCAGTACAACCAGGCCGTCCAGGCCGGGCTGGAGTTGCATCCCAACCTGAACCAGGGCCGTTCCGACTACCCGTACGCCACGGATTACGTCGTGCAGCAGCTGGACCGGATTATCGGGGCGGACAAGGTCTACAAGGGCGGCATCAAGGTTTACACCACCATCAACCCGACCGTGCAGGCGGCCCTGCAGCAGGCCATGCAGAACCAGGCCAACTTCCCGGCCTCGACCAAGGATAAGAACGGTCTTCTGCAGCCGGAGGCCGGGGCCGTCTTCATCGACCAGCATACCGGCGGTATCGCGGCCATCGACGGGGGGCGCGA
>JAJYZD010000082.1 GCA_021800315.1 Bacillota bacterium | reverse complement strand
AAGACTTTGGCCCGCGTGGCCACCGCAACCATGGGAACGTGTCCAGTCCCCCCTGAACCGATCGTTTGCTTCGGGGAACAGACCCCGTCCGTCTTTTCGTGGTGGTGCAGCACGACGTCCTTGATCAAGCCGTCGAGGTTTGGCATCAGGTCCCGCAGGTAATTTACGGATTGTGACCGCACTCAGGCTAATCTTCTCGTACAGTTCTTCCGGGAAAGTCCATTCCCCATTGTCGGGTGGGTATCGGTTCAAAACATATAGATCCATAACCGCTGCTAGTTCGGTAAGCGTGCCTCGGCGGCACTGGAGCGATGACGGAAAAATGGTGGTTTTATCTGAACCGAGTCGTTACCGCCACGGTGACAGGCATTTATGTGTCAGGGTACTAGGAAACTTCCGCTACGAAATAACAATGTCGGTTATCCTGCCCTGCCTGGCCATTTCCATCAGCCGGATCAGTCCCTGACGCCTATCCGATAGCATGGAAGCCACATCGGTAATTTTCACTATGTCCCGCTATCTCCGGGAAACCACCGTCTCCCGGACATGCGCCACCTGCCGGCTTAAATCACCGCGCGCCTTCTGTTCATGAGAAGAAACGCGCCCATACACAGCCAGAACTTGCCGTTCATCTGAAGGCTCAATGCTTC
This sequence comes from Bacillota bacterium, assembly GCA_021800315.1. GTDB lineage: Bacteria > Bacillota > Desulfotomaculia > Desulfotomaculales > JAJYZD01 > JAJYZD01. Next base: position 13,175 of record JAJYZD010000082.1, on the reverse strand, counting down.
CCAACAGCCGCTCGATCTCCGACGCGGAAATGCGTCTTTTACCTCCTGCAGTCGGTTTTACCCGAAGTTTTCCGTCGCGGTCCCACCGCTTGATGGTAGTAAGGTGTACTCCCAGCCTTCCGGCTGCCTCTCCATCTCTCCAGATGGTACAGGATCCGCCCGGCTAGGCCTCGGCGGCATCCTTGTTCCTGACGGTCCTGATGGCACAGTCCGGGCAAAACAAGGCGCAAAGACCGCAAACCGTACATTCGTCGCCCACTTCCACGGAGGGTGTCCCATAGACGCCGAGCCGCTCCGACCAGGACAGACATTGCTTGGGGCACTTCTCCAGACACATGCCGCATCCTTTGCACAGGGATGGAAAGATCACCCAGACGCCTTTCCCCAGTTCCATCCTGTGCTCTATGAAAGAAACCATGTATTGTTACCCCTCTCCTGGAGGCTGCGTTCTCCCCTGTTTTTGATGGAAACTTACTCCTCAGGCCCGGGTAAACAAGCGGGCCGGGACGCCGCTGGTGATCAGGGAACCTGCCATGCCGCCCGGGAAGCGGTGCCGTCCCTGTTCCGCCTTCGGTTCAGCCGCCAATACCTTCCCCGTCACCGCTTTCCTTCCTTTGCCCCAGGACGATTTCCCCCAGCCGGCCGCCCCCCGACCTGGCCACGTCGATTACGGGTACGGCCACCTTCTCCCGTACCGCCTTTTCCAGGGCGATGGCGTCCACGTAGGCCGGGCGCATGGTCTGAGGGCCGGCCTCGGGATGGAAAGGGTTTACCGTCACGGCCAGAAGGGGCAAAGGACGGTATACGGCGACCGAACCGCCGTAGCCGCGTACCGCGTCCAAAAGGCCGCCGAATTCCCGCGGCCGGCCGAAAGCCAGGATGTGCGGTACACTCGCCAGGACCAGCGCCTTGCCGGGCCACCGGGGACCGATTCCTTCGATCAATTCCGCAAGACACTGTTCGGTCGCGATGCCGGGCAGAAATATAGCCGTGGTGGCTTTGGATACCCGTTCGGCGACCGACCGCGCGGCGCCCGTCTCCAGAAGCGAACCCTGGCTGAATTGCTCCAGCCGGCCGTCCGCCGTGCCCAGCGCGATTACCGGCGGCATGAGGACGCCCTCCGGCACCCCGGGCAAAGCGAACAAGGCGGCGACGGCCCCCGCCTCGGCGGCCAGCCGGTCCAGGTCCGTCGTCCTGGCGGCCCCGGTGGCCAGGATCAGGGCATCCGTTTCCACCATGGGCACGATGCGGTTTAAAGCCCCGTCCACCAGGCACAAAGGGCAGTCTGTTTTCGCCAGCAGGTCGAGCACGAGGCGCAACTCGCGCCGCTTGTTCGGTCCGGCCAGTGTAAGCCGCCCCCTGGTCCGCACCTCGCCGATGACCACTTCGCCCAAAGGGGTTTTGACCCCGCTACGCACGGCAGGTTCGACCCGCGCCTCGCTCACGGCCAGACATCCCTCGGCGACGGCCACCCAGGTGCCCCTTTCTACGAGGATCCGGGGTTTGGGCAGGCCGGTGACGTTGTCCAGTTCCTCCCCGTCGAAGCCGATGCCGGTCAGCCCGGTGGAAATCCCCCGCCGTAGCGCCTGCGCCATGACCAGGGTCGCGGTGGTGGTCTTGCCCGTGTTTTTGGCCGTGCCGGCGATGCCCAGGGTTAACAAGAACCATCGGCCTCCCTGTCCCGCTCCCGGACCGTGCCTGTTCCGGCCCGCCCGGGGTAGGCCCCGTCCTCCCGGCTGCCCAGCATCCCCTGGTACATGGCGTTGACAAAACCGCCGGCGGCCAGGACGTCCTCCAGAACCTGTTCGATGCCGGCCAACAGGCGGTGCTGCCAGAACTCCGCGAGGTTACCCGGTTGAATCGCCGCCCGGCCCAAAAACCGGAAGGCTTCCCGGGTGGCCCGCAGAGTGTCGACGCGGGAAGCGGCGGTGATCGGCCCCCCGGCATAGGCCTCGTCCGAGGAGGCGATGGTAACGGCGTCGACGTCCAGGGAGGCCGCCAGCATGGCGTGCAGGGCCGTGGTCACCGCGGATTGAACGCGGTCTTCGGTATGGGTCAGGAAGCCGATCGGCGCCCCCGGCCAGACCGGCGCCTCGATTATTTCCCGCAATACCCGCACCTTGGCCAGGTTGTAGTTGACGTAGTTGTCTTCCATCTGACCACTGATCATCACCTCGGGCGAATAACAGAACAGCGGCTGCAGGATCGGGCGGGCGCCGAGGCGCAAGGCGATCGCGGCCGTGATCAGCATGCCGGCGAACGCCTTGTAGGCGGGTACCCCGCAGAGTTCCTCGTTGGTAACAACGTCAAAGGCCAGGTTGTACTTGGCCGCATAGCGTACGGCGTGGTAGGCGTCGACGGCCAGCCGCGCCGGATCGGTACCCCCGCCCAGGGCCCCGTAGGCGATGTTTATTTTGGTCAACTCCGCCCCCAGTTTCCCCGCCAGGACCACCGTCTCCGCGGTGTTCAAGCCCCGGTGGGCCCGCACCTGCCAGATGGTGGAGGGTTCCAGGGATTGTTTGATGCGGTGCAGGTTTTCCGGCGTGATGACCGTGCCGTCTTCCTGGTGGGTGAGGAAACCCTCCATCAAACCCTCGGTGCGCGCGCCCCAGGAAGGGTCGAAATGGACCACCCCGTCGGCGCCCCAGGCTTCGACCACCTTGATATGGGCCACGTCCATCAACGGACAACCGGTACCGTACTGGGTCAACACCGCCGGTCCGGGTCTGGCATGCTGCAACTGGGGCGCCTGGATCCGGATGTCCCGTACCTGGTTTTCCATGGTCTCCCGTTCCCGCCCCGTCAAGACCCGGGTCTTGGGGTGCAGTTTGCCGGTCGCCCAGTATTCCCGCGCCAAGCCGCCGCAGTATTCCGGGTAGCGCCGGTAGAAGGCGTCCTGTCGCGCGCCGGCCAGCCAGGGCTCCACCTGCCAGAATTCGTCCCGCAAGGCGGCCCTGGCCGCGCCCGGCGAGGTCTTGCCGTCCATCCAGGCCAGATACCCGTCCACCACCCCCTCCAACAGCCGTGCTATTTTGGCGTGCCGGAAACGGTAACTATAGCCGGCGGTGAGGTCGCGCTTCGACTTGACCGCCCGCTCTGCGGCGGGGAGGAACTCCCGGCCCTCGACGAAAGCGGTCGCTTCCTCCACCGTGGTGCCCGGACCGAAACCGCCGTCGAATCCCAATTCGGCCGCCAGTTCCCTGGTGACCGCCATCCCGCCGACGGCAATGCGGACGGAGTCGCGCAAACCGGCGGCGTCGGCCAGGTCGATGAACCCGGCCAGTATTTCCGCCACCCCGTATCCCAGGGTACGGCTGACCAGAATGATGTCCACCCCGTGCCGGAAGGCGGCCTGGATTATTTCCCCGGCCGCAAGGTCCGGAGCCAGCAGGACCGTTTCGTGCCCGGCATCACGCAGCCCTCGCCGGATCATCTTCAGACCCACGTCATGCACCGGATCAAGGGGTGCCAACAGAACCTTCTTTTTCACCGTGAACACCCCCTCAGGCCGGCTTCAGCCAGGCGTATCGATCACCCGGCCGGTGCACGTAGGCTCGCACCCGAACCCGGGCACCGGGTCCGGAGAATTCCAGAAAGACTATGCCGGCGTCTTGCAGGCCCAGGTCCCGCGCCAACTGCAAAGCCAGTTTTCGGCCTTCCGCTTCGCTGCCGCAGAGAATAAAGGTCTCTATGTCCACCGCATCCAGGATTCTTTCCATGGCTTCGGACACTTGCTCTTCCTCCTCCCGCGGGCCAACCCGCGCCTTGTTGTCCAAGCCCGTCAAACCGCGCCGTGGGAACGTTCGAAGACGCCGGCCAGGCCCAGCCGGCCGACCCGTTCCCGGATCACGGCATGGTCGGTGGTGTACAGGTTCTTTTCCTTCATCCGGACAAAGTACTCCGCCCCCGAGAAGGTATACTTCCTGGTAAGGCCCGCGGCCGTGTGCATCTGCTCGCCGACGTGGGCGATGGCGTCGCCGATGGCCAACCCGGCCGGCAGTTCGAGCCGGTCCCGCCCGCACGTGTGCAGGACGGCGTTGCGTCCGGCCAGGCTGCCGGTGACGATGGCTTCGGTGTGACCCACCAGGAGGCCGGTCTTTTCCCCGCCGCAAAACAGGTTGGCCACGCCGGTCACCTGGAGGGTGTTGTCCCGCGGCGCGCACGCCAGGTAGCGGATGGAATTGCCGATCCCGCCGGCGTAGGGATCCTCGTAGCGGGCGTTCTCGAAGCCGGGGATACGGCGCAGCTTCTCCAGCGGGTAGAAAGACGTCATCAACTTGGCATGCCCGGTATCGAGCAGGACCAGGTTCTCGTTGAACTGGGGCAGGGCGTACTGCTGGCAGCACTTGACCTTAAGAGCCCCCTCGCCCTTCCGCAACTCCGGCGGTATCGGCACGACGACCACGCCTTCTTCATCCAGTTGACGGACTATCTCCGCCGCGAGCGAATCCTTGTTCAGCTTGCAGGAACCGCTCATCGCCCCGATTGATCCGTCGGCCCGCCGGCCCTGGAACTCCTTGACCCCGGCCTTGCCGGCGATGCTCACCCTGGGTCCGAACGAGGGACAGCGCATGATGCACATGGCGCAGCCGTTGCCGTACTTGGCGCAGTTGCCCTGCGGACCGCAGGAGCCGGTGGTGTCCACGAAAACGTCCCCGGGGAACTTCTCTCCCTCGTCCGTGACCACGGCCACGATCCGGTCCCCGGTCATTTCGATATCCTTGACCCGGGCGAGCAGGTGGTACTTTACCCCGAACTGTTCCAGCACCCGGCGGACGGCCGGTTCGATCAGGCAGACGTCGTACAGGCTGGCGTGCCGGTGGCCGGGGAAAGAAATGTTCTTGTGCCGGGACACCGCGTCGGCCGCCTGGAAAAGGTCGCCGCAACCCAGGACGATTGCTTCCTCGGCCGCCGTATAACGGCCGTTGTTGCGCATGATCCCTCCGACCAGCCCCGTACCCAACAGCATGTCGGTCCTCTCCAGCAAGGTTACCTCCGCCGCTCCGGCCTTTACCGCCGTACACGCGGCGGCGCATCCGGACCAGCCTCCACCGATGACCACTACTCCCGGCATGGGAAAACCCCCTTTTAATTGATTTTGGTTCACCGCCGCTCGGACGAAACCACCGGCTGATGAAAAGCAAAAAGACCTCCGTAAACGGAGGTCCCCTACTAACCTTCAGTCTTACCCGTATTATTAGTTGTCGGTCACATTGTCATCCTTAAACTGCGGATACCCGCGGGTCAAAGACCAGGTTCGGCACCAACGACGCGCTTGTCCGTATGCTGGAATCTTTCCCTCACACCAGGGAAGTGATCGCCGGCGACAGCCGTCCGGACCCGGCCCCGGTCAGCCTCCCCCCAATCCCCCGCTTTAAGAGTTCACCCCGGTTGGTCCAATCTCCTGCCCGGCGTCCCCCCGCCGGCGGCAAAAGGGACTTCCCCCCGGTTTACCGGACTTATTGCCTTGCCGCCACCAGGGCCATCCCGCGGTCTATCGCCCACTCGTTTAACTCGCGCAACTCCGGCTGTTTGGCAAACCTGGCGCCCATCTTCCCCCGCACGGCGGCTTTGGCTCCTTCTAGCGATACCGCGTCGGTCTGCCCGAGCAACGCGCCCATTATGACCATGTTGAAGACCTTGGGGTCGGACTCGCGCCGGCAGGTTTCCAGGGCGGGGATGGCGATGATCCGGGCCGCCCGGCCCGCCAGCAGATCTTCCACCCCCCCGACGGCGCTGTCATGGAGGAAGACCGTCCGGAGACCCACGTACTGCTCCGTCCTGGCCACCGCTCTTTGGCTCAACGCCACCACAACGTCGGCGTATCGGAACTTGGGCGCGGCAATCGGTTGGTCGCTGATCTGCAGGAAGGCGATGGATACGCCTCCCCGTTGTTCCACCCCGAAGTTCGGAATGTAGAGTACCTCGTTTCCTTCGGCGTAAGCCGCCTCGGCGACCACTGCGGCCACGGACTGGACACCCTGGCCTCCTTCGCCGCCCAGCAGAATCTTGAGCGAACCTGTCACCACCTCACACCTCCTGTTCCAGGGGTACTTTAATCTCGCCCACCGGGTAGTATTCGGTCATTATCTCCTCGACGAAGCGCCAGGTTTCGGTCGGCCCCGTCCGCCAGTTGGTGGGACAGGCCGACAGCACCTCGACGAAGGAGAACCCGGCCTCCTGCATCTGGTTGCGCAAAGCTGAGCCGAGCATGTTCCGCAACCGGCGGGGATTGGCCATGGTCCCCCTCGCCACGTAGGCTCCCGGCGCCGCTATGGCCGCCACCATTTCCGGCCCCTTGAGGGGCGCTCCGGTCGTCAGCGGGTCGCGGCCGTAAGGGGTGGTTTCCGTCTTTTGCCCCGGCAGGGTGGTCGGTGCCATCTGACCGCCGGTCATGCCGTACTGGGTGTTGTTCACCAGGACGACCGTGATCCGTTCGTTGCGGATGGCGGCGCTCACCAGGTGTTGCGCCCCGATGGAGTAGCCGCCGCCGTCTCCCATGTAGGCGATGCCTATCGCTTGGGGGTTGGCCCTTTTGAAACCGGTGATCACCGGGATCACCCGTCCGTGGTGGGTCTGTACCGAATCAAGGTTGAACAAGTCCCAGGCCAGAAGCGAACAGCCGATATCGCACCCGAAAACCATCCGGCCCATGGCTCCCGTTTCGTCGATCGCTTCGCCCAAAGCCTTCAACACCAGGCCGTGACCACAGCCGGGACAGAACTTGTGCGGCTTGCTTTCCCCGCGCCAGCACTTGGGCATGACCGGTTCCATCAACTCCTGCCCCCTCGCGCTACTTCTTTTACCCTGGCGACTATTTCCTCCACGGTAAATCCCTGCCCGGGCTTGAACATGGTCTCCAGCACGGCCGGGGAGCCGTAGAGTACCTCCTTGAGCAGCCGGGCAAACTGCCCGTGCGCGGACTCGACCACCAAAAGCCGGCCGGCCCGGGCCGCCACGGCCTTCAGCCCGGATTCCGCCAGGGGGCGCAAGGTCACCGGCCGGAACCAACCGACTTTCCATCCCCGGCCGCGCAGTTCCCGCACGGCCTCCTCCACCACCCGGGAAACCACGCCGTGCGAGCACACCACCACCTCGGCATCACCGGTCCCCGACTCCTGGTACTCGGCGATTTCCGGGGCCGCGGCCTGGTAGGCCCGGATCAGTTCCATGACCGTCGCGTTGAGTTCCTCTTCCACATTGTAGGTATTGCGCAGGTGGACCGGCGGCCGGTCGGTGCCCGGCTCGCCAGGGCCGACCAGGTAGGGTTCGCCCGCCACCATCTCTATGCCCCGTTCCCCGGGCGGGTAGATGGTCAGGATTTCCCGCATTTTGGCCTGGTACCCGTCCCCCAGGACGAAAGTGGGAAAGCGGTAGCGCCAGGCGGTGTTGAAGGCCTTGATGGTATAGTCGTAAAGCTCCTGGTGCCGCGCGGTGGAGTATACGATGCGCAGGCCCTCCCCGTTGCCGCCGCTTACGGTCATGGTCACTTCCTGTTGGGAATAGATCACCGTCCCGGTCGACGGCCCGCCCCGTTGCTGGATTACGGCCACCATGGGCAGGCGCATCATCTCCGCCATCGCCATCGGCTCCTGCATCAGGATGTGGCCGGGCCCGGAAGTGCCGGTAAAGGCCCGCCGCCCCGCCAGAACTCCGCCCAGGGTGGCGAAACCCGCCGAAATCTCGTCTTCGGTCTGCAGGAAACCCCGGCCGAACCGGGGGGCCAGACGGGTCCAGTAGTGCATGATCTCGTTCTGCGGTGTGATCGGGTAGCCGTACATGATCTCCGCCCCGGCGGCCAGGGCGGCATAGGCCACCACCTCGTTGCCGGTCATAAAGACCCTCTTCTCCTCCGGTACAGGCCTCTCGGCCAATGGACCTCACTCCCTTTCCAAACCTCCCGTGGCAAGCGTCTCTTCCCCTGATCCGCCGGGCGCCCGTCCGGGTGAGCGGGGAAACGACAAAAGGGACCCTTTCCAGGTCCCCTACTAACCTTCGGTTATTGTTGCTTTTAATTACCGGCCCGGGTATCAGGCATTCCCCGTCCTGGCCAGTTCCAGGGCGGCGTTGATGATTTCGGCCGCGCTGTACGGGCTGATGGTCCGTGGCACCAGGATGACTTCCCGTTTAATGTTCTTCAGATCCACAACCGCGGCCATCTCTTCCGGAACGACGAATTTATCCACCGGCATTTCCTTCATCTCGTCGAAGGTACCGATAAAGAACTTATACTCCATTATCCCGGAGCGAACGACATCGCTTAACAGATAATTGGCACAGGGACGATGTTCGGCCACCACCCCCAGTTTCATGTCCTTGGGAACCATCCGCAAACCGCGGATACCCGCAGGTAAAAGGGTCAGTTCGGCCCCCATCACGCGCTTGCCCGTATGTTGAAACCTTTCCCTCAGGTCGTTGAAGTGTTCGCCGAAGGCATAACAGATCAGGAGCGGAGCAGCCGTTTTTTCCACCTTATCGATATGACAGACGGTCGTGACGGCGATGCCCTTCAAGATGCCGCCTACCCGCCGCTGCAGGAGTTCCATGTAATCCTTGTGCTCGCCGACAACGGCAACCCGTACCAGGTCCATGGATCAGCCCCCCAACGACTCTCTTTGAGGCCTTTAAGAGTTCCTCCACCCGGGCCGAATCTCCTGCCCGGCGGGCGAAGACGACGAAAGGGACCGCCTGTTTTCTTCCCGCCCGTTCCGGTTTTTTCCCGGCCGGCTATCCTTAGTTCACCAAACAACTCCAGGCATCGGCAAATACCGCCCCGGGACCCGCCGCCCGGTCTTGGGAACCCGGGAAGATGATTCCCCCGGCTGCCTGGACTTTTCAGGCCCTTTGGAAAGTCCGGGCGAAGGCGTCTCCCCCTGACCCGGTCCGGTCAGGCGCGTTCATCCGGCAGGAGATAACTGCCGGCGATTCTGCGGGCGTACCGGCGAAGTTCCCCGGTTCCGGCCGCGGACAGAGGGTAGGCGGTGACCCTTTCCCGGAAAACGCTTACCTCCACGCCGGAGAGGAGCGAGGCGACAGCGGAGGCCAGGGGCAGACCGTTTTCCCATATCTCGAGGGCGTGGGAGTTGCCGTTGATCAGGTTGAGTCCGCGATCCCGGCAGGCGTGGATCAGCGGGTGTCCGTTCCGGAGCCTGCTGATGCTGGCGATGACGGTCCCGACGCCGGGATGCCTGTCTGTCGCGATCTCCAGGTCGCCCACGGAAAAACCGGTGTGGGGAAAGCAATGCAGGATGAGGCCGGGATCGTTCGCGGGGTGGCCGAACAAAAGGCTGGCCCCTTCCTGGGCGCTGACCTCCCGCAAGGCGGGGTCCCCGTAGATTTTCCTTTCTTCCTCCAGCAGCCGTATATCCTGCGCTCTCCCCATAAAGGCTTCGAGCTTGTTTAAGATATCTTGCAGACACCTGATATCCGGCAGAGGTTTTCCCACCATAACGACCTTGCCGGGGATTCCACCGAAACAGGTGTCGGTTGAGATCGGCAAATGACCGTGCAAGAAGGCGATCCCGGGATGAAGACCGTGCAAAGCTTCGTGTATCTCGAAAACGGCCAGGTTGTAAAGGCCGAGGTAATCCCTGAGGGTAACCCCACCGCAACTGGCCGCATCCGCTACCGGGTGATGGACGACCAGGGCGTCGATACCCAGGGCGGAGGCCAGTTCCACCGCCGACTCGGTCAGCGTCATCACCACGGCGATCTTTTCCACCAACCTGTCCGGATCTCCGAAAATAAGACCCGGCGTTTCGGTCACCTCCTTGCCGAAGATGCGGGACGTCCTCAGAATCACGTAAGGATTGGGGCACCCCTCCGCGTCACCCGCCCCCTTCAGCAGACGCCCCCCGGTAATGGTGTCCAGGGCTTCCAGGACGTCCCGCACAGTCGTTCTGATCAAGGGGCCGTCACCTCCCGGTGTTTATCCCAATCAGGCACTTTCCCCACCTACGTCAACCAGGGAGCAACATTTCGTTTCCCTCAGTATCCAGATCAACAAGCCGGCTACAATGGCAAATACACCGGGCAACGCCAATGCCACATTCCAACCCATGGCGGTGGCTACATAGACTATGACCGGCGGGCCGACCAGCGAGGCGCCCCTGGCTATGTTATAAGTGAAACCGGTTCCCGTGGAACGCACCTCCGTAGCAAAATTCTCGCAGATAACGGCGCCGAAGCCGGCATAGAAGCCAGTAAAGAAGCCAAGAAAGAAGAGTATAATGTAGATGTATGAATAGTTACCCACCAGGGCGAGAAAGAGAAAGGTAGCGATTGCGTAAAGAACGAGGAACGAGGATACGGCAACCCTCCTGCCGATTTTGTCCTGGATCCAGCCGTTAAACAGGTATCCACAAAAAGCTCCGATCTGGGATACAATAAGCCAGGTACTTGTCTTTGAAAGGTTGAATCCTTGTTCTTTAATCAAGTAGGTTGGCAGCCACGTCCAAAACATCCAGTAACTGAACATGGTAAACATCATGGTTACGACTATGACGAGTGTTGTTTTGATGTAGGTCTTGTTAAATATGGTTAAGTAGGGCACATGAGTCTTTCTGCTGTTTATAATTTCCGCCCTTTTTTCTTTCCACATAGCCGATTCCGGAACAAACTTCAAAATGTAGAAAACGAAAAGAGCGGGAAAGGCAGCTATGGCGAATGTTACTCGCCAACCCACATGGGGATAGATAACAAAAGCGAACACCGCAGCGAGAAGTGTGCCTATCGGCCAGGATACGTTGCCTATGGCCACGGCCCTGCCACGGTAATTATCCGGCACCGATTCCGCGATCAGGGTCATGCTGTTACCCCACTGGCCGCCAAGCCCCAGACCGGCAATCATCCTCAATACAATGAGAAAACCCAGGGAATGGACAAAGAACATCAGCCCGGCGGAAATGGAGTAGATGAGAATATTTATGTTTATCGCCGTTTTTCTCCCAATATAGTCCGCCACTGTTCCCATTATCAATCCGCCCGCTGCGGAAGCAGCGATTTGCAGTGCCAAGACCATGCTTATTTGCAGTAAAGTAAGGTGCAGCCCTTTCATAATCGGGACTAAAAGCATGATGATCAGCATGTAATCAAAAGCGTCGAATAGCCAGCCGCCCATGGCTGCGAATATAGTATTTTTAGTCGCGCTGGAAAGGTCGGACCATGCACCGGATTCCCCGTTCCGATTCCGGGCCATGCTTCCGTTGCTCACTTAACTTTCCCCCTTCTAATGTGTTTTCCGGTTGACAGTGGTTTCATCCACCGGGCGGTTACCGGGTGCCCGTCTCCTGATGCTTGCCACCTCCTTGATGAAGCCCCGCCTTACGGACCGTTCACCGCGTTGGAGACTACCCGGCCGGGCGCCAACGCTCCTGGCTCCGCCCGGTCCCCTTTGACGCGGCCGGCGCTCCCGGCCAACGCTTTTTTACGGCTCTACAGCACCCCGGCGTACCTGCAGGTGATTTCGATCAACCGGACCAGGGCCTGCACCGCCCACCGGGTTTCTTGCTCCAGCAACCGGCCGTCCGGATCGCAAGTACCCAGGCCGGGTGAAATGTAGATATTACCGTCATACGCCACAGTAGGGATGACGCCCATCCGGGACATGCCGGTCTGGAAGATGTTCGAGCCGGCGTACATGTCCTCAATGGAGAAAATGGGGATACCGGGCTTGCCGTCTTGCCACGTTCCTTCGTAGTTGACCTCCACGGCGGTGGAGTTGTAGGACTTGGAAATGACCAGGCCGTCTTTCAACCCGGTTGGTAACCGGTCGAATTCCTCGGTCACGATTTTTTCCAGCGCGTCGACCGGTTTGGTCAATACTTGCGGATTGTCCCGCAGAACCTTCAAGGCCTGGATCTGGGAGAGCAGCGCCTCCTTCCCCGGGTCGAAGGTGACGTAGGCCGCTTTGCCGTAAGAGGCCGTAGTGCCGTAACGGTCGCCGTGCATGCCCAGGGCCCGCCGGATCGGCACCATGTACTCCTCTTTGCCGATGATCAGGCCGCTGGTGGCCGCCCCGGCGGCCTTGTCCATGCTGTAGACGACCACGTCCGTATCCGTCTTCACCGGGTCGAACCCGACGAAGGGCAGTCCCCACGCATTGTCCACCACGTAGGGGATATCGTATTTATGGGCCAGGCGGGCCAGCAGTTTGGGCAGGACCGGTACGCCATCCGCGTCCTTTTCCCCGTAGCCGTATCCCGGTGTTTCATAGCCCAGGGAGGTGATGCCGGTAAGCATGGATTTGTGAATATCGGCGTGGAAAGCGGCCCGCGCAGCGGAAGCCTCGGCGTCCACCCCGGTCAGCAGGATCACCGGGTGGTACTTGATACCGTGCACGTCATACCTGGCTCCGGCCAGGGGCACGATCACGGTGTCGAGGTTGTTTTGCCGTTTACCGTAGAACCCCAGCTCGCCCGCGGTGGAGCCCCGGTCGGCGAACAGGTCCTTGAAGCGGCTGGGGAAGGGACGGCCGTAACTGCCCTGGTGATGCAGGTGCTTTTCGTAGGGTGCCAGATAACGGGCGCGGTAGTTGTCGCCTCTGCCCATCATAGGCGGGGAAAACAGGCTGTCGAAAGTCACCCAGAGTCCGGCCTCGCAGGTGCTGGTGGAAGCGGCGTCATATTCGTCGCCGTAAACATCCTTGACGATTTCCCGGATCTCGTCCGTCAATTGGGCCAGGGGAATAACTTCGGCGGCGCCCTTTTCCCCGGCGGCGAGGATGTCTTTCCGCAACGGCGCCGGACAGCCGGAAATAGCGCCGGTCAACCCGAATTTGCCCCTGATTCCCGGTGGAATGCCGATCTCGTCGGCGGCCTTTTGGGCCTCGGCATAAATACCGGGAATATTGGCCTGAAGCTGCTTATACATTTGAAACTTGTACTTTGCACTTGCCATTCTTGACTGGTGCCTCCTATACTGACCAACTGGCAACCTACTTGATTCCTACCACCATTGCGATTCCGACGGCGGCGTTCACCAGGGGAATCCGGCCGGAAGGGCAAACATACCCACCCGTCCGGACAGCCGGCCCATAAGTTCCCACCGTTCGGGGAACGGCGGGCGGCCCCAGTCCCAATCCCTTGAGTCTCTCCCGTACGTACCGATCACCTCTTTTCCGTAATGGTTATCTCCGACTCCAGCGCCAGGTTCAGCTCATCTCCGCTCAGCCTTTC
>JAJYZD010000081.1 GCA_021800315.1 Bacillota bacterium | reverse complement strand
CTCCGCCGTTCTGGCCCAGGTGGCGCGGGGAATACCGGTCGTGGCATGGACCACCACCACCTTCCGTCCCACGGACGACTGGGTCACGTGGGAGAGTCCGGAGGGATCGGTCCATGCCACTCCCCTGGAACACGCCGTGCTGATCGTAGGTTACAACAAGAACCAAATCTTCGTCAACAATCCTTTGAACGGCCGGCGGGCCCAGCCGGTCGACAAGGAGGAGTTCATCCAGGCCTGGCGGCAACTTGGTGAACAAGCCGTCACGGTGCGGCCGCTCTACTAGCGCGCGGCGGAGAGATGGTCTAGTAATAGCGCGGGCGGCTGGTCAATCCGCCCGCACCAGCCGGTCTATAATTCCCTTGGGCAGATTGGGCACACCAGAGGATATAGCACGGGTAGTACGATTTTTGGCGGTGGGATGCTCATTTATAACGGGACAGGTTAGTCGTAGATGGCGGCTATCTGCTGGGAGAATAATCTTTCAAAATCGCAGAAGCTAGATGAAAGGGATGAAAAATGTATGAATGAAAGGTATGAAAGAGGTTGGAACCGGCTGAAGGAGGTGGACGGCGAGCAAGGTGAACGAGTGATTAACTCTCTTCAAAACATTGCCCCTGATTTAGGCCGTTTCGTGATTGAGTTTGCATTCGGTGACATATATACAAGGCCTGGGTTGGATTTGAAACAACGTCAACTCGTTACTTTGTCGTCACTTATCACCATGGGTGGGTGCGAGCCACAATTGGAAGTTCATGTCAACGCTGCCTTGAACGTCGGCTTGTCTCCCCGGGAGATTGTGGAAACAGTCATACATTGTGCTCCATATACCGGCTTCCCGCGGGTTTTGAATGCAATCCGGGTAGTTCAAGGTGTTTTCGAGCGGCGGGGAGTCAAGCCTGAATAAATAAGGATGGCCGGCAGTACGGGCGTACCTGTTTGCGCCAACAATAAGTAGTACTCATGATTCCCCTGCGAAAAGTCCGATTTGCCTAAAGCCCTGCCCAAGTATAGTGGCACTCATGCAACTCGGCCTCTACATGGTGTAGCTGCCAAGCAGGCGAAAGGGTTTACGCAGTGCAATCTTAGATGTATGATTCCGCTGCGAAAAGTGGGGGATTTAAGACTCCCCTGACCCATCACGGAAACAGGGAAGGGTTTTTCTTTTTGCTTTGAAGGTTATTGCGCTGGTGGTCGCGTATAATTGATTCCCCTGCGAAAAGTATAATTTGACCGGCTTCCTTCCCGGCCATTGTGGTGTGGTCTTAGCTAGATCTTCATATGTGGTGGACGATGACTGGGTAAAGGGGTTTCCGCAGGGGAATCTTTTATTCCTGAGTTTTCTGTCCTAATGGGTCGCACGACATCTGTTGATGTCACCAAATCTGGCATCGACAAAGCCTACGGTATTAGGAAACTCCGCGACATCCTTGGCATTAAAATAGACGAGATGATTTTTATAGGGATGCCTTGTTTCCTGGTGGCAACGACTATCCGGCGCAAGAAGCAGGCGTGGTGTCTATCCAAGTCAGAGATCCCAATGAGACTAAACGGGTTATTAAAGCAATTATCGCTTGTTTGGATCGCGTTCAGCAAACCAGACATTGTGAGGAGGATGGTCGATGATTGGATTTCAGCTGCAGCGCCTGGGATTGGTAATGGAGCAGGGCAACCCTCTGGAGGCCGAAGGCGTCCTGAATCCGGCTGCCGTTCGTGGTCGTGATGGTGAGTTCTACCTATTTCTGCGGCCCGTCGTGAGGGGCAATTCATCGGCATTGCCCGAGTGCGGCTCAATGAGGACGGCGACCAGGCCGTCGCCGAGCGGGTGGGCATTGCCCTGGAGCCGGAATCGGATTACGAGCGGCGGGCCGACGGCAGCAGAGGTCTCAAAGCGATGAAAATAGCCATGCTTTCTCCCATAGCCTGGAGGACTCCGCCGGTTGGGTACGGCCCCTGGGAGAGGGTGGTGTCTCTGCTCACCGAGGGAGCTGTCGCCAGGGGGATTGACGTGACGCTTTTCGCGACGGCCGACTCCGTGACACGGGCGAAGCTCCACGCCATCGTGCCGGGTGCCTATGAGGAGGACAAGGCCCTTGACCCGAAGGTCTGGGAGTGTCTGCACATAGCCGAGGTGTTTGAAAGGGCGGGGGATTTCGATTTGATCCACAATCATTTTGATTTTCTGCCCCTCACTTATTCAGGCCTGACCAACACCCCGGTGCTCACCACCATCCACGGGTTTTCCTCGCCGAAGATCCTGCCTGTCTACCGAAAATACAACCGCAAGACTTACTACGTATCTATCAGTAACGCCGACCGTTCGCCGGAACTCGACTACACCGCCACTGTCTACCACGGGATTGATTTGGAAAACTTCACCTTTCAGGAGACACCGGGGGACTATCTGCTTTTCTTCGGCCGGATCCACCACGACAAGGGGGCCGCCGAGGCCCTCCAAATTGCGAGGCAGACCGGGATGAAGCTCATTCTGGCCGGTGTCATTCAGAACATGGACTATTTCCGATCCGCGGTCGAGCCCCACCTCGACGGTGTCAGGGCCAGGTATGTGGGTATCGCGGGGCCGGAGATCAGAAACAAGCTGCTGGGTGGTGCGAGGGCGTTGCTTCACCCGGTAAATTTCAATGAGCCGTTCGGGCTCTCCGTCGTTGAGGCGGGCGCCTGCGGCACACCTGTCGTGGCCTTCAACAGGGGCTCCATGCCGGAGATCATCGAAAACGGGGTCAACGGGTTCCTGGTGAGCGACGTTCGTGCCGCGACAGAGGCAGTGCGCAGCCTGGATGCAATTTCGCGGCGCCAGTGCCGCAAGATGGTGGAGGAGCGGTTTTCCAGAGAACGCATGGTGGAGGAGTATTTGGGCGTTTATCATAAAATCATCGCCAAGAAAAGTACCAATACGGGAGGGTGTGGCAATGAACCCCGATAAGAGGGAGCCGGTTGTCCGGAGGTACGCCGGGAACCCGATCCTGACCAGGGACGATGTCCCTTACTCCGTGGCCACGGTTCACAACGCCGGTGTAGTGAAAGCAAATGGCCGCTATATTATGGTCTTCCGCGCGCACCTCTTCAACGGCCGCTCCATCCTGGGGCTGGCTGAGAGTGCGGACGGCTATTCCTTCAAGGTACGGCCCGAGCCTTTCATGACCCCGTCGGAGGACGGGATCAGCGGCGAGTACGAGGAGTACGGCGTCGAGGACCCGCGTATCTGCCAGATCGACGGTGATTTTTTGATTACGTACAGTGCCTATTCCAGGCACGGGGTGAGAATCGGCCTGGCCAGGACCAGAGATTTTACATTCGTCGAGCGGATTTCCTTGATCACGCAGGCGGACCTGCGCAACGTGGTTCTCTTTCCCCAGAAGTTCGGCGGGCGTTACGTCCGGCTGGACCGCCCCCATTCCGAAATCAGCCCTTGGTCGATGTGGATCTCCTATTCACCCGACCTTGTTCACTGGGGCGACTCAAAGGTCATTGTGAAGCCGGCGGTCTACCACTGGGACGAAATGAAAATAGGCCCCGGTGCCACGCCTTTCAGGACCGAAAACGGTTGGCTGAACATCTACCACGGCGTCTTTCGTACGATGGACGGGGCTGTTTACAGGCTGGGCGTGATCCTCCACGACCTGAACGACCCGTCGCGGATCCTGGGTGTGGCCGACGAGTGGATTCTCCAGCCGGAAGACCCCTGGGAGATTGCGGGTTACGTGCACAACGTGGTCTTTTCCTGCGGGGCCGTTCCCGAGGAGGACGGCACGGTAAAGATATACTGGGGCGGCGCGGACAAGGTCATGTGCGCCGGTACCGCCCGCATCAGCGACCTGGCAGCGATGTGCCTGGCAAAACCAAGGAGCCCCATGTAAGCTGCGTTATCTTCCCCTGGCGGTTCGACCATACGGCGGCCGTTTGTATCGCCGTTCGTTTTGGTGTACAATTTTAGTCATGGTGTAAGTGGATGGTTTCGTGGGAGAAAGACGGCAAGTTATGCAAAAGAGGAAGTAGTCCTGGTGTTAACAGGTATCTCATAGTTCAATTTGGAGGTGAGTGTATTTTGCATCGCAAGGGAATAAGCCCGTGTTTTATTAGTTCATATGTGCCGAGAAAGTGTGGAATTGCCACTTTTACGCATAACTTGTTCACCTCCTATCAGAACCTGTATGCATCAGCCGCAAAAATTGTAGCAGTAGACGGACTTCCTGAATGTGACTATCCCGCGGAAGTTGATTTTGTCTTTAACAGAAATAAAATATCTGACTACACCGGAGCCGCCGGGCACATCAATGCAACGGATCTGCAGGTGGTCAACCTGCAACACGAGTTCGGCCTGTTTGGCGGCCCGGAGGGCCGCCATATTTCAAGACTGCTGGAGAAACTGAAACAACCGGTCGTGACGACCATCCACACAGTGCTTCAGGACCCCACCCTGGGATATTACACCTCCCTCATTGAGGTTGTCCACCATTCCCAGCGTGTGGTGGTGATGAGCAACAAGGCCGTTGAGATCCTTCGAGAGGTCTACTACGTGCCCCTGGAGAAAATAGTGATGATCCCGCACGGCGTGCCGGACCTGCCTTTCGTCGGGACGGAATATTTCAAAAAGCAACTGGGCCTGGCCGGCCGCTTTGTGCTCCTTTCCTTCGGCCTGCTCAACCCCGGGAAGGGGATCGAGCTGGTCCTGGAGGCCCTGCCCGAAGTCGTCCGCGACCGTCCCGACCTTATGTACGTAATACTTGGCAAAACCCACCCGGAGGTGGCCAGGGTTTACGGGGAAAGGTACCGGGAGAGTCTCCAGAAGCTGACTTATGAAAAGCGACTGGCGAAAAACGTTCTTTTTATCGACCAGTTCGTGACGAACGAAGAGCTGTACAACTACATCAGTGCCGCCGACGTGTACATTACCCCCTATCACTCGCAGGAGCAGATAACGAGTGGTACGCTTGCCTATGCTGTTGCGCTGGGCAAGGTGGTGATCTCCACTCCTTACAGGTACGCCGAGGAAGTGCTCGCCGGGGGCCGCGGCCACCTGGTACCCTTCAATAATCCGTACGCCCTGGCCCGGACCATGAACGGGATCCTGTCCCACCCGGAGAACCTGCATATGACGCGCCGGGCGGCCTATGAATACGGGCGCTCGATGATCTGGCCCCGGGTAGCCGAACTTTATCACGATTTGTTCCAGGAAGTGTACAAACAGTTCTCATTGCAAAAAATAGAAAAAATAAGCGTTGTCTACAAGAGCAGCCAGGATTATCTGAGAAGGCGCAGCTTGTACAGGATGTTCGAGCGTCTAACCGACGACACGGGCATCTTCCAGCACACCAAGTACGGCATTCCCGACCTGAAGCACGGTTATTCCGCCGATGATGTCGGGAGGGCGCTGGGGATAGTTATGAAGGTGGCCCGCTGGGACAATGAGCCCGGGTACAATCAACTGGCCAAAAAATACCTGGCCTTCATCCATTACGTACAGAAAGAGGACGGGCGGTTTCATAATTTTGTCGGCTACGACCGGCGGATTATGGACCGAGACGGTGGTGATGACACCTTCGGCCGCGTATTGATGGGGCTGGGCAACACCGTCGCCCTGAGCATGGACCCTTCCGTGGCCGCTCTGGCCAAGGAAACATTCGACCGGGCCATAGCCGGCCGGCAACCCAGGCTGCCTCTGTCCAGCCACTCCAGAGCGACTGCCTACAGCATTTGTGGATTGTCCGACTACCTGAAAAAATTTCCCGGGGCCGCAGAGGCGGGGGAATTGCTCAGGGCAGGGGCGGACTACCTGGTGGAACTCCACAGGGTCAACAAAGGGCCGGACTGGGACTGGTTCGAGCCTTCCGTTACGTACGCCAACGCCAAATTGTCATTCGCCCTGATGATGGCGCACAGCATCCTTGGAGACGAAGTTTATCTGGCCACGGCACTGGCGACCCTTAAGTTCCTTACCGGCATACAGTACAATGGCAGTTACTTCGATATAGTGGGAAACAAGAACTGGCTGGTCAACGGGGTGGGGAGGGCCTCCTTTGATCAGCAGCCCATAGAGATCGGTTGCCTGGTGGAAGCCTACTGCGAGGCCCTGCGCCAGACCCGTGAGCAACAATACCGGGACCTGGCGAAAAAGGCCTTCAGCTGGTTTTTCGGCAACAACCGCCTAGGGGTGCCGGTGTATAACATGGATGATGACTATCCTCTGGACGGTCTCACCGAGACCGGCACAAACGCCAACAGCGGGGCGGAATCGGTGCTGTCGTTCGCCCTGGGGTTGACATGCCTGAAGGATGTCAGTATACGCAAGAATCTGGGGCGCAAGCGGGGTTTGGAGAAAACAGCCCAGGTACCCGGCCACGGGGGGACACGGTTTCCGGCACCAAATTGATTGTTTGTCTGATGGGAGTTTTGAGCATGGCTGTTGAACGGCCGGAAGATCCGGAGACACTTTTCAACGGGAGCATCAAGGACGCCGTTGAGCAGGCCAAGGCGTTTAATGAAGTGGATTTGGTAATCGGGATCCCTTTTAACAATGAGAAGGATAGCCTGCTTGAGGTACTGAATGGGCTGGACGAGGGGCTGGCCGGACTTCCGGACGTGCGCAAGCCTCTGATAGTCTGCGTGGGGGATCCGGCGGGCGCCGGAGCGCTGGAACACACCAGGGGCCTGGATTTGAAGGCTCCCCACCTCGCATTTCTGATGGGGCCCGGGTGCGGTGGCAGGGGCACCTGCATTAGGGCGATCCTGGAGATAGCCGATAGGCTCGAGGCGGATGCGGCTATTTTTGCGGCCGACCTGGGACAAGGCAGGGGGCTGCAGCCGGATTGGATCAGCCACGTTATTGAGCCTATCGGGAAGGAATATGACATCGTCTTGACTTCTTTTCCGGGCCACTATTTTGAGGACCTTTTGGGAAGCTTGTTCACGGCCCCGCTGTTGGAGGTCTTTTACGGCTACAACGTTAAAGGGTCTTTGGGCGGCGTCTATGGCCTGTCCCACGATACCGTGGCGGATTTTTGCGCCGACATTAAATTTTGGACCGACATCACGCAGGGGTCCGGAATCGACGCCTGGCTGGTAAGCCGGGCTATGCGCTGGAACAAAAGAATCTGCGAGGTGGAACTCGGCGCCAGGCTGGAAGAACTCCAGCCTGAGGAATTGAAGGGCATTTTTAAAGAAAACGCCAGGTCGTTGTTTACATGCATAAAGAGGGATGAAGACTCTTGGGTCGGTAGCAGGTTCATCATCAGGACGCCCGATATTTACGGCAGCAAGACCAGTGACGGGCCACACAAGCCGGTCTTTCCCAGCCGGGACGTGACCTTGTTTAGGGAAAGCTACATCCAGGACAAGAGCATTTATGATTCCGTCTATTACGAATGCCTTTACGAAGGCACCGGGGAGATACCGGATAAAGATCTCAGAATAGAAGGGAAGGTCTGGTCCGAGATCGTATACCGCATGCTGTTCAAGTACTGGTTTGTCCCCGCCGTGTGCAGAGATGATTTGCTGGGCGCCCTCACTTTTGCTTTTACCAGGAGGGTGTCCAGTTTAATTGAGCATATTCAGTTTGTGGAGGAACAACTGAAAGACATCAAGAACGTCGATATAAGGTCCATTGTCTCAAGTGAGGTGGCTTCGGCAAAAGAAGAACAAAGACAAGATTTCCTCATGTTGAGGGATCAGTTTATGCTGAAGTGGGAGCAGAGGGCCCAGGAAATGAAGCCGGTTTGTACTCCGGTCGACTTTCTGGAATTCATACCGGGCGTACCTACTGTCCTGCCTAAAAGAATAGAGGGGCGGCAAGGCAAGGTCATGTCTTCGGAGGAGATGTTAAACCGCCTCCAGAGCCGCTATCAGGAATCCTTCAACCGCTTTATCAGCGACGGGCTGAAGACATCGGGAAACGCTGGCTCCGGAATGATAATCAGGTGTATGGAGGAATTCATGAGTGAGCTGGAAAAAACCATGGAATGGCTGCTGCCGGGGAACCTGTACACAGAGGAAGGAACCAGGCAGACAATCGACGGTCTTTTCCGGATTTTCCAATCTCCCAGGACTTTCTCTGTCAAAGACGAGGTCTTGCGAGAGATGCTGCTCCGGTTCCCGCCCCTCAATGTCATGATCTCGGCGGGATACAAGACTCCCAGGGAACTCGTTAAGAAAATGGATGTCAGGGATGCCGTCAGCCTGGCCAACATGGTTGAAACCAGGAATTACGGAGACAGGTCGGCGCTTGGGTGGATGCTGGACCATTTGCAGCCTGACGGCATGAGCGAGGTGGAGATCAGGCCAATTATACTGGGCGGGCAGGTGCTGGGCGGCACGGTGGAAATGGGAAATATCTCCGACTTCAACCAGCTCACTGCCAGAATTGTGGTCGCGCCCTTGAAGAAAGGTATGGGGGGGAATTACGCGAAACTGCATTTTTCCCTCTTTGTAGCCCGGCACATCATGATGGCCCAAAACTACGACACCCTCTGGCGAACTTACGTCAAGGAGAGGAAAAATCTAGGCGTCAAGATTCACAACTCCCTGGTTGAACTTTACGAAACTATGGCCTTCTCCGCCCATAATATATTTGAAAACCTCCACCACCGGGCGATGGTCAGCCAGTTCCGGGCGCTGGCCCAAAGGCTGGAGGTTGCCGGCCACAACGAAAGGGCCCGCTTGATAAGCATTATGTGCGACGGCTACGGCTTGAGCCAGGTCCTGGCCGACGGCACTTTTCTGCCTTGTTCGGCCTGGAGTTGGGCCAGCTATAGCTACAAGGGCGGAAAGGGCGTTCCCACCCCGCGTTCCAGCCACGTCGAGGAGATGTGGTTCAACCATGAATTTCTTGAAGAGATATATAAGGATTTGGGCTATGACCCCGGCGAGATCATGAAGATGGTGATCCAGCTCATAGGCGAAGGCCGGGCCTGCGAAAACCTTCTGGACGTCCTTCTGGGCGTTAATCCAAAAGGTATTACCGTAATGGTGCAGGAGTCGCAGGATTACCCGGCGGCGAAGCCTCTCGTCAGGTATGCGGGCAATCCGGTCCTGAGCCCGGTCGGTGAGCACCCGTGGGAAAGCAAGTACGTCTTGAACACGGCGGCTCTTCGGGTCAAGGACAGAGTCTACCTTCTCTACAGGGCGTTCGGAGACGACGCGGTGTCGCGGATCGGGCTGGCCGTGACGGACGGCTATAACGTGCTGGAGAGGCTGCCGGAGCCCGCATTCGGGCCGCAGGACCCGACGGAGACAAAAGGTGTCGAAGACCCGCGGGTGGCGATAATCGAAAGCAAGGTATACATGCTTTACACCGCTTACGACGGTGTTCTGGCCCAGGTCTCGGCCGCCGCCATAGGGCTGGATGACCTGTTGAACAAGAGGTTTGACCAGTGGGAAAGAAAGGGCCCTGCCTTCCAGAACGTCCAGGACATCTGGGACAAGGACGCCTTGCTGTTTCCGGAAAAAATAAACGGGGAATACATCATCTATCACCGGATAGAGCCCGGCATCTGGGTGTCGCACCTGGATAAGCTCGAGTTTCCGGCTTCCAAAAAAATGCACTCCATCATCCTGGGGCCGCGTTCGGGATGGATGTGGGACTCCTTGAAGATAGGAGGGGGTTCACAGCCCATCAAGACCAAATACGGCTGGCTGCTTATCTACCACGGCGTCGACCGGAACAGGGTGTACCGTCTGGGCGTTATCCTGGCCGACCTTGCTAATCCGGAGCGACTGCTCTACCGTTCGCCGAATCCTGTCCTCTCTCCCGAAACCGAGTACGAGATCGGCAAGGAAGGGGAGAGTTGGGTGCCCAATGTCGTTTTCACCTGCGGCGCGGTGCCGGCTACCGATAAGGAAGTGCTGGATGCCGCGGACGAAATCCTGGTTTATTACGGGGCTGCCGATACCCATATATGCCTGGCCACCGGTCGGGTCGGCGATCTGATACCGGAATCCGTAAGACAGGAAGCAGGGGAAAAGAGCGATTAGGTAAACCCGCTCCAGGGACGAAGTGCCGGAAGTGGTTTTCGTTTCGGGCAACGCTGTGCGGTTCGGCCAGGATGCAGTGCTGAGAAGGGGTGGCACATGTTTGTGTTTCCATGGATAGGGAGGGGGCGGTTCTTGTAGCCCGCCTCTCGCCCCTCGGGCACAGTAATATGGGCCATGGCCGGATTAATGGCTTATTGTGGTATTAGCTAGAATTGTGGTCACGGGAAGCTTTCTTAATTCCCTTGGTATACTTCTTTGGGGAGCCTACCGCTGATTTTGACCGGAGTCTCTTGGATGTCCAAAATGTTACATTGCCGTAACGGAAATGAGATCCTGTTTCCGGCGGTTGGTGCTATAATTGTTACGGAAAGACCACCGGGGGACGCAAGAGAACCTTCCCTCCCCGCGCCTCCCATAATCGGCTTCGCCTGCCGGGAAGGGATGGCGTAACCAGGACTTGGGACCAGCCGGGGATGGAACGGTTTGGGGTAAAACTACCGGAGGTGATGACCAGCATGCGGCAACAGAAACTGACCGAACAGAAGCTGACCGGCGCGTTGAGATTGCTGTTCGGACTTATATGGGGGGTTGATGCTTACCTGAAGTGGAGCCCCGCTTTTTTCGCCGAGTACCTTTCCCTGATCAAAATGGCCGCCAGGGGCCAACCCCGCTGGCTACAGCCATGGTTTCATTTCTGGATTGCCATGGTGGCCCGTGATCCCCACGGCTGGGCTCTTTTTACCGCTTTTTTCGAATCGGCCACCGCCCTGGGATTGATTTTCGGCTTTGCCCAGAAAATCGGCTATGGAATGGGCATACTCTTCAGTTTGGGGGTCTGGTCCACGGCCGAAGGCTTCGGCGGGCCGTATACCCCGGGGGCAACGGATGTGGGAACGGCCATAATTTACGCCGTTGTCTTTCTTTACCTGGCGGCGTTGCAGTATTCCGCCGGGATGTCCGAGTTCAGCCTGGACCGCCTCATTATCCGGCGTTGGCCAGCCTGGTCCAAAATCGCCTCTTTCGGTGGCGGACAGGGACCGGGGTTGGCATAGATCCAACACTGATCACGGGCGGATAATCAGTGTTCCAGTCCCAGGTCCTTAAACATGGCGCCTGCCCTTGCTCCCGTAAGATAACTCCCTTTGGAAGAACAAGGGATGGTGTCGCGTTTTGAACTATCCAGACCATTGTTCTGGTGGCCTGATTCGGTATTCCTGCACTCCCCAATGCGGCATGAGACCTTGGTGGCTACGCTCAAGAAAAAGGATACCAAAATAGACCCCATCGCTCCCGGGAAAGGTAGCCAGCCGCTGGGTCATTTTTCTCCCTGTGCTCTGTTATTAGGCCACCCTTATCAGGTCAGTCAGTCAGCCCTGGGGCGGCTTTGGGGTTATGATGGTAGTAGGGAGATGGTACCGTTTTCGTTGAGCGAAATCTGCCCATATTTTTCCATTAGTGACTCCCTTTTAAGTGGGCGTATCCACTTGGGGCTGCCCTCCCGAAGCGGAGGGCAGCCCGGTAGCTTTCCTGGCCAGGATACAGCTGCCACATCACCGGTCAGGCGTCCCCTTCCCATTAGGCTACTCCCTCTACCACCCCGTCGTAAAGGCCTCTTTATCCTGACGCTCACGGGGTTTCCAATACATTCACACTATCTGCCCTCTTTGCCATATCCTTTTCACGATTTTACCACGAACAAAGGGATGACGAAAGGAATCAAGGCCGCAGTCCAGTGTTGAAGCATGCATCTGTTGTCAGGGCTGTGCGGAGGGGATGCCTTGGGCAGCGTGACTTGGAGACGGGGGTGGACTGTCCGGGTGAAGTTAAGCAGTCCTGGCAATTCAGTGTTGGTCGCCCTGATGACCGGGAATGCGTGGGATGAGGTTGGGGCCGGGGGGCAGGCCGTACGCGGTTTTGGGTTGGGGACAGACAAAGGGGCTGGCCGGGGCACCGCAAACCCTGCGTAGTCGGTTTGCTGTTCTATCTTGCTGAAATATTTACACACTTCCGGAATCCTGATATATTAAAGGTGCCCAAGTTCAGGATCAAGCAAAGCCTCCATCTCGGTTGCCCACCGGTAGCGGGGAACAGGCCGTGCTTTTTCCCCAATAACACGGCCAATAAAGATCAAGGAGGTTTTCTTCGTGTTTCAAGATCAAGTGCTGACCTGTCGTGACTGTGGCAGAGATTTTGTCTTCCCGGTATCCGAGCAGGAATTCTTTGCCGAGAAAGGATTCACCAACAAGCCCGGCCGGTGTCCGGAGTGCCGGGCGGCCCGGAAACAGACCGATCGTGGTCAAGGAGGATATTCCGGCCGGCAGGACAGGCAGATGTTTCCGGCCGTGTGCGCTGCCTGCGGTCGTGAGACGCAGGTACCGTTTCAACCACGCGGCGACCGGCCTGTTTACTGCCGGGACTGCTTTACGCGGAACAGGGGTTAACGGGGGCAATGCTGCCGGTCGTGTCCTAACGGCGGCCTTTTTCGTGGCATGTAGTTGGGCGTATGCGTATAGGTATACGCGACAGGTTTAAGGAATGCCGGGACTTGGTGCTGCTCTTGGCCGTCCTATTCGCGCCACCTTTTTCCCTACCGCCCGGACAGTCTATGGTCCTAAAAAGACAGTCAATATTCTCGAACCTGCCCCCGAGACGAAGAAAGGCCCCGCGGGGGCCTTTCAATACCAGGTTACATCGGGGGCATGCCGCCCGTACCACCTATGCCACCAGCCATATCTCTCTCCTTCTCGGGCTTTTCCGCCACCATGGTCTCGGTGGTCAGAATCATGGCCGCGATGGAAGCGGCGTTCTGCAGTGCGCGCCACTTTGGCCGGATCCACGATGCCGGCCTCGATCATGTTCACGAATTCACCGGTCAGAGCGTTGAACCCTGTGCCCGTCTGGGCCGTCCGGGCCTTCTCCATGATCACCGAGCCCTCCAGACCGGCGTTGTCGGCGATCTGGCGGATGGGTTCCTCCAAGGCCCGGCGCACGATATTGACCCCGGTCTTCTGGTCGCCGCTAACTTCAAGCTGCTCCAGGGCTGACGCCGAGTTGATGTAGACCACGCCGCCGCCTGGTACGATGCCCTCTTCCACGGCCGCCCAGGTGGGGTTCAGGGCATCCTCGATGCGGAGTTTCTTCTCTTTCATCTCGGTTTCGGTTGCCGCACCCACCTGGACGACCGCCACGCCGCCGGCCAGCTTGGCCAGCCGTTCCTGCAGCTTCTCCCGGTCATAGTCGGAAGTGGTATCCTCGATCTGCTTCTTTATCTGGGCCACTCTCTTGGTGATGTTGTCGGCGCTGCCGGCCCCGCCCACGATGATGGTCTCTTCTTTCTTGGTCCGCACCTTGTTGGACTTGCCCAGAAGGTCCATGGTGGCCTTGTCCAGCTTCAGGCCCAACTCATCGGTGATGAAGGTTCCACCGGTCAAAACGGCGATATCGTCCAGCATGGCCTTGCGCCGGTCGCCAAAACCTGGTGCCTTGACCGCCACACAGGAGAGGGTTCCTCTCAGCTTGTTCAGTACGAGGGTTGCCAGCGCTTCGCCCTCGATGTCCTCGGCGATTATCAGGAGGGGCTTGCCGCTCTGAACCACCTTCTCCAGGACGGGCAACATGTCGGCCACCGAAGAAATCTTGCGGTCCGTAATCAGGATGTACGGGTCACTGAGGTTGACCTCCATCTTGTCGGCGTCGGTGATCATGTAGGGGGAAATGTTATAATGGACCCCAGAAATCGGACAAAAAAAAGAGGGGGTCCTAAGCAACGATGGGGGTCAGGAAGCGGTACTCGGGTGACTTCAAGGTCGAGGTGGTCCTGGAAATTTTCAAAGAGGAAAAAAGTA
>JAJYZD010000329.1 GCA_021800315.1 Bacillota bacterium | reverse complement strand
TTATGTTCCGGTTCTTGCTTCTTTGCCGGCCAAATCAAAAGCTCGCATCGAACAGGCATTTACTGCTATAGAAATATTTGTCAACCTCTCCTGCATCGCGATGGGAATCCTCCAAATCCTGGCTATTTATAGCCCGAGTGCCGTTTGGAACCGTTATGCAGGCTGGCTGAGAACCGTTCGGAGCGATATTCCTTCCGAAGAAACCGTACGCAAGAAACCGTACGCAGAACCGTGCAACACAGTTTCTTTTTTGACTTCGGTTCCTTTAAGCACACTCTTCTTACCGAGTAATCGGCCCGAAACGTCGAAATGGCTACCTATATAAGGACCGACGCATAGCTTGATATGGTACCATGTGGCTTTAGTGCCATATAATAGGCTAAGAACTCGTGACTCTTAAGTCGTGTTTATGGGAAACTCGACAACATCCGACAGGTTTTTCACGTGTATGCTGGCGCCAAGGGATATTTGCGGTAGTCTCTCATCCTGCTTCACAGGACCAAAACCATATTATTGGGTCAATATCAGGCTTTTCGTCAGCAATTGGCCGGTTTTTTCCAGGTGTGGCTCTTTTGACGTATTCTTTTCATTTAGCCGAACAGCCGGTAAAAGCAGAATCCAATGGCCCTTCTTTTCACCGGGGTTTCAGCACTCGGGCATCGCCTTGGATGGGGGATACGTCGGCAGATTTAAGACGCTTAATCGCGTCCAGGACATTGCCTAGTTCTGGTTTGTAGTTTCACCATTTTTTCCCTAATAGAAGCAATAGTCTTAGCCAGTTGCGCAGATAGACAGGTAAAAGGTAGCGACGGCGAACCGTCTCCCGGCCGTTCCGGCCTAGCCGGGCGGCATCGGCCGGGTTGGCCAGAAGGTAGAGAACCTGGCGGGCCAGTCCCTCAGGCGTCCAGGCATGAAGGCCGGTATCTTCCGGTGAAACCTGGGTGGCCAGCCCTCCGGTCGGTCTCACCACAACCGCCTTGCCTTTCCACATCGCTTCGGTGATTGTAAGGCCGAATCCCTCCCGCCGGGAGTATTGGACTATCACGTCGGCCCGACGTTGCAGACTATTGATCGTCAGATGACTATCGGGATCGACAAGGAGTACCGAGATATCAGTGTCTTTTTTCGTCACGTTTCGTAATTCGTCGACCACGTCGCCTCCCTCGGGGTCGTCGGCGGCGCCCGCCAGGATCAGACGGCAATGCCGCTCTCGTCTAATCAAGCGGAAAGCATCCACGACTCCTGCGTGGTCTTTCAACCGGTCAAAGCGCGACACCTGCAGAATAAGCGGACAATCTACGTCGATCAAACCGGTCTGTTCCAATGCTTTTCTATTCTCTTCCTGGGAAACCGGCCGGTTCTTATCGCTCAGGGGATCGATGCCCGGCGGCATGAAGTACTCAAGGCAGGGTAGTTCCCGGGCGTAGTCGCTCAGGTGAAAGACGGCCAGGTCGCAGGCGGCGATAAAAGGGACAAGGAGATCCCAGACGTTCGTTTGCGCCGAGGTTGGATCCACGTGGCAGTACCAGATCCAACGCCCGCCACCACCGCGGTGGGCGGCCAAACCGAGAGGCTGCTGGTCATGCAGGATCACGAAGTCCTGTTCTGGCGCAACCAGTGGCAGGTTGGCGAAGGCTTGTGCGCGGTAGAGTTCGTCAAGGTTATCAGGGAGCTTCGACGACAGGCCGTGCAAAGCGTTGTGCACCAGTTTGGTAGCCCGGAAGAATTCTTCCGATCCCTGGAAAACTGCCCATTCGCTCGTAATGCCGGCGTTCTCCAAAAGCGGCACCAGGGAAGCCAGAAGTTCGGCCACCCCGCCCCCAAGGGCGGTTGAATCAACGTGCAGGCAACGCACCCCCGCAAGGCGCCCGGCCAAGCGGTCGATCTCGTCGAGCACGGATTGATCCACAAATTCCCGGTAATCGTCCAGAGTCCTTCTCACGTTGATTCCTTCCTTTCGGTCACAAGTTCCAAAAACCGGCGAACCTCCCGGGGTGAGGAAAGCCGGTAGCCTGCCATGGTCGACCGGTCCGCGCGTGCGACCAGGACGCCCGTGCCCTGGCCGCTCACTGCCTGAAAAGCCTCCTCGTCTGTATAATCATCGCCGAAACATACCGGCCACCCCGGAAAGCGAGCCACAAGTTCCGTCACTGCAGCGCCCTTGGAAGCCCTGGGGTGCCGGACCTCCAGGACCCGACGTCCCGCCATGACTTCCAGGCCACAAGCGCCGATGACCTGTGCGGCGTGAGCGGCAAGCTCTCGTAGAACGTATGCGGCTTCGGCCGGCTCGGCCAAACGGTAATGCAGCGCCACCGCCGCCCCTTTCTCTTCGACCAGGAAGCCCCTTCGGCCGGCGGTTAGCCAGCGGGCTAGCGCGGCGATATCGGAAAGTCCGGGCACTGGCAGATCGACGAGCCACGTGATTTCTTTCCCGCAAACCTCAGCTGCACCATGACAGCCGATGATCGAAATCCCGGGAACCGGCAGAAGACGGGCAAGATCTTCCGGGGCGCGACCACTCACCACCGCCACGGTGGTATCCTCCCGTTGGCCCAGGCGGGCCAGGAGCGAGAGCAGCCGCGAGTCCGGAACGGCCATGTCCGGCGTGGGTGCTATCTCCACCAGAACCCCGTCATAATCCAGGATGAAGAACAGCCTGGACCGTCCGCTCAGGAGGCTTGCCGAAGTCTCCGCTGTTACGTATCTGGCCATGACTAGTCGTTAACCGCGGTTTGGGCCTCGGTTGCCAGCGGATGAACGAGATTGACTCCTGCGTACTTCAACGTATGGTGCCACCACCGGCCCAACTCGTGCTTTTGGACCGTCTGCCGGAGTGAACG
>JAJYZD010000328.1 GCA_021800315.1 Bacillota bacterium | reverse complement strand
TCAACGCGGTCACGGTGGCCGTTGACGGTACAGTTTCCGTTGCTTCGGGCTATGTCGCCCCGTACGGGGTAAAACACGAGCGCTACGTTCCGCCGCCCACCCCGGTCAAGCGTCCCGTGCTGCCGGAATCAGCCATCCACCCTCTCTCCGAAACGCATTCCGGTTCCCGGACGGGGCGCTAGCGGTGTCCGACACCTTGCGGCGGACCCGGGTGCAGTACGTCCGGTCGGTGGGTCCGGCCAGGGCCCAGCTTCTGGCCCGGCTGAACATCTTCAGCGTCCGGGACCTCTTCTACCATTTCCCCCGCCGCCACGAGGACCGCACCGCGATGCAGCCGGCGCATAGCCTGCCGCACGGCGAGACAGCCTCCGTTTTCGGCACGGTCCTCGGTTCGGAGGAGAAGATGCCGCGCCGCGGCCTCACGATAACCACCGTAACCCTGTCGGACGGGTTGAACGTCTTCTCTGCCGTCTGGTTCAACCAGCCCTACGTGGCCCGGCGGATGGCTGTGGGCGCCAAGGTGATCGTCACCGGCCGCGTCGACCGGACCTGCGGGACGGTACGGGTCCAGGCCGCCGACTACGAGGTGCTCGACGGCCCGGAGGCCCTCCACACCGGCCGCATCGTGCCCGTTTACCAGTTGACCGCGGGCCTGTCCCAACGGACCCTGCGGGTGGCCGTGAAGTTTGCCCTGGACGGCCTGGCCGGCCGGTTGCCGGAGTTTTTGCCGGCCGCGCTTCTTTCCCGCCTGAACCTTACGCCCCTGCCCGAGGCCCTCTGCGAAGTCCACTTTCCTTCCGCCGCCGGGGCCCTGGAGCGGGCCAGGCGGCGTTTCGTCTTCGAAGAATTGTTCTTGTTGCAACTGGCGCTCCTGCGGCAGCGCAAGAACGTACAGCGGGCCGGGGGTTTGGCCATGCGGCCGGACGGTGCCCTGGTCCAGGCCTTTCTCGACCAACTGCCCTTCACCCTGACCGGGAGCCAAAGCCGGGCCTGGCGCGAAATAGCGGGCGATATGGAAGACGACGCGCCCATGTACCGCCTGCTGCAGGGCGAGGTGGGCTCGGGCAAGACCGTGGTAGCCGAACTCGCCCTCTTGAAAGCGGTGGAAAACGGTCTGCAGGGCGCCCTCCTGGCGCCCACCGGGATCCTGGCCGAACAGCACTACCTGGGTCTCAAAGAAACCTTCGCCCCGCTCGGGGTAAAGCTTGCCCTCTACACCGGTTCCACCCCCGGCTCCCGGCGGCAGGAGGTCCTGACCGGGCTGGCCACGGGCGGGTTGCAGGTCGCCGTGGGCACCCACGCCCTCCTGCAGGAGGGCGTGGTCTTCCGGCGCCTCGGCGTAGCCGTGATCGACGAACAACACCGCTTCGGGGTGCGCCAGCGTGCCGTCATGCAGGAGAAGGGGCGGCGTCCGGACGTTCTGGTCATGACCGCCACGCCTATCCCGCGCACCCTGGCCCTGACCCTGTACGGGGATTTGGCGGTGACCACCATCGACGGGCTGCCGCCCAACCGGCAACCGGTCAAAACCTACCGGGCGGGGCGACGCCACCTCCCCCGGGTCTACCAGAGGGTGGGCGAGGAGGTGGCCCGCGGTCACCAGGCTTTCGTGGTCTGTCCCCTGATCGAGGAAAGCGAGCGGCTGGAGGATGTGCAGGCGGCGGTCGAACTGCACGGCCGTCTCGGGAGTGGTCCGCTCAAAGGCCTGCGGCTGGGCCTTTTGCACGGCCGCTTGAAAGCGGAGGAAAAGGAGGCCGTCATGACCGCCTTCCGGGCAGGCCGGCTCGATGTCCTGGTGGCCACCACGGTGGTGGAGGTGGGGGTGGACGTCCGCAACGCCACGGCCATGGTGATCCTGGACGCCGAGCGCTTCGGGCTGGCCCAGTTGCACCAGTTGCGGGGCAGGGTGGGCCGGGGTCCGGCGGAAAGCATCTGCATCCTGGTTTCCGCCTCCCGCTCCCGGGAGGCCCTGCTGCGCCTTACGGCCATGGAGAAGACCGGCGACGGATTTACCCTGGCCGGGGAAGACCTGCGGATCAGGGGGCCGGGGGAAGTCTGGGGCACCAGGCAGAGCGGCCTGCCCGTGTTCAGGATCGCCGATCTGACCAGGGACTTCGACCTTTTGGAACTGGCCCGCCGGGAGGCCGAAAACCTCCTGGCCGGGGATCCGGAACTGGGGATGAATGAGCACCTGGCACTGAAGGAGGAGGTTGAGGAACGGTTTGCGGGGCTGAAAAGTTACATTGAGGTGGGGTAGCCGCTTATGGGGGACGGCGGCAGCCGTAACCAATGTTGACTCCCGGGTTCATTTCCGTCACCTTCCCGCATGGAAATTCCGATTTTGCCGATTAAGCTATTTTTTACCCTGGCTTCACGGAGTTTTAATCTTTGGAGAGTATGATGATTACACCTGATAGGAACAGGGACAACAAAGGTTGCCGGCATGCCCAATCGCGTTACCCGCGCAACCTTTTTGAATAAAGAATACACCTCCTCGTTACGGCCGGAAATAAGCGCAGTGCGCTACCGGCCTTTTTTCTTTGTCTGTCCGGAGTTTAACAAAGCCGCCGGGAAGTCCCCTCCGTTGACGGAGGGGATGAAAGGCGTAATGCACGGCCGGTGCATTTTCCGATTTTTTCGCCTGGTAGTGCTCGCCATTACGACAGAAATATGGTAAGGTAGGTTATGGAATTCTTTAGGGGAAAGGAGGATCGGCTGGTGGCCAAAAAGAAGGTTCAGAAGGTCAAGAACCCTCTGTGCCATAATGGAATGAGACAGCTACCCCCCGGAAATTAGTGTAGTAGAATAGCCTGGTGTGAGGAGGTGGGGTGTCCTATCCCCCCCGAGGGGGGGATAGGAG
>JAJYZD010000080.1 GCA_021800315.1 Bacillota bacterium | reverse complement strand
CTTCTTTCGGGCCTGAGCCGGGGCGAGTCTGGTCGGGTTGACTTCCGCCTGGTCTGTCGGGCCGCCGCCTTACACGATGAAGACGCGCGGAGGCTGTTGGAAGATATGGCTGTGTGGGTGGGCCTGGGCGTGGCCAACCTGCAAAACGTGCTGGACTTGGAACTCATCGCGGTCGGGGGCGAAGTGCTGGCGGCAGGGGATGTCTTTTTGGACCGGCTGCGCGAAACCGTGGCGGCCATAGTCTGCAACCCGCCGGAGATTGTTTTTTCCGCCTGGCAGGAAAAGGCGGTACTGACAGGCGCCATGGCCGCGGCGCTCGGACAGGTCTACGATTCGGAACTCATCAAGCTTGAATCTGTTTCCGGATAACCGGTGGCGAGCCGGCAGGAGGTGGTACGGGCCTGGAATTCAACCAGGTGGGAATTGGCGAAGGGGTGATGCCTGGTAGGACATCGGCGCAAAGGAGGATGACCGGGTCTGGTGGAAACTGAAAGGAGGCCTGAAAATGAAAGCGAAAAAACAACCAATGCTTCTGGCGGCGGTGGTGCTCGTTCTGACTCTGTCCGTTATCCTGGCCGGCTGCGGCACCCAAGCGGCCACCGGCAAGACCGTGGTTTTACGTTTCACCACCTGGCGGCCGACCGATGCCGCCGCCTTTGCCAAACTAAATGCGGCGTTTGAAAAGACCCATCCAAACATCCAAATCAAGTACCAGCCCGTCCAACCTACGGAATATGATTCCCAGCTCAGTACGGCATTGGATACCAACACTGCAGCCGACCTGATGTATGTCCGCCCTTTCGACCGAGGCTATATTCTTTATCAAAGCGGGCATCTCTTGCAGCTCACTGACAAAAACGTACCTAATTTAAAGAATATCCCCGCCAGTCAAATGCAGGTTTACCAGTCTCCGCACGGTAAGATTTACGCCTTACCTTACATCTATATTTCCTACGGTTTCTTTTACAATCAATCGATCTTTGCCAAGTATTCGCTCACTCCTCCTCAAACCTGGCACGAATTCTTTCACGTAATGGATGTCCTGAAGAAGAACGGCGTCACCCCCCTGGCACTGGGCACCAAGGCCGGATGGGTGATCGACGAAATAGTCTCGGGTCCCAACTACGTGAATTTCCTGGGCGGGGAAAAATGGCGGCTGGCTATGCTCCAAGGAAAGAAAAAGTTCACGGGGGCCGGTTTTACCCACTATTTGCAAGAAATAGACCGCTTTAGGAACTACATGCCCCAGGGATACCAGGGTATAGGCTATACCGCCGCCCAGAAACTTTTCCTGGCCGGAAAAGCGGCCATTCTTCCGGGGGGTTCCTGGGAAATCAAATCCCTGGAAGCGCAGAACCCGAACCTCAAACTGGGCCTTTTCACTTCGCCCGTGGTCAAGACAGGGGGAAAGCGTTGGTTGCCCTTCAACGGCGGGGCGGGGGTCGGCATCAACACGAAGTCCGCCCACATCAAACAGGATCTGGTCTATGTCAACTGGCTGGCCAGTCACCAGGCCCAGGTCATGACGGGTAACTACATGCCGGGACTGTTTCCCTCCGCCAGCATCAACCCGGATCAACTGACCAATCCGTTGGTCAAGCAGTTCATTACGGCGGCTGGGCCCAAGGGGGAGAACTTCGCCATCAGTTGGCCCCTGCAGTACATCTCGCGGAAAGAGCCATCCGCCAACACCCTGGATACGGATAACGTGTCGCGGATGCTGAACGGTCAGATCTCGCCCGGGAAGGCGGCGGCCAACATCCAGAACGGGCTGGCCACCTGGTATGCTCCGTTTAAGAAGTAGGTACGGCGGACCGGTGGGTGCCGGACCAGGCACCCACCGGCTTGCTTCTTTGCAGTCTGCACGCGGGTGGGGGATTGTAATGTACGGAAAAAAACACCTGACTCCCTGGCTGTATCTTTTACCGGCCCTCGTTTTCTACACGGTTTTTCTGGCGTACCCCGTGTTTGGTTCAATGGGGATGAGTTTGCAGAAATGGAACGGACTGGGGCCGATGACTTTTGTCGGACTGGCCAATTTCCGGCGACTATTTTTTCAGACGCCTTTTGACCAACGATTCTATAACGCTTTACGTAATAATGTTGAATTTTTCTTCCTGACCATGCTGCTGCAAAACGGTGCGGCCCTTTTCCTGGCGGTCCTTTTGAGCCAGAAGATCCGTTTCAGCGGTGTCTTCAGGACGGTATTCTTTGCGCCATTTATCATATCCGTTCTGATGGTAGGATATATTTGGAGGCTGATTCTCAATCCGGTTTGGGGTGTATTGAATAGATTTCTGGGTATCATCCACCTGTCTTTTATGGCCAGGCCCTGGCTGGGAGATCCGGCCTGGGCCCTGCCGGTCATCGCCTTCGTCAACGCCTGGCAGTTTATCGGGATGCCGATAATAATGTTCCTGGCGGGAATTGAGGCCATTCCGGAAGAACTGTATGAAGCGGCCAGGATTGACGGCTGTAACGAGTGGTCCATGTTCCAGCGGGTCACCCTGCCGCTCCTGGTGCCGGTGATCGGAGTGGTAAGCATTCTGACGCTGGCCGGCAACTTTACGTCTTTCAGCATTATCTACGCCATGGAAGGAACCCAGGCCGGCCCCTACTACAGTACCGACGTGTTGGGCACCTTGTTTTACCGTACCGCTTTCAGTTCTTTAAGCGGCGCTCCGCCGGAAATGGGTCTGGGCGCAGCCATCGCTACGGTGATGTTCGTCATCATTGCGTTATCCACGCTGGGCTGGTTCTGGGTGGATATGCGACGTCGTTCGGCTTGAGCCGGGGAAGGGGAAACTCGGATGTTCGCAAGACGGGTAGGGAAAGTATTACTTTACGGTGTTCTGTTATGGCAAACCGGGCTGGTTCTTTACCCGCTCTTTATTATGGTAACCACTTCGTTTAAGACTTCTTTCGGGATCATCAGCGACCCATTCGGCTGGCCACGTAAAGTGAGCTTCCGTGGATACGGGGACGTTTTTTCTCTCGTTAACTTCGCGGTTTATTACCGCAACAGCATACTGGTTACGGCCGCTTCCTTGATTATGATACTGGCACTGTCGGTTCTGGCGGCTTATGGACTCAGCAGGTTTTCTTTCAAGGGTAACAGGACTGTCTATTTCTACATTCTGGCAGGAATGATGATTCCGGTCCGCCTGGCGATAGTAAGTTTATTCCATTTGTTTCTCAATATCGGTCTTTTTAATAATCTATTATCACTAATCTTAATTCGTGCTGCTATGGGCATCCCCTTCTCAGTGTTTATCATCACCGGATTCTTCAGTGAGTTGCCAAAGGAGTTGGGAGAAGCTGCGGAGATCGACGGTTGCAATTCTTGGCGCGCGCTCTTGTATGTCTATCTCCCCCTATTGAGACCGGCTATCGCTACAGCGGCTATCTTTGATTTTATCCCTATCTGGAACGATTTTTACATTCCTCTGATTTTTATTAGGTCTGACCACTTAAAGACTCTTCCCCTGGGGATAGCCACCTTTTATGGACAGTTCCAGACCAACTGGCCGGCGGTTTTCGCCGCCCTGACCATGGCGGTGATCCCGCCCCTGGTATTCTATGTTTTCCTGTCGCGTCAATTCATCAAAGGCCTGACCAGCGGGGCCGTCAAAGGCTGAAAGGGGGCGGGGGACAACGGGTATGGCTGAAACGGAGGAAGGAAAACGGAGCATCATGGGCATCGGCGCCCATCCCGATGACCTGGAAATCTCCTGTGGCGGCACTTTGGCGGCTTACGCCGGACACGGACACCGGGTCACCATGTGTCATGTT
Source organism: Bacillota bacterium (assembly GCA_021800315.1). GTDB lineage: Bacteria > Bacillota > Desulfotomaculia > Desulfotomaculales > JAJYZD01 > JAJYZD01. The sequence continues at coordinate 10,235 of JAJYZD010000080.1, read as the reverse complement.
TGCCGGGGTGACAAGGGGCATTTCCGCCTGCCGCCCGGCGAACTGCGGCAAGTGCGCTGTGCGGAGGCCGGCGCGGCGGCCCGCTTGATCGGGGCCGGGGTCGTCATGCTGGATGTTCCCGACGGTGAGGCGGGAAGCGATTGGGCCGGTCAAAGACTCCGGGTGGTGGAGGCCATCAGGGAAGCAAAGCCGGATTTGATCATCACTCATGCCCCGGAAGACTACCATCCGGACCACGTGGCGGTACAAAGAATGGTGGTCGAAGCGGCGTTTCTGGCCACAGTACCGTATGTTTCGCCTTGCCGGGAGGCGATTGGCCGCGTCCCGGAAATCCGGTTGATGGATACCTATGCGGGCGTGAATTTCGTACCCACCGAATATGTGGACATCACTGCCACCCTGGCCGTGAAACAGGCCATGATGGAGAGTTACCGGAGTCAGGTGGACTGGCTGAAGGAGCACGACGGACTGGACATTCTGGAATTCATCGCGGTCGGCGCCCGCTACCGCGGTTTTCAGGGCGGCTGCCGGTATGCGGAAGGTTTTCGCAAACACGTGGCCGGACTTTTTATCAGGAGTGCGCCGATTTTGACCTAAACCGTCTGGAGGATGGAGGACACATGGAACAAGGTGGAAGACAGACCGGGTTTATTGTGACCGGAGACGTCAATCTCGATGTCATTATCCATGGTCTGGAGAAGCTGCCCGACCCCGGAGAGGAGGTTTTCATACCGGAGGCAAATCTCTGCCTGGGCGGGAGCGCGGCCAACACGGCGGTGGCTTTGGCGAGACTGGGGGAACGGGTCAGTCTGCACGGGTATGTCAGTGACGATTACTTCGGTCGGTATCTCCGCCGCTTACTGCGGGAGTTCGGCGTCGACATCTCCTTGTTGCAGGAGGCGTCCGGCCACAAGACGGGCCTCAGTATCGGACTCACCTCCGACCGGGAGCGTTCGTTTATCAGTTGCAGGGGCAGCAACGCCGCTTACCGGCCGCCCGTTCCGGCGGCAGGGACATGGAATGGTTTTACCCACCTGCACCTCTGCGCCGTCAACTGGCGGGACAATCTGGTTGAGTACGGAAACCTCCTGAGGGCGGCCAGGGCGGGGGGGATGGGTACCTCGCTCGACACGGGCTGGTTCGACGGCCGGGCGATGAGCGAAAAACTACTGGATCTGTTACCTTTGGTGGATGTCTTTTTCCCCAATGAATCCGAAGCCGGGGTCCTGACCGGCAAAAAGAGTTGGGAGGAGTCCCTGGACGTACTGGTCCAACGGGTGCCCATAGCGGTGATAACCCGGGGCGGACGCGGCGTGGCGGTGCAGAAGGGTTCGGAACGGGTGGTCCTTCCCGCCTTTCCCGTCTCCGGGGTAGATGCCGTCGGAACGGGCGATGCTTTTGCCGCCGGTTTTCTGATCGCGTACCGCGGGAAATGGGATCTCAGGCGGGCCACCTTGTGGGCCAGCGCCTGCGGAGCGCTGGCGGCCACCAGATGCGGTGGCGCCCAGGCGGCGCCCACAGGGGACGAGGTCCGGGCCTTCCTGAAGGAGAGAGCGGTGATGGACGACGAGGGATCAGGCAGTCCGGAAACCGGAACCTGATTCCTTTCCGCAGTGAACAAGCGGGGAAGGTGTTCATGAACGGGTCACGGCCGTACAAAGGGAGGGGAAACAGTGGCCTGCGTGGAGTTGAGAAATGTCTGGAAGGTGTTCGGAGAAACCGTTGCCGTACGTGATTTCAACCTGCGGATCGACGAGGGCGAATTAATGGTCGTGGTCGGGCCGTCCGGTTGCGGGAAAACCACCATCCTGCGCATGGTGGCTGGATTAGAGGATGTCAGCCGGGGCGGGATATATATCGGCGGCCGGCAGGTGAACGACGTCCTGGCCCGGGACCGGAATATAGCCATGGTGTTCCAAAACTACGCCCTCTACCCCCATATGAATGTATTTGACAATATGGCTTTCGGGCTGAAAAACCGCAAGGTTCCCCGGGAGGAGACGAGACGCCGGGTCGGGGAAGCGGCCCGGGTTTTGGGGATCGACCACCTTTTGGGACGCAAGCCGAAGGCCTTGTCCGGCGGCCAGCGGCAGCGGGTGGCCCTGGGCCGGGCCATGGTACGCGAACCGCAGGTTTTTTTGATGGACGAACCCCTGTCCAACCTGGATGCCAGACTCAGGGTGCAGATGAGGGTTGAGCTGGCCCGCCTGCAGCGACGCCTCGGCGTAACGACCATCTATGTTACCCATGACCAGGTGGAAGCCATGACCATGGGGCACCGGATCGTGATAATGAACGGGGGGATCGTGCAACAGATTGACACTCCCATGCGGTTGTACGAGCGACCGGCCAATCTCTTCGTCGCCGGTTTCATCGGTTCGACGCCGATGAATTTTATCCCGGTAACCCTGGAACGGCACGACGAACCGGCGCTACGGGGCGAGGGGCTGTACTTCCCCATACCGCCGGAACTGGTGGAATCCGGGCTCAAGACCGGGAAGGAACGGCTGGTTCTGGGCGTCCGGCCGGAAGACATCGGGTTGGATCCCGAACTGGCACGGCAACATCCGGAATGGATCTGCCGGGTCGGGGCGGAGGTAGTGGAGTCGCTGGGAGCGGAAAGCCTGGTCTACTTCACTATTGGCCGGACCGCGGTCACCGCGCGGCTGGCGGGCGTCAATATTCCCCGGCCGGGCGAAACCGTCCCGCTCGTCTTCAACCTGAACCGGGCCCACCTCTTCGCGCGCGAATAGCGGGTCGAGCAACCAGTTTCCGGAAAGAGAGGAGACGTTCCGATGAATGCCTACCAGCGGGTGATGGCTGCGGTTTCCTTCCAACCGGTGGACAAGGTTCCAGTGTGTCCTTTTGTCATGGCCTTTGCCGCCGAGTTCGCCGGTATCCCTTACGGACGCTACTGCACCGACTATCGGTTCATGGCGACGGCCCAGGCCGCCTGCGTGAAACATTTCGGGTATGACATCGTTACGGCTGATACCGACGCCTACCGGGAGGCGGAGGCCTGCGGGGCCCAACTGGACTTCCCCGATGATGACCTGCCGGTGGAGAGAAGGCCAGCGCTGCCTGAACGGAACGACTTTTCCAGTCTGTCCATGCCGGATGTGTACAAAGCGGCCAGGCTCGCCGACAAGATCGCCGGGGTCAGAGAATTGAAGAGGCTGGTGGGAAGAGAGATACCTGTTCTGGGCTGGGTAGAGGCGCCTTTCCAGAGTGCCGCTATTTTACGGGGTTCAAGCAATTTCCTGCTGGATCTCTACGACGCACCGGAGTTTACGGCTGGACTTCTGGACTTTACCGCTGAACTGGCCATCGCCTTCGGCAGAGCGCAGATAGAAGCCGGCGCCGACATTATCGGCCTGGGCGATGCGTTGGCGTCGCTGATTTCGGAGACCGACTACCGGCAAACAGCTTTTTTGCCCGCCAAAAGGGTTATCGAGAGCCTGCAGTCGGCCGGAGCCAGGGTTAAATACCACATTTGCGGTGACAGTAACCATCTGTTGAACAACATAGCCGGGCTCAAGGCCGATATCGTCAATGTCGATGAAAAAGTCGACCTGTCCCGGGCGCGGTCTGTACTCCGGGATACGTGCCTGAAAGGAAACATCAGTCCTTCCGCGGTTTTGCTCCAGGGGAAGGTAGACCAGGTGTTGACCGCGGCCGGTCAATGTATGCGGACCGGAGGCCGGGGATACATTTTGAGCCCCGGTTGCGAAGTGCCCCGCCATACCCCGGTCGCCAATTTTGCCGCCCTGATACGGGCCAGGGATGAGTATACGGCATGCGGATCGTGATAGCCCGCGACTACGAACATCTCAGTTGCCTGGGGGCCGGACTGGTAGGCGAAGCCATTGTCCGGAAGCCTGACCTGGTGCTGGGCCTGGCCACCGGTGTCACGCCGTTAGGTGTTTACCGCAAGCTGGGGGAGATGTATGAAGCGGGGCAGGTGGACTTCAGCCGGCTGACGGTCTTCAACCTTGATGAATACTACGGCCTGTCGCCTGCCGATCCTCGCAGTTACCGGTCTTACCTGGAACGGAATCTCTTTTCGCGGGTGAACCTGCGTCCGGAGAACATCCATCTGGTACCCGGACAACCAGGGAATGTTGCTGACGCTTGCCGGAATTACGACCTCGCCATCGCGGCGGCCGGCGGTATCGATCTCCAGATACTGGGCATCGGCCAAAACGGGCATGTCGGCTTCAACGAACCGGGGAAGAGCCTGTGCGTGGCCACCCATCTCGTCGATCTGGCCCCGCAGACGGTCGAGGCCAACGCGCGGTCCTTTCCCGACCACGGTGCCGTGCCGGGCCGGGCGGTCACCGTGGGTATGGGGGCGATCATGAAGGCCAGGCGGATCCTGTTGTTGGCCGGCGGCCGGGAGAAGGCAGCGGCGGTCGCCGGGGCCTTGTGGGGCCCGGTAACCACGGCCGTACCCGCTTCCCTTTTACAATTGCATCGCCACACCACGCTGATTGTGGATCAGGCCGCCGCCGGTCTCATCCGGGACTGCACGTCCGCTGCCGGCGGGTCCGGGTAGTAAGGCCGGCCCCGTTCCAACGTGTATGGGGGATGAGCGCAGGAGATCCACGGGCTCGAACTCCACTGGCCTGCCACCTGGAACGATTCCGGCCCGTCCGGTTGGAATGTAGAGATCGCTACCGTTGGGTAAGAACCCGCTTTTTTGGTGAAGACTTCAATGTCGCGACGGGCAATGGGTGCTGGCCTGGTTGATCAAATACCAGGGGAGAAATTCTAACGTGGGTCACCTTATCGACGCCAAAGAACAGGTGTACCGGGCGCTGGCGGAGCGGCTGAACCGCAACCCGGTCGGCGCGCCGGGAAGCGAGGTCCTGATGGAAATCCTGCACCACCTCTACACGTAGACCGAAGCCATGGTAGGCGCCAAGTTTCAGGATTATGCCTGGGTGGTGCCTGAACCTTGCCGTCGGCCGTCAGCCGGTATATACTCGAAAGGGGTAAAACCCGCCACGCCGGATATGAGGAAACCGGAATTCAGCCAGGGAGAGGGTTTTTCCAACAATGCCTGAAGATACAACCAAGGGCCCCCAGCGATATATTTGCTTCCAACTGGCCAGGGTCATGCGCAAGGTCCAAAAATACTATGAAGGGCCCCTGGCCTCCTACGGCATCACCCCGGTGCAGTTCTACGTCCTCAACGCCTTGTCGATCACCGACGGGATGAAGTTTAAGGAACTGGCCAAGAGCGTCGAAATCGATGGATCCACTCTGACCGGCATTCTGGACCGGATGGAACGGAGCGGTTTCATCGAACGCCGGGATGATCCGGAGGACCGCCGGTCGTTGCTGGTATTTCTAACCGCCAGGGCCAGGGAGATGGGGCCGGTGGTCATCAGTCTGGCCGAGAGACTGGACCGGCAAATCCGGAGCCAGTTCCCGCCGGAAGAGTTGGCAATCTTTTTACGGGTACTTGACGGACTTTCCGTGCCGAGTGTATAATATTTTTGCCCATATTGATGGCATGCAAATAATACTGAAACCAACAAAACCGTCGACGGGGAGAAGGAGGGAAAGCCGGCAACTAACGGGACAGGGGGTGTTGTAGACGACTGAGCCGGACTTTAGCGGGTTCAAAACGGATCCGCGGCACTGGGTCGAGCGGTTAATCAACAGTTTTATAGTCAACTCGCCGGTAAACTCCATGGGTGACGGGACTGGCGAACGGGCCTGGGAGGAAGCATTGCTCGGGTTTTCTTCGGGCGCCGATCCCATTTACGAAAGTTACAAGGAGCATGTTGGACAGTTTCATTTCACACCTGCCGAGATTTTCCATCTGGCCTTCCCGACGACACCGGCGGCTCCCGATGAGTTGACCGTGATAAGCTGGGTGTTGCCCCAACGTACGAAAACCAGGAAAGACAATAGGGATCAGGACTTTTACCCGGCAGACCGTTGGGTAAGAACCCGCTATTTTGGTGAAGACTTCAATGTCGCGCTGAGAAAACACGTGGTGGAACAATTGGCAATACTTGGCGTTCCCGCGGTAGCTCCGCAGTTGTCACCCCATTGGCAGTGGGAAACGTCCCCGGCCTATGGATTCGCCTCCCGCTGGTCGGAGCGCCATGCCGCCCATGCCGGCGGACTGGGAACCTTCGGGCTCTGCGACGGCCTGATAACGGCTAAAGGGAAGGCCCACCGGGCGGGATCAGTGGTGGCCGGAGTGGCGATAACGCCCACCCTGCGGCCTTATCAAAACCACCGTGCCTACTGTCTTTACTTTTACGATGGGAGCTGTATGGCCTGCGCAAAGCGATGTCCCGTGGGCGCCGTAACCGAGAGCGGACACGACAAGGTAAAGTGCTGGGACCATGCCGGAGGAACCTGCGCCCGTTATGTGGAGGAACGGTTCGGGATAAAGGGCTACGGTTGCGGTCTATGCCAGACGGGAGTCCCCTGTGAGAGCCGGATACCATCGAAGACAGTGACGGCGGCGAAGGACGAAGGCGCTTTCTGAATAGTTGTTTCGGCCCGGGAAAAAGGCAGAGGAAGGCATTTGACGCGGTTGCCGGGCGGAGACAGGCCGGTCGCGCCGATGGTCCACCCAAGCGAAGACGGGGAGTGGTCCGGAGTTAAAGGAGACAATAAGGGAATTTATCAGGAACCTCAAGGTTGACGACGTTGGATTTGCCGCCGTGTCCGATTACCACAGCCCCAGATCCCCCAGAGTCGAAAGCCGGCGATGGCTGGTTGATCGAATACCGGAGGAGGAATTCTCACGTGGGTCACCTTATCAATGCCAAGGAAGAGGTCTACCGGGCGCTGGCGGAGCGGCTGAACCGCAACCCGGTCGGCGCGCCGGGAAGCGAGGTCCTGATGGAAATCCTGCACCGCCTCTACACGGAGACCGAAGCCATGGTAGGCGCCAAGTTTCCCCTGGTGCCGCTCCCGGCGGCCAGGATAGCCGACCTCACCGGGATGCGGCAGGAGGATGTCACCGCCGTCCTGGACGGCATGGCACAAAAGGGCCTGGTATTGGACCTGCCGCGGCGCGACGAAGTCTACTACATGCTGGCTCCGGTGGTGATCGGTTTCTTCGAGTATACCTTCATGCGGGTCCGGGAGGACCTGGACATGAAGGAACTGGCCGAACTGTTCGAGCGGTATTTCCACAATGACGAGGTGAAAAAGGAGTTTGCCGGCGGCGAGACCACGTTTTTCCAAACCCTGGTCTACGAGAGCCTCATCCCGGCGGTCGTGGAAACGGAAGTGCTGGAGTACGAGAGGGCTTCCGCAATCATCCGCCAGTCGGGTGGCGGGGCGCTGACAATGTGCGCCTGCCGCCACAAGGCGAGCCACCTGGGCAAGGCCTGCGACGCGCCCCTGGACGTCTGCACCTCCCTGGGCGGCGCCGCCGATTGGCTCCTCCGCCGGGGGCTGGCCCGTCCGGCGACCGTGGACGACCTGCTCCGCACCCTGGACCGGACGGAAAAACTGGGCCTGGTGCACATGGGTGACAACGTGCTCAACAACCCCACCTACATCTGCCATTGCTGCGGCTGCTGTTGCGTTGTGCTCAAGAGCGTCAGGGAGTACGGCAAAGGCTCCACCCATCCCAGCAATTTCATCCCGGAGGTGGACAGGGAGGGCTGCGTCGGATGCGGGACCTGCGCCGACACCTGCCATATCGACGCCATCTCCATGATGGACGACAGCGGGAGAGGGGAGACGCCGCAGGTAAACAAGGATCTTTGCCTGGGCTGCGGGGTGTGCGCCGCCGCCTGCCCCAGCGGCGCCCTGTCCATGGCCCGGCGGGCCGTCCTGCACGTGCCGCCCGAAAACAAGAAGGAACAGTTTCTCCGCTTCGCCAGGGAGAGGGGCAAGGCCTGAACGGGGCGGGGACGAAAGCCTTCGAATTGGGAGATAATCCCTGGTATAAGCACCGCCTCGTGGCGGCAAAATACCAATGAAAACCACCGAAGGGCATACTGAAAAATTTGCCGTAGAAAGCAAGAAAGAGTATGCAAGACCGGGTGGTTAAGGTCGGAGACCTGTCTTGTGAAATAGACAGGTCTCTTATTTTGCCGGCGACGGTCCGGCTTGATGAAGTCGGTTTCTTGGGCCGGCTTCCTTTTTATTCCTCCACGGCCTTGGAGAATTTGCGAGAGGTGTCAAATGCCCGAGTTTAAACATAATATAGCATTGCAGGTTATATTAGCCATTTACTTCAATCGAAATATCCGTTCAACCATGTAAAAGGTGGCCTAAAAGACGTGAAATTCTGCTTAATAAGCCATCACGTGCCTACTGGCAAATGGATACATCAGTTAAACGATATTTCAGTATGGGCATATGCCATGGACGGGGATGTTCATAATGGGTTAGGCATAGATGACTATTCGCAGTTTGACAAATATGATGTGGTAATGGTCAATATGTCTTTCAATATGCTAGATATATGTTGTAACTTAAAAAGTAAATCAAAGGCGTTTGTCATCGGTTTAGTTGAAGGCTCTCTAATTCCGCATTGGCCATTTGAGGCATTGTCCCGGTACAAAGACGTCTTAAACACGATTGATATGGTTGGCGTGATAAATTCAAAGGGCTTAGAAGCAATACGAGCACTGACAAGCAAGCCTGCTTGTTTCATAGGGGTACCGTACCCGCTCGCCTGGGCCAAAGGACATATCAGTTCCGCAAAGAACCCCATCATCGAGTTAAGCACCCAGGTAATTGGCCGTGGTGGTATTTGGAATACAATACCCATAAACAAGCTCAATCACCATGTCGTGTGTTATCCCACTGGCTTAACGTCTGACGACATCAGGAGCATACTTGAAATGGCAGGGCCGAGTCTGCAGTTTTTGCCGGTAAAAGGTTGGCATGAATATTTTATAGAACATTCTCAGTATTATTTAGGGCTGCATTTAGACCAGGGATACACCTGGGGAAGGTTTCCGCTTGACTGTGCCGCAGCAAATATACCGTGCGTTTCGACACCTTACAGTCACACGCAGTCAATATTGTTTCCCGAGTTAGTAGTTGAGTATTACGAGGTGGATAAGGCGGCAAAATTATGCAATCGTCTATTTCAAGATAAGGAGTTCTATAACCGTGTGGTTGACTATGCAAATGAGCACATCAAGCAATTTGATCTAGAGAACAGCAGGCAAAGACTCCTGTGTTGTCTAAGGGACCAAGGAACGGTTGCCGAACCATTTCCCAGTTGCCCGGTTCCTGCGCCACCCCTCCGGCACAATGGGCCTTCCCATTTGCCTTACGAATGGAGATCCGCCATACGTATACATTCAAGGTATTCCCGGGTTTCCCGGAACAAGTAGGTCTTTCAGACCGGCTATTACACGAGCCATATCGGATTGGATTCAAAAAAGGAGGAAGGTGTTCTTTTGGTAGGTATTGGTATTATCAAACGTCATTCTTCGGGAAGAGTTACCGTGCTAAATGACTTGTCAGGAAGCGCATCTCGTTCAGAACGGCAATTTATGGGTGGATCACATCCCGTCAGCCACTCACCGGGCAGCATCGATACATCTGAACCGGCTCAGCGGTTGTCCGAACCCGCGCGGACCATATATGACTTCCTTCAGGCAATATATCGCCGCTAAGGCGGAAACCGGATAGACGGTTTGCGGACTGATGAAAATGAGAGGACTTCCAGATGAGAATAGTAGTTGATCTGCAGCCCCTGCAGACCGTTAGTCGTGACCGGGGAATCGGGCGATACTCTTTGGGGTTGGTTAGGGCTATGATAGCCGCGGGGGGAAGCCACGAATGGTTGATGGTACTTAACCATGCTTTCCCCGAGGCCATGGATGGCATCCGGCAATCCTTCGCCGGCCTTCTACCCCGCGAAAACATCCTCACATTTGAAATACCGGCGCCGGTTGCCGCAATCGACCCGGCCAACGGTTGGCGCCGGCGGACGGCGGAGTTGGTTCGGGAAAACTTTCTGCACCAGTTACGTCCTGACTGGGTGCATGTTGCGAGTCTTTTCGAAGGGCTTGAGGACGACGCGGTCACTTCCATCGGCGCCCTGACCGGTATGTCCACGGCGGTTACCTTGTACGACCTCATTCCATACCTCCATCGCGAGCGCTACCTCAGTAATCCGTCTATTGAGACGTGGTATATGGGCAAGGTGGCTGACCTGAAAAGGGCGGATCTCATGCTCGCCATTTCCGGTCATTCCCGGCGGGAGGTCATAGACGCGCTGGGGCTGG
>JAJYZD010000079.1 GCA_021800315.1 Bacillota bacterium | reverse complement strand
GACAACATATCTGGCGGTATCCTGGCCAAATATGCCAGAAGAAATGCAGCCCAGTGATCCATGATTATCTTTTTAATCTTAATCGATTCCTGCCTGGAAGCATTTTCATTCGTTCTCATGAAACCACTCTATCTCATGCTGCAAGAATTGACAAGATCCTATTCATATCACTTTGTCGATAGGAATCTTCGGCCGCGTGAGGAAAGTATAATTTCCTAGACAACAAGATACGAGTCTAGTTCTCGACTTAAGTCCTTTAATGAATATGGCCGGTGACGGAAGACGGCATTATCAGGATCTAATACACTCTCCGTGTTAAGAAAATCCGCATCAACCAAACAGGAATACACTAATCTAATCAAAAACTGGGCACAAAACCCGCCCCCCGCACTCGGGACAAGGTTGGGTAAGGTTACATCCCGGGGTGCCGGCAGGTCTATCTCTTCGACAAACGCGCTATAGTCTTCCAAACCCTTGCTGAGTCTGGCTTCCAGGGACGACTCGTCGGCAGCGCTTCCCCAGTCGGGCAGCCCGCAATGGTGCCCGGCAATCATATACGCCAATAATCGCCCTGCGGGACCGAACCGCTTTGCAGCTTCAACCGCACCGGGCGTAGAATGGTCGACTCTGCCGGGCCTGCCCTCAAGAAGCTCTTGAAAGGCATCGGAATATTTTCCGACATCGTGAAGAAGCCCGGCGGCATAGGCGAGTTTTTCGGCCCCGAAGGTCTTGGCAAACCTGGCGGCATTTACAGCAGTATCCCCTAAGTGGGCTTTCAACAGCTGCCACTGGTTTCGGTCATTCTCCCTATCCGAGTGAGCGTAAAACCCCAAGGTGCGTTCATCCTTCCGATAACCAGTACGCTTGAGTTGCAGCCGGACTCAGACTTGTCCTGCGCTCCCCGAACGAAAACGAAACCGGGGGCATTCGCCGCCTTCCGGAAAAAAAGTACGTCTGCGCCGGCATGGGCGCGCATCCAAATATATGTTGGTTCGACAATTTGAGAAATTATCCTTTCGGTTTACGGATTCTAATGATAAAAAAACAACCAGGCTTTCGCATCCCTTAAACTACAAAATAGTAATATATGGTAAGATGGTTTTAGCATTGCATTGTCTGAGAATTAACGGGATGGATCTCCGGGTTAGGACAGCGGACGATGGTTAACCCCGAAGTCCTTGACCCGTCTGGTTTCCTGGTATCCTTAATTCCCCATTTACTGCCGCTCGGGGTCACCCCGCTACAACGGGATAAGAGCCGCAATGGATTTGTCCTGCTTTTGGAAGACGGCTGATCTACCTGTCGCCGTCGGCCAAGAGTCCCGGGTGGCACTGCCGCAACTTTATCCGGTCGATTTAGCGGTCGGGTATATCGCTGATCTTGAGCTCGATGCAATCCTTGTACTTGACCACTCGCACCGGTTGCCGCTCCTCCACGGTTTGCTATAATTCCGGTGAACCATCCGGCCGCCAGTTCCATATCTCCGGGCCGCCCGACATCTCCGGCAGGTAGCACCCATCGACCTTGTCCGGACGAACCCATTTGGCCAGAAAGTCGACCCTGCCCTGCCGCTCCACCCGCCAGACCGCCCCTTCAGGCGTTTCCAGGGCCCCGTGTCCGCCGAACCGGCCCAGCAGTTGCTGCGCCCGCTCCATGGAGCAAGGACCGCCTTCGTGAAGGAGGAACGGCCGCACAAAGCGACCGGCTAGCCTTTCGGTAAACGCGGCCAAGGAAAGACGGGTTTGCCCCCTCATCAGGTCGAAAACCACAAAGGGCTCGTGAAACAAAGCGTAGCGGGTGCCGTGGGCCTGCGCCAGCCACTCACCCACCAAGCGTTCCCCTTCATCCAGGAGAGCGTCGAAGCGTAGGTAGTTACGGTATACCCAGTGGGCAAACAAGCGATGCTGTTTAAACGGGGAAGACTCGGCCCGGTACCCGGCCCTGATCAGGGGGACGATGACGCCGCCGGTTCTGGCCACGGCTACGTTGGAGCCATCCACCTTCTCCTGCACGATTATCCGGTCGTGCCGATCTCTCGCCTTCAAAAGGCAAATCCTGGCCTGTCCGTCCGTCACCCGGTGGTCGCCCGGGCCGAGGCGGCTGCCGGGAAGATGGGGAATCGATCCGTAGGCTTTAATGCCCAATGGTTTGTCGCTGTGCACCGTTCTAACAGGGTTGCGGGTCTAAGACGGCAGCCTCAGCCTGCAGGGCGTCCCTCTCTTGCTGAAATTTCCGGGGTTCTGGTTTCTGCTCCCCATGGGTTAATACGCTCTCACCCAGCAGACCGGTCAACATATTTCTGCGACATGCCGTCGGAGACGATGGTAATCTCCCCGGTCCCGCCCAGGCGGCGCAACAATTCCGCGGGCGACACCCCGGCGGCGCTGTTACCCATAATCACAAAGCGCATCGCGGCATCACCTCTTTCCATGCTGCCAAAACAATTCGCTATCCGGTTACGCCTTCCTGCTGAACTTCGATAATTCACCAGGAGTGGACGGTTTCCCGACGTGGCAATGCGGCAGGTGTGCCCGCCGCAAAGGATGACCCGCAGGCTTCATTATACAGAAACAGGCGGGGACTCCCGGCTGCACCCCCCCCCGAGTCTCCCGTCTTTCCTCCGGACAACAATAGGGGGCGCGAATCGCTCAGTTCCCGTCCCCCTTGCCCTTCCGGAGAAACGCCATATGCTTGCGTACGCCAATCCTCTCCCACATGACAACCCAGGGATCCACCTGGTACTTGGGCGGGTACAGGAGACCGTGGCTCGGTATATCTTCGGGCTGTATACCAGCTTCCAGAAACCCCATAAGCCGCTCCTGCCGCTGGTTGACGACCTCCAGGAACTGTTCCAGTTTCCCGGCAAAATCAGCCCGGGAGACGGTTCCCGCCTGATGGCCGGTCACAAACCATTCGGCGTCCAGCCGGGCCACCCGTTGGGCGGAGAGCAGGAACTGTTCGATGTTCCCGTCGCTGCCGCAATACCACGGCCCGAAACCGGTCAGGTCGATATCACCAGTGTATACGAGCCCCTCGTCGGGAAAGTAGGGGCAGCAAAAACCGTTCGTGTGACCGGGTGCATGGACCATAACCACCCGCGTCTTCCCGATTTCCCACACCCGGTCGTAGACATAGGAGCCGGCTGGAGCCCGCGTCGACAACCACCATTCGTGACGACTGGATGGCGAAAACTCCGTTTGCGGACTGTCCGGCCGGGCGACCGTCTTCAGCCAGCCGGCGACGCCTTCCTCACCGAAAACCTCCCTGATGCCGATCCATTCTCCAACCAGGCCCAGGTTGGAAAAAACACCGACTTCAACAGGGTTCATATATACCCTGGCCCGGGGGAACAGATGGTTTCCCGAGAGATGATCGAAGTGATAATGGGTATTGATTACCATATCAACCTCCCGGTTCCCCAGGGCCCCCGCCAAAGCCCCGGGGCCCGCTCCCGGGTCAATGACCGCCACCGCATCCCCGTCGTCAATGAGAAGGGATGTGCAAGCGGGAAATTTACTGGCATTGGAACCCTGTATAACCCTGACGTGTTGGAATTGCACAGCGACAACTCCTTTCAACCGCAAAACGACATGGAATATTTGGCATGCCTGGCCAGCCTCTGGGGATCCCCCGGCCCCAACCACCGCAATCCAGACCGGCCCGCCACAATGTCTTCGAAAGAATCCGCAGCCGCCCCTACAGGACCCTGGCCGGTCCCCGGTAAATCAGACCCCGCCGGGCGTCGACGGTGACCGTTTCCCCGGCGGGAAGGAGGGAAGTGGCGTTTTCCACCCCCACCACGGCCGGCTTCCCGTACTCCAGGGCCACGATGGCACCGTGCGAGGTAAGGCCGGCGGCTTCGGTAACCAGCGCCCCGAGTCTGGCCATCACCGGTACGAAATCTCGGTCGGTGGCGGCCACCACCAGCACGTCGCCCGGTTGGACCAGGGACCCGGCTTCCCCGGCCGAGCGCGCCACCCGCACGGTTCCGGTGACCGGCCCCGTTCCGATGCCCACCCCCCGGGCCAGGATGTCGCCCACCGTGTGCACCCGCACCATGTTGGTGGAACCGGGCAGTCCCGCGGGCACCCCGGCCGAAACCACCACCAGGTCGCCCGGCCCGATCATGGCTGCGGCCAAGACCGCGTCAAAGGCGTCGGCAATCAATTCGTCCGTGCCCTTGGTACCCCTGGGTCCGACCGCCAGGGCCTCCACCCCCCAGAGCAGCGCCAGGCGCCGGCGCACCTCCGGTTGGGGCGTCACCGCTATAACGGGAGCCCGGGGACGGTAGCGGGAGACCATCTGGGCGGTGTAGCCGGACTGGGTGATGGTGATAATGGCGGCGGCCCCCAGGTCGTCGGCCGAAGTCACGGTGGCGTGGCTGATGGCCCCGGTGACGGTGCCGGACAGGTTCCTCCTCTGGCGGTCCATCATCTCTCCAAACGGCAGGGCGGCCTCGGTGCGCCGGGCGATGCGGTCCATGGTCCGGACCGCCTGGACCGGGTAATGTCCGGCCGCCGTCTCCCCCGAAAGCATGACGGCGTCGGTCCCGTCGAGGATGGCGTTGGCCACATCGGAGGCCTCCGCCCTGGTGGGCCGGGGGTTGACGATCATCGATTCCAGCATCTGGGTGGCGGTGACCACCGGCTTGCCGGCCAGGTTGCAACGCCTGATGATGTCTTTCTGAACCAGAGGCACCTCTTCGATGGCGATCTCCACGCCCAGGTCGCCCCGGGCCACCATGACGCCGTCGGCCACATTCACGATGTCGCCGAGGTTGGCCACACCCTGGGCGTTTTCGATCTTGGCGATGATATGCTGCTTCCCGCCGCTCTCCTCCACAATCCGCCTGATCTCCAGGACGTCCTGGGTCGTACGGACAAAGGAGGCGGCGATAAAGTCCACCCCCGAGCGGACGCCGAATACGATGTCCCCGGCGTCACCGGGGGTGACAAATGGCAGGTTGGTCACCACCCCGGGCAGGTTGACGCCCTTCTGGCTGGTCAACTCGCCGCCGTTTACCACCAGGCAGCGGATTTCCTTGCGTCCGTCGGTTTCGGTCACCCTGAGTTCGATCAGCCCGTCGGCGAGCAGGATGGCGTCGCCCGGAGAAACGTCGGCCGGCAGTCCGGAGTAGCTGACCGGCAGAAGGCCGGCGCTACCCTTGACCGGCTCCGTGGTCAGGACGGTATACCGGCCCTGCTCCAGTACCACCGGCTCTTTCTCCAGAAAACCCAGCCTTATTTCCGGCCCCTTGGTGTCGAGCAAAACGGCCAGGTTTTTCCCTTCCTCCCCGGCCAGGCGGCGCAAGAGCGCGATCCGCCCGCCGTGCTCCTCCCTGGTGCCGTGGGAAAAGTTCAACCTGGCCACATCCATGCCCGCGCGGAGCAGTTCCCGCATAATGGCCGGATCGTCGCTGGCCGGGCCGATGGTACACACTATTTTGGTGCGCCGCAAAGAGGGCCCCTCCTTACATGGCTTACATGGACAGGATATCGGCCAGCCGGTACAACCCCCCGTCGGCCGGCCGGGGCTGGACCAGCACGCTGTCAAGGTCCTGGCTCACTATTTCGCCCTTCAGCCAGCCCACCATCGCAGGAGTGTCTCCGTCCATCAGCATTTCCACGGCCCGGAAGCCCATCCGCGAGGCCAGGTTACGGTCAAAGACACTCGGAGTGCCGCCCCGCTGCAGGTGCCCCAGGATGGTCACCTTGGTGTCGAAGCCGGTCCTCTCCTTGATGGCCAGCCCTATGTCGAGAGCGCTGCCCGCCCCCTCGGCCACGATGATGATGCTGTGTTCCTTGCCGCGACGGTGGCCCCGGATCAGCCGGGCGCAGACATCTTCGATGTTCACAGGACGTTCGGGAACCAGGATGGATTCGGCGCCCCCGGCCAATCCGGCCGCCAGGGCGATGTGGCCGCTGGCGCGGCCCATCACCTCGATGACAAAGGTGCGTTCGTGCGAAGTGGCGGTATCCTTGATTTTGTCTACCGCGTCCACCACGTTGTTCACCGCGGTGTCGAAACCGACGGCGTAATCGGTGCCGACAATGTCGTTGTCGATGGTGGCCGGGATACAGGCCACCGGCAGCCCGTACTCCCGGTGAAAGGCCCGGACGCCGTGAAAGGTGCCGTCGCCGCCGATGGCCACCAGGCCCTGCAACCCGAACCGAATCACGTTCTCCCAGGCTTTCTTGCGGCCCGCCGGCGTTGTAAACTCCGGCGAGCGGGCGGAAAAGAGGACGGTTCCGCCGCGCTGGATGATTCCGCCCACAGAACCGCTGTGTAAAAGCGCCATGTCTCCCTCGATGAAACCGTTGAAGCCACGCCGGATACCCATAACCTCAATGCCGTGAAAGACCGCCTTGCGCACGACCGCCCGGATGGCGGCGTTCATCCCGGGGGCGTCGCCGCCCGAGGTCATGACCCCTATCCGCTGCAAGGAACCACTCCTTCCACCGGAAAACTCCTGTTACAGGTCATTCCATGATCTTCTGGCCATGGATGACTTCCAACGCCTCGCCCGCTTCCGATTCGGGAACCATGATGCCCACGGGACCGTTGCCGTCATTTCCTACGCAAATCTTTTTGGTCTGAACCACAAACCCTTCCGCCGTCAGAAGGTTCTTGACCCGTTCCGCCTCCCGGCAGTTGGGCGCCAGATATACTACTGTCCACATGCGCTAAACGCCCCCGTGCATACGCGAGACATCGTCAACCAGGGTTCCAGGGATAATATGCCCGCCGGCCACCCGTTTTTTGCGGGCCTCACTCGTTGTTGGCGATGCGCCCGTGCCTGGTCAGCACTTCGGCGCGGCCGCGAACTTTGATGGCCGACGTATGTTCGGTAAACTGGGCGATCATGATCTCGCCCTTGTCCAGCTTCTCCGAGTGATGAAACTTGGTATCCCTGCCCCTGGTCAGGCCGATGATGGTCACCCCGTTCTCCAGGGCCTTGATCACCACGTATTCGCCGACCGTCTCCATCCACTGCTCCGGCACCGCCAGACCCCCCTGCCGAATTTGTTCAGGCTCATTATATCCCTTGCCGCGGCGGTAAACAAGCTCGCGGCTTACAAATCCAAGAGACAGCGGTAAGGCAACCCCTCGCCGGGGACCCCTTCCGGTTCCTCGCCGGCCGCCGCCTCCTCCGTGCCTTCCGCCTCCGGGGCATCCTCCGCCTCATGGCACAATTCCACCGAGGACTCCCCCAGAACGTCCCGCAACTCCTTCAAGAGGGGTGCGGTCACGGTGACCCGCAGGTTTTCCCCGGCCAGAAAAAGCCGGTCCGTGGCGGCCTGGTAAAGATAGACCGCCCGGGGTCCGGGGTGGCGTTCCAACAGGAGCTTCAAGGCGGCCAACTGGTCGACCGCCAGGTTGTCCACCGTCAGGCGCAGATCGGCCCGGTAATTGCGCAAAAGAGGCGCTATCTGGTCGGCCAGCACCTTGGGGTCGTCATCCTGGCTCAGCTTGCCGCGCACCACTACCACCGCCTCCTCGGTGAGCAGGTCCCGGCACGCCTCGAAGGCCGCGGCAAAGAACACCACCTCGACGCTCCCGGTCAAATCTTCCAGGGTGCAGACGGCAAAAGGCTGCCCGCGCTTGGATATCTTCTTATTGACCCCGCTGATCATGCCGCCCAGGCTCACGGGCCCGCCGCTCAGCTCCGCGAGGTCGGCCACCCTTGTGATGCCCGGCTGGTCCAACTCGTTCCGGAAGTCGTCGAGGGGATGGCCGCTGATATACAGGCCCAGCGCCTCCTTTTCGAGGGTGAGGACGGTTTCCCGCGCGAATTCCCCCACGTCCGGCAGGGTCAATTCCACCGGCGGCCCGTCAAAGAAATCCAGGAGCGACAGCTGGCCGCTCTGCCTTTCCCGTTGCACGCGCCCGGCCAGGGCTATGGCCGCGTCCACAGCCCCCATCAGGGCAGCACGGTGGTTGCCCAGGGAATCAAAGGCGCCGCTTTTGATCAGGCTTTCCAGCACCCGCCGGTTGACCACCTTGGTGCCCACCCGCTGGCAAAAATCGGCCAGGCTCCGGAACGGCCCGCCCGAGGAGCGTACCTGGAGCATCTCGTTGACCGCGGCCAACCCGACGTTTTTCACCGCGGCCAGCCCGAAGCGCAACTTGTCCCCCACCACCGTGAAGCTTTCCCGGCTCTCGTTGACGTCCGGCGGCAGCACCTCGATCTTCATCCGCCGGCATTCCTCCACGTAGCCGGCCACCTTGTCCGTGTTGTCGCGGACCGAGGTCAACAGCGCCGCCATGTAGTGGGCCGGGTAGTTGGCCTTCAGGTAGGCGGTCTGGTAGATTACCAGGGCGTAGGCCGCGGCGTGACTGTTATGGACGACAAAATCGTTGGCCACAAAGTTGTGGGTGCCGTCCACCGTCAGATCGTAGGTCATCTCCCGGCCGGCGAACTCGATGGAAATGATCTCGTCCCAGAGGATATCGGGGTACGCCGGTCCGGCCGGTTCCGAATAACAAAAAGTGCCTGGGTGGCAAGTATTACCCCCTGAAAGTACACAGGCCAAAACTGCCAGCTCGTGCCCGGGCATGGACCCGGCGCCCTGCGTACGGATAACCCGGGTAACAGCAACCCGTTCACCAATTTTGCAATATTCAACCGGCTTCCAGCCTTCAAAGGCAAGAAACGGGTGATTGGCTGTGGCCCTGATCACTCTCCCGGTTCCGGTCCTTATCTCAAAAACGTCTTTAACGCCGTTTTCCCGGACTTCCGCTATTTCACCTTTGACCAGTTTGAAGTCCGCGTCAAGGGTCAGAACCGTGCCGAGGTCCCCGGTTTCATAAATCTCCCGGATGGTTCTAACCCGGCCGTCAAAGCCGGCCACCAGCGTATCGCCGGCCAAACACTTGTTGAAGCCATAACCGGCGAAGAACTCCATCAAGTCGAAGACCTGACCGGCGATTTTCTCCTCCACCCCGTTATTGACCGCGCCCTCGATGAACCGGGCCCGGAACCCGGCCAGAAGTTCCGCCTTCTTCTTGCCCATGGCCTTGCGCAGGGTGTCCGCCTCGGCCATGGAAAAGCCGGCCATCCGGCTGGCGATCTGCATGACCTGCTCCTGGTAGAGGATCACGCCGTAGGATTCGCGCAGGATCGGCTCCAGAACGGGGTGCAGGTAGGTTACCTTTTTCTTGCCGTGTTTGTACTTGATGAAATCCTCGACCATGCCGCTGCCCAGCGGTCCCGGACGGTACAGGGCGTTTATGGCCACGATGTCGTCGAAACTCCCGGCCTTCAAGTCGCGCAGGATGGCGCGCATACCGCTGGACTCAACCTGAAAGACCCCGGTGGTGTCGCCCCGACAGAGCATTTCATAGGTGGCCGGGTCATCCAGCGGCACTTTTTCCAAGTCTATGGCCGGGCCGCCGCTTTCCCGCAGTATTTTCACCGTATCCCCGATTACGGTCAAAGTCCGCAGGCCCAGGAGGTCCATCTTCAAAAGACCCAGTTCCTCCACCGTGGTCATGGGGAACTGGGTGGTCACCGCGCCGTCGGTGGAGCGGTACAGCGGCAGGTATTCGGTCAGCGGGTTCTTGGTGATCACGATGCCGGCGGCGTGGGTGGAGGCGTGGCGGGGCATGCCCTCCAGCCCGGCCGCCGTGTCGATCAATTTGCGGACCTCCGGCTTCTGGTCGTAGGCCTGCCGGAGGTCGGGCGCCGTCTCCAGGGCCTTTTCGATGGTCATGTGCAGTTCGGCCGGCACCAGCTTGGCCACCTTGTCCACGTCGCTGTAAGGCATGGACAGGGCCCGCCCCACGTCCCGGATGGCCGCCCGGGCGGCCATGGTACCGAAGGTGATGATCTGGGCCACCCGGTCGGCGCCGTAACGGTTGACGACGTAGTTGATGACTTCCGGCCGCCGCTCGTAGCAGATATCGGTGTCGATGTCGGGCATCGAAATGCGCTCCGGGTTCAGGAACCTTTCAAAAAGCAGGCCGTAAGCCAGGGGATCGAGGTTGGTGATGCCCAGGGTATAGGCGACCACGCTGCCGGCCGCCGAACCGCGGCCCGGCCCCACCGGGATGCCCTCGCGGCGGGCGAAGTGGATGAAATCCCAGACGATCAGGAAATAGGCGGAGAAGCCCATCTTCTCGATGACGCCCAGTTCGAATTCCAGCCTGTCCCGAACCTCAAGGGAAGGCTCCGGGCCGTACCGCCGCTCCAGGCCTTCGTAACAAAGCTCCCGCAGGTAGGTTTGCGGCTCCTTGCCCCCCGGCACGGGAAAATCCGGCAGGATATTGGTTCCGAAAGATAATTCGACGTCGCACCGGCCGGCGATGCGGCCGGTGTTGGCCAGGGCCTCCGGGTAAGCCCGCATGAGCGCGGCCATCTCGTCCGGCTGGCGTAAGAAGAGCTGGTCGGAACGGAATTTCATCCGTGAGGCGTCGTCCACGGTTTTGCCGGTCTGGATGCACAAGAGCACATCCTGGATCTCGGCGTGCTCGCGCTTGATGTAGTGGACGTCGTTGGTCGCCACCAGGGGGATGCCCAGTTCCGTGCCCAGGGAGGCCAGAAGCGGGTTCAGTTTTAGCTGTTCGGGCATGCCGTGGTCCTGCAGTTCCAGGTAATAGTTTTCCGGACCGAAGAGGTCGCGGTAGAAGACGGCGGCTTCCCGGGCCTTGGCCGCGTCCCCGGCCAGGAGACGGGCGGCGACCTCGCCGGCCAGGCAGCCGGAGAGCGCGATCAGACCCAGGTGGTTGTTGGTCAGGGCCTCCCGGTCCACCCGCGGCTTGTAGTAGAAACCCTCGGTAAAACTCAGCGAAGCCAGGCGCAACAGGTTCTGGTACCCTTCCTGGTTTTCCGCCAGGAGCACCAGGTGGGAAGGTTTGTCGTCCAGGTTGGGGGTGCGGTCGCCCATACCGCGGGGGGCCACGTAGAACTCGCAGCCCAGGATGGGCTTGATGCCGGCCTTGCGGCAAGCCTTGTAGAAATCCACCACGCCGTACATGGAGCCGTGGTCGGTGATGGCCAGGGCGTCCATGCCCAGGCGCGAGGCTTCTACGGCCACGGACCCGATCTGGGCGGCGCCGTCCAGGAGACTGTATTCGGTATGCAGGTGCAGGTGGGTGAAATCAGCCAAACCCGCCGCTACCCCCTCGGACCTATGTTCTTCTTAATTAAGATTAGCCGAAAAGGGTCCCGGTGGCAAGGGAGAAAAGTACTCTTTTCAGCAGGAAACCAGGTGGCCGGGATCTCTGGATGCGCCGCCCGGCGCGCGCCGGGGTTTTCCGGAACGGTCAGGAAACCAGGTTGCCCCGTCCGGCTGTTTTGGGACATACTAAGCGGATTGGGAGTTGAGACCGTGACAGTAGAAAATCCCCGGCCGCCGCAAAAGAGCGGGCCGGCGTCGTTGCAACAAAAAGGCGCCGGAAAGACGGCCCGGACAAAGTTGAACCTGCCGTCCTTGATCATGATGGGACTGGGCGGTGCCATCGGATCCGGGATATTCGTCGTCAGCGGCACCCCGATCCGGCTGGCGGGGCCGGCCATTTTACCGGTGTTTTTGGCAGGCGGCGTCGCGACCACCTTCATCACCATGATGCTGACGGAAATGGCGGTAACCCAACCGGTCGAAGGATCGTGGAGCGTATTCGCCGACCGGTATCTCGGCAGGTGGGCCGGTTTTCTGGCCGGTTGGCTGTACTGGACGTCGGGTGTCCTGACCATGGCCACCGAAGTGGTGGCCGCCTCCCTGCTGGTGAAGTGGTGGTTGCCCGGGTCTCCGTTGTGGCTCTTCAGTCTTCTGTTCTCCGTTTTGGTGGCCGGGCTGAACCTCCTGGACGTCCGGTCCCTGGGCCGGGTGGAAGCATGGCTCGCCTACATCAAGGTCGGCGTGCTGGTCTTTTTCGTCGTTTTCGGTGCGTTCGTCCTTGCCGGTGTCATCCCCGGTTTCCACCTTCCCCGGGGCGGTCCGGTAGCCGCCGGTTTCGTTCCCGGCGGCTGGCGGGGCACGCTGGCCGCCCTCATCCTGGTCATGTACGCTTACGCCGGGGTGCAAATAATAGGGCCCTCGATGGGCGACCTGGAGAACCCGCAAACCAACGCCCCCCGGTCCCTGCCGTTTATCAACGGCACTCTTGTCGTTCTTTACATCGCCGCCGTAGCCGTGCTGATCAGCCTGGTCAAATGGTCCGCCGTTGACGTAACCGGCAGCCCCTTCGTCGCCCTGTTCGCCGCCCTGCACCTGCCGGTCGTCGGCGGAATTCTCAACGCCGTGATTTTGACCGCCGTTTTTTCGGCCGTCAATTCCAACATGTTCGGCGTGCCGCGGATGCTTACCTCTCTGGCCGGCCGGTCGGACGCCCCCCGCGTTTTGGCCCGTTCCGACCGGAGGGGTGTGCCCGTGGCCGCGGTGGCGGCCTCCGCCGCCTGCCTCCTCCTGGTGGTCGCGTTCGCCTATTTCTTTCCTCAAAATATATTCATCTACGCCGCCAGCGCCGGCGGCGTGACCTCCATGTTCGGCTGGATCATCATCGGCGTCACCCACCTGGCCTTCCGGCACAAGGAAAAGGGCATGCTTAAACTGCACTACCCCGGTTCCCCCTACAGCACGCTGGCCGCCCTGGTCATCCTTTTGGCCGCCCTGGCCGGAGCCTTTCTCACCCCCCAGCAGGCGACCGGCATGGTCGTCAGCCTGGTCCTCCTGGCGTTGTATCTGGCCGCCTATTTTGTCTTGCACCGCCTCAAGCCAGGGTCCGTCGCCCGCGAAAAGCGTCCGGCATGATGGACGGCGCTCCCCGTACCGATGTACTTTTCCCGCACGAGGGCCTTCCGGGTCTTGCCGGTAGGGCGCTGGAATACCGGACGGTCTTGCCGGCTTCCGGTCAGACCTCTGGATCCAGGTTCTTGATCCGGTTGACGACTACCGCGTCTTCCTCGTGGATTGCGGCCAGCTTCCAAACCTGGTCCTGCCAGACGAACTCCCAAAATTCGCGGAAGTAGAGCTTCTTGTCCCGGTTGCCGGAGATGACCTCCCCGGCGGGATTGACCACGTAGTCGTACATGCTGGCGAAGATCATCGCAATGAAGCTTTGTCGTTCCTCGTCCATGCGGCTGTATATGAAATTGACGTCCTGGTCCCGCAGGCTGATGTCCCTGATGATGTCGCGCTCGCCCCGCACCCGCATCTGCGCAAGCTTCTCGTCGTATTGCCGGTACAGTTCCGGGGTCAGGTACTCCCGGGAACCGGAGATGTCCTGGCGCGACCAGGCGTCCTGCAGAACGAAGAAAGCCTGTTTGACCCGTCCCACCAGTACACCCTTCTCCCAGTAAGGGAAACGGGTGCCGTAGTACTCCATGTTCTTACCGGCGTAGTCGATCGCCTTGGCATAAGCCCGCTCGTAAGCCAGGTTGGTCGGCTCCATGGGCAGGGGCCGGTTCTGCCGGTAAGCCCCGCTCCCGCCGGAATAGCGCCGGCCGCCGCCGCTCCGGAAACCGGAGGTGCGCAGCCAGTTGAGCACGAGAATGATTATGATGATGGTGATGAAAGTACCGGCTGATCCTCCGCCACCGAAGAATAAGGGGAGGAAACCGAAGCCGCCCATACCTCCGAAACCGCCTCCGCCGAAACCGCCGCCCCCGAAGGACCCACCGCCCCCGAAGGATTCGCCCCCGCCGAACGATTCGCCGCCCAGGCCGCCCCCCATGCGGGCCCAGGCCGGCGCGGCCGCCAGCACAAGTACGGCCAGCAAAACCAGAATTACCATGAAGGCTATTTGCCGCTTGGACATCCCCAAACCACCTTATAAGCAAGTTCACCAAATTGCCGCGCGGATGCCCCTGGATTTATCCATGGGGAGGAAGTGCGGCGCATTCCATTTCGATTCCCCCCGCGAGGGGGAGGGGGCTTGCGCCCCCCCTAGCCCCGTAAGGGGCCGGTTCCGCGCCCGGGTCGAACACACCCAGGCATCTCTCCTGGCCAATGTTGGAAAGGTTTTTTACGCACGGCGCACCGCTCGCTGACACCCCCGCTCGCTCTTAACGCCGTACCACAGGGCATGGGAC
>JAJYZD010000327.1 GCA_021800315.1 Bacillota bacterium | reverse complement strand
GGACCCGTGATGGAAGCCCTGGTAGGCGGTTTCAATCGTCCTAAGATGGAGCCCCTGCTGGTGACCATAGGAGATCCTGACGTCTACCGGCCCCGCTTCTACAGCCATCCCGGCCAGGAACTCATCCTCGTCCTGGAGGGGGAAATGGACTACCGCTATGCGGGGGAGAAATACGAACTTTTCCAGGGGGATTCCCTGTACTTCAACGCCGAACACGAACACGGCCCCCTGCCCCGTCCCGGTCAACGGGTGAAATATCTATCGGTGCTGTGCCCCTGAAGCTTTTTTTTAGCTCCGTTGTTTCTCCTGGGGAAACAGGTTGTATTAAGATTAAACCGGGCACCTTGTCTCAGTCCTCCTAACGCGGTCCCGGCCGGAAGAGAAGAAAGAAGGTTGATCATGGCCACCGATTACCTGTCGCATATGACCGGCTATTGGAACCAGAGGTATGCCGCCGAAGGAATGATCTGGGGAACCGGCGCAAGCCCCACCGCCGCTTTCGCCCTGGAGTTGTTCGGCCGGAAACCGGGCGGCCGCCTACTCGTCCCCGGGGCCGGCTACGGCCGCAACGCCCGGTTCTTTGCGGAAAACGGCTACCGGGTGACCGGCGTGGAAACAGCCGCTACGGCGGTGGCCATGGCCGTCCGGCTTGACCCGCGGTCCGCCTATCTGCACGGCTCTTTTCTGGATATCGAACTGGAGCCGGGAACCTTTGACGCCGTGTATTGTTACAACGTCCTCCACCTCTTCCGCGCCGCCGAGAGGCATCTGTTCGTCCAAAAGTGCCTTTCCCTGCTGCGTAGCGACGGTGTGGCTTTCTTCACCGCCTTTTCGGAGCGGGCAGAGAGTTTCGGCCGGGGAAACATGGTGGAACCAAACACTTTCGAGAGCAAACCCGGCCGTCCCGTCCACTACTTTACGGAAGAAGATCTGGTCCAAAGTTTCAGCGGTTGTACCGTCCTGAACACCGGTATTATCGCGGATGACGAAAACCACGGTGAAGAAGGGCCGCATACCCACCTCTTGCAATACATCTACGTTCGCAAGCCGCTGGATTTCGACGCCCCGAAATACCGGGCGTATTCCAGGCATACCAAGACATGGGGCACCCGGGTTGTCGCCGAACTCAACCTGCAGGGAAACGAGAACGTCCTCGACCTCGGCTGCGGCGACGGTCTGGTAACCAGACAGATCGCCGACCTGCTGCCCCGGGGGCGGGTCGTAGGCATAGACTCCTCCCGTAGCATGATCAGCGAGGCCGAAAAGCTCGAAGGTCCCAATCTGCGCTTTCTGCTGCAGGACATTACCGCCCTGGATTTCCACGCGGAATTCGACGTGATATTCTCCAACGCGGCCCTCCACTGGGTCAAGGATCACGATGCCGTTCTGCGCAAGTGCCACGCGGCCTTAAAGGACAACGGCCTGATCAGGTTCAATTTCGGCGGGCGGGGCAACTGCGCCACTTTCCTGGTCGTAACCAGGGAACTGATCGCTTCGGAGGAATTCGGGCCCTTCTTCACCGGTTTCCCGTGGCCCTGGTACATGCCGGGAGTCGATGAATACCGGAACCTGATTTTCCGCTGTCCCTACCGCAACACCAGAGTCTGGAAGGAAAACGCCGACATCTTTTTCGCTACCGCCGGCGACCTGGTTGGGTGGATCGACCAGCCCAGCATCGTCCCCTTTCTCAAGCATCTTCCCGATGGCGCAAGGGACCGGTTCAGGAACAGCGTCGTCGACAGGATGCTGAGCCTGACCCGGCAGGGCGACGGACGCTATTTCGAGGCCTTCCGCCGGATCAACGTCCTGGCCCGCAAGTAGGACGCCGCCCGTTCCCCCTCGCGGACAAAAACCGGGGAGTGAAGCATATGGTTACGGTTACCTCGACCGGACCGGGAACCGGATGCCTGGTCAGCGACGGGACGCGCCGATTGTGGGCCGACACCACGCCGGAAAAGGGCGGGGAAGGCGCCGGTTGGCGTCCCCACGACCTGTTGGCGGCCGCCCTCGCCAGTTGCCTGGTCATCCAGTTGCGGATGTTCGCCGCCCAAGAACAAATCCCTCTGACCGGCGTTGTGGTCAAGGTTGACATCGACCGCTCTGTGCCCGGCCGGAGCGTATTCCGCAAAGACGTGGAATTCAGCGGAGACGCTCTCACGGTTGGCGACCGGCAGCGGTTACGCGCCATGGGCGGCGGTTGCCCCGTCCAGAACACCTTGTCGGTCCGGTTGGAATTTGTATTGGCGGACCCCGCCGGAGCAGGGCAGGCTTAGCCGGTCCTGACCCCGCCGGTGAGCATCGGTCCCGCCGCCGGCCCGACCATGACTTTGGTCACGGTTTTCCCTGGGCAAAAACGTCACCATAGGTACATCCGCCGTCCGGGCTTCTGCTGTAGAATGGTATTGAACCGGAAAGCGCGGTGAAATCCAGGGTTTGAAGGTGAAGCTGTTCGGCAAGGCGGGCTTTTGGGGCGTAGTTCTCGTGGTTCTGGGCACTGGAGGCAAACTTAGACCTCGCGTCCACCGGCGGGTACCACCACCCGCCTTCCGCGCCTTGCTCCGGGCCGTCCCGCCAAGCAGGCTGCCCCGATTGTTGACCAGGAAAACACCGGCCAGGGTGATCAGACCGGATCAAGCCACTTAGATCGACGAGCAAAACGTGTTGCGTTTTAGCCGATGAATAGTTTGATAAGGCCGCCGATCAACGCCACCGCGAAAGCCCCGATAATGATGTACGTCATGCGATCAATCTTGCTACTCAACTCTTTGCGAACGTCATCAACCTTGGCGTCCAGAGACTTGAGCCCACTCTCAATTTTGCCGTCCAGAGACTTGAGCCCACTCTCAATTTTGCCGTCCAGAGACTTGAGCCCACTCTCAATTTTGCCGTCCA
>JAJYZD010000078.1 GCA_021800315.1 Bacillota bacterium | reverse complement strand
CCAGGCTTCCACCCTTCGCCTGGCTTTGGAACGGGGCCGTCAGGAAGCGGAGAGAGAGCCCCTGATAGCCCTGCTGCAACTGACCTTGGCGGTGCACGCCGGTGCGGCCGGGGATTGGCGGCCGGCGGTGCCGGCTGCCGCCGCCTGTCATTTACTTTACCTTGGCGCCGACCTTTTGGACAATGTAAACGACCAGGAACTGCCGGCCCAGTGGCAAACCTGGGGCCCGGACCAGGCGGTGTTGACCGCCTGCAACCTCCTGTATCCCCTCTCCCAACTGGCCTTAAAACGGGTCGCGGCGCCACCGGAGGTTCGCCAGGCCCTGAGCGTGGTTTTGGCGGAAGGTGCCTTGCGCATGGCGGCCGGGCAACAGGAGGAGGTCTTTTCCTCCCGGGACCCGGCTCCTGATCCGGAGCGTTGTCTGGCCGCGGTAGCGGCTAAGACCGGGGCGGAGGCCGAAGCGTGCTGCCGGGCGGGAGCGGTCCTGGTCGACGCACCGGCGCCGGAAGCGGACGCTTACGCGGCCTTCGGACGTCTCTACGGTACCGCGGTGCAACTGATCAGCGATTGCCAGGACATCTGGGGCAAAAAGGAGAGTCCGGACCTGGCCAACGGGCGGCGGACTTTGCCGGTGGTACACGCTCTTTGGTCGGCCTCCGGGAGCGGGCGGGTAACCCTGCTCCGCTTGCTGAACACGCCGGTTAGCCTGGAACAGCAGGCCGGCGTACGGGATTTTCTTACCAGTCACGGTTCCCTGATTTACTGTGCCCTGCGGGCTTCGGCGCTACGCCGGGAGGCCGCGGGCCACCTGCAAATGACCCGGGGTACCGGTGAGCCCTTTTTAGCCGCTTTACTGGACCGTTTGCGCATCGTTTAGGAAAAACGGCGGATTTTTTCTATGTGGGAAACCAGGGAATCATTGCGGGAAAAGCCCGCTTTCCGGTAGCCACCGGCTGACCGTGCGCACCGTTTCCAGGAGCAGTTGCGGATTACGTTGGGCAAAATTGACCATATCGGTATGGGGCAGGCTGAGGATTCGACAGTGACTTCCGGCCAAGGCGGACCAGGACTCCGGCCGGCCGTCGAGGAGACCCGCTTCGCCGAAGCTTTCCCCCGGACCCAACCGGAGGCCTTCGAGCCAGGGGTTGCCCGTGAGGACGACGTACCCCTGGACGATGAGCCAGAGGTGTGGCTTGGTTTTTCTGGCTGTGGCTACCGCCTCTCCGGGGGAAAAGTCCATGGTGACCATGGCATCCAGAAGGTCTACCTTAATCGCGCCGGTACAGGCACGAAAGAGATCCAGACCGGCCAGGTGGACCAGTTTTTCCGGCCGTGTATATGGTTGCGCCGTTGTTGGGATGGCCTGGGCCGGTTGATGATGGCGGTGGCCCGGCAGGGTACCGCCCGGCTGCCGGGCGCGCCGGTGATCCGGTTGCTCCCGCAGGCGCTGGGCAAGATGTTTTCCCAGGTGCATGAGCAAATCGTGGTCTTCCAGACAGAAGCTTTCGAAGGGCAGGGCTTCCAGCCGCAAGAAACGGCAGTCTTTGAGGCAACGGGCTGAAACTGCCAGGGCTTGCCCGTTCAAAAAGGAAACCTCCCCAAAAACCTGGCCGGGCCGCAGAACCGCCGGCTGGCCCCCGCCACTTTCCGGAACCAGTTCCAACTCGCCTTCAATCAGCGCCCAAAGGGCATGATTCGGTTCCCCGGCGGTGAAAGGACGCTCGCCCTGCCGGTAGCGGCGCAAACCGGCAATCCGGGCCAACGGCTCCAGTTCGTGCAGCGTGAGACCGGCAAAGAGGGGCACAGATCGCAGGCAGGCGACGGTTTGCAGGTTGAGTTCCTCCGCCGGGGGAGACGATCTCCTGGTCGGCCCGGAGGCCGCGGCTGCCGTAACCAGGGCATCCGGAAAGGCACCAACCGCGTCCCGGAAAGTCGCTGGCCCCATCTTTCCGGCCGCTACCCTGGAACCCTTTCCATTCTCCAAAAGGCGCAGCACGGACATGTGAATATCGGACGGAAGCAAGGTGCCCAGAAGCTTTTCGGCCAGGGCTTTGTCCGGGGCGTTTGCCGCCAGGGCGGCTGCAAACGCCGGTGCCAGTTCGGAATCGGCCATTGCTGCGACTATGTCCATGGTGGCGGCAATCCGCCAGCGCCGTGCATCATCCAGCGCTTCGGCGAGGTAGGGCGCTGCCGGGGAGAGGCGGCGGGCTAGGTCAGCCAACCCGGCTGCCCGGGTGGCCGTGTCGGTCAGCGTGGCCAGGACAGGAAGGAAAAGCTCCCGCCGGCGCGTAGCCGGCAGGGGGGCCAAGGCGGCCAGGGCGGCCCGCCGCACGCCCGGGAGCGGCGAGACCACCCATGTGACCAATCGCTCGGCCAGCCTTTCGACGGCGGCCCGGGGTACGGCTGAATGAGCGAGGAGCCGTAAGACGGTCAGGGCCGGTCCGGAGTTGCCCGGGGGTCCATCCTTATCCAGGAAGGGGGCTAACCAGTCGGCCCACGGTATCGGCGACAAGGCCGCCGGGACCACGGCGACGGCTTTGCCCAGCGGCTCCAGCACCGAAGCCCCATCGGTTAAAAGGGCCTGTTCCAGGATAGCCTTTCCCTCGCCCTGCCGGCCGGGCATGGCCAGGCATCCCAGACCGGACCACACGGTACTCTCGTCGGCCCCGTCAATAAGGGCGGACGGTTGGTGGCGCAAGAGGTAAAGCCGGGCTGCCGTGACAAGTTCGGCGTCCCCGCCAGGGGTCGAGGCAATGTTCCGGCAAGCGTTCAGGATGGCCGCCTCCGGCGGCAACAAGGCCATGGCCAGAATGATGCCGGCCTGCGCCGCCGGGGACCGGTCCGGGAAATGGGCGAGAAGCCATGGGGCGGCTTTTGGTCCGGCTTCTTGCACCAGTACCTGGGCGGCGGCGGGGGCCAGGTGGTCGTCTCTGGCTACCGTGCGCTGGAGAAAGAGTAGCGACGCATGGTGTCGCCGCTTTTCCCAGTCGGGGGTCAGCAAGTGATGTTCCAAAACGGCGCCCAGGTCGGGCGGGTCCGGCGTGGAGAGCAGGTTGGCGAACCAATTCATTTGGAAGGCCGCGTATTCGAGAAGGTTGCCGAGGTAGTTATCGTTAAGGTGGCTGGCCGAGGCAGCCTGGTCCGATGTCGCCCTGGCTAAGGCCTCCCATCTGAGTCCGGCGGCCGTCAGGATGTCAACGGACGATGTCCCGGTTTGGAGTCCAAGACGTCGGGCGGCCATGACCTCTTCCGCGCTGGCCAGACCTTCAGTTACCAGGACATCCCCAATGTCCCGGTAACTGCCTGACAAATACGGGCCGCCAGCGGTACTCAGTTTCCGCGCCAGCGTAATGACCTGCGGCCTCATGGTTGCCATGTTCTTCTGGAAATGGGGGAATTGCCGCGCGAGCGCAAAGCCTATGCTGTTGGCCACGTGTTCCTCGATCCAGTGGTTCCCGCTCCAGGCGCCGTAGCGCTGTCTAAGGTGGTGGCCAACCTCGTGTCCCAGGAGGTAGGGCAACTGCCAGCGGTAGAGGGCGATGGCGGCGGTAACCGGGGACGTGCCCATGGCGGCCGCGAGGAAGCGCCAAAAGAGCGCTCCCAGGATTGTTTCGGCATCGGGGATATTGAGACGGATCAGATGCCGATCCAGGTCGTAATAAGGGTAACCGGCGTCGGGATCTTCCTCCAGGCGCAGGGCGGGATCCATGGTCGCCTCGTAACGGGCCAGCACGCCGGGGATGCGGGCAAAGATTCTCCTGGCCGTCTGAAGCCAGTAGGATCGGGTTCCGGTTGTGTTGGTCGCCTCAAGCATCACGAGTCCCTCTTTTTCTCAACCCAGTAGAGCGGGAAACCATTTTTTGCACGCAGTCAAGATAGCCGGGAGCGGATCGCGGTGACCGGCCGGCAGGTGGAATGAAAGCCAGCGAGGCGAGCGAAGACCGGAACATATGGACAGGAGGAAACCCCTGGCGGAAGGTTAGCTGGTCTGGTGACACCCAACCTATTCGCTGAACCCGGGTGAAATCCTCCCGGGAGGCCGGTTGCGGGGCTTTCCGGGAAGATGCTCCGGGGCGCGGCACCGTTTCCCACCCCCGTCTGGAAGGAACTATGGGGTGAAAGACCTTCCGGAGCCCGTTACGACTGCCTCCCTATCTTTATTAATGGGGAGTTGCGACCGCGATTCTATTAACAATGGTAGTTACGGAGCCCGCCGGGGCGCGTGTAGAATGATTGAAAAACGACGCCACGTCCGTGGTCCCGGTCCGGGTCCGGAATATCTCTTCGGCGGTTTCCGGTGCCTTCCGTTACCACGGATCCCCGGTTAAGCACGCTGGTGGGAGGTGTCGGGAGGCGGTTTTTCGGTGATACACAAACCAGGTGAAGAAGAAGGAAGATAGGGGTATGCATTGTGAAGGCTTATAGTAGGAATCAGGTTTATAAGACAATTATGATCATTGGAACCGTAATATTTTCTCTTGGCTTGATCCTTGGCATTGTTTTTAAGGATTACCAGTCTATTCTGTGGTTTGCATTTGCAGGGTCAGGATTTGTGAGCTGGTTTGGCAAATTGAAAAGGCCTTATGCGTTAATAGGCGATGGCACTCTCGTGCTTGACAGGGGCCGAAAATATGCAAATCTGAGTCTGCCCGCCATAACAATCACGAGGTCGACGACAAAGAAAGTGGAATTTATGTATAACGACGGAAAAGGACAGAAGAGGTATGCAGTGTCGCTGACGAACCTGCATAAGCGGCAAAGGCGTGAGTTCCTGGAGGATTTCTTATCCGTGGTTGGCTATCAGGGGTGATGGTCGATCCAATTCATGGGTCACCGCACAGAAGCATATTTACCTATGTGCACCTCCGGAAGGTTAATCCAGCCATGAACGCCACTGAATCAGGGGGCGGTAATTGCCGAATAAGAAGGAAATGGTCCCGGACACAGGAGATATTTACAAGGAGGTTAATCGATGTTTCACAATCGGTCGGGTCTTTTTCGAATCCTTCTCTCCAGCCTAGCGGCCGCTTCGCTCTTGCTCGTGATCCTTTCCGGGGCAGGTACCGCCCTGGCCGGCACCTCCGGTAGTACAACCGTCGTCACGATGGGAAATGAACAGTTGAGCTTCCCGGGGCCGACGGCCACCGCCAGCATCGTGACCTCTGGTGGCGGCTACGACTTGATCAACCCAGGCTTCAATTTCTCTTCCGGTCAAGAGACGAGCGGCTGGAGCGGCAATCCGGATCTCTCCTTCGGCACCGACGCCAACGGCCAGCCCGCCCTTTCCGGCAACGTGACCATCCTGCCCCAGAGCGGGGACCTGTCCGCCGCCCCTACCCAGGCCACGGTCACCGTAGCCGTCGGCGACCAATTGGTGGTGCTCACCGGCGGCGGTAGCTATTACCTGGTAAACATCACCGCCGCTTCCCCCGAATCCGTTGCGTTTAATTACCAGGCTGGTACCGTTCAACCGATTGCCCAGCCCAGCACTCAACCGACCGTCACTCCAGAACCGACCGTTACCCAGGAACCCACCCCGCAGACGCCCTCTGGTTCCCAGACAATAACCGTCTCCGTCGGGGGCCAACAGGAGATTTTCCAGAGTGAGGCGGCAAGCGGTACCATCACCACCGCCGGGGGTGGCTTCAGCTTCCAATCCGGCCAGGAAACGTCCGGTTCCGCCGGAGATATCTCCGTCAGCACCGACTCAAGCGGCGAACTGATTCTCTCCGGTGATTTCGCCGTCATGAAGCAAGGACAGGACGGCAGTTATTCGTCAGATGTTCCTAGTCAGCAAGTGGCGACGATTTCTTCGGCCGACAACTCTACCGACCTGATCTTCCAAAGCGCTAGCGGCCACTACGTTTTGGTACAACTCAGCACGGTTTCCGGCGATTCGGTCCAATTCACCTATATTATAGGTCCGCAGGCCCCGTCGTCCCAGCCGGCCACAGCCCCTGCGCCCGGCTCTTCCCCGATTCCCTCCGCAGGGCCTCAACTCCTTAATCTAACCGACCAGCCGGTCGTTCTGCATGGACGTACATTTGTTCCCATGAGGGAACTCTTCGAAGCCCTCGGTGCGACAGTTGAGTGGGATGGAGAGTATCAAGTGGTAACGGCGACGAAGGGCAGTACCACCATAAAGTTGCAAATCGGCAACACTAATGCATATATCAATGGGAACCAACAGCAATTGGACGATGCCCCCTTTATTCAAAACGGTCGCACATACGTTCCCTTGAGATTTGCCGCCGAAGCCCTGGGAGAAAATGTTTCCTACGATCCCAGCACCACTAAGGTTACCTTTGGCAACTACTACTTCTACATTAATCCTGCTACGGCGCCGGGGCAAGGTACGAATAACCCACCGGAGGGTAACCAGCCATCTCCGACTCCCACTCCGACACCCACTCCGACTCCTAACCCGACCCCGAGTCCGGCCACGACCCCCTCCGGCACGTTCACCGCCGACGGTGACCATTACACCGGCAACGGCCTGGACGTAACAGCCGACGCCAGCCTCGCCGACGGCGGGGTTAACGGGACCATCGAAGTTACCGTGACCGTCAATGCCCCGGCCGGCGTATCCAATGTGAGCGTCGGGCAAAGTTACGAGGAGTACGGCCAGACGATAACGGCGAACCTGTCTGAAATCTCTCAGAGCGGCAACACCTGGACCTTTGCCCTGTTTGCCGACCAACTCAATAAGAACCAACCCTTCCAGGTCCAAATCAGCAGTGGTCAAACGGCGGGCGCGACCATCATCTTTAACTGGCCGGCGAACCTCCTGCAGTATATGGCCAGCTAAGCTAACGGCGGTCTCGGAAAGCGGGGCCCGGATGAGCGGGAATCCGGGCCCCGCAAGTTTGCCGGGTGTAATCAGCCCGGACAGCCCGAAAGGTTCAGGCAACCCAAAGTCCGTGGGGGTTACAGGGCAACGGATGCGTCTGTCCCAATGGGAATATACCGACAAGGGGGTTTATTCAATGTATTCCAATCGGTCGGTTATTTTTAGGATCTTGCTCTCCAGTCTGGCGGCCGTTTTGCTCCTGGTGGGGATTGTTTCCGGAGCCCGTACCGGTCTGGCTGCCTCCGTCGTCACCGTGGGGAATGAACAGCTGAGTTTTTCGGGGCAGACGGCCACCGGCAGCATCGTTACCTCGGGTGGCGGCTACGACTTGATCAATCCGGGCTTCAATTTCTCTTCCGGCCAGGAGACGAGCGGCTGGAGCGGCAATCCGGATCTCTCGTTCGGCACCGATTCCAACAATGAACCGGCCCTTTCCGGCAACGTGACCGTGCTGCCCCAAAGCGGGGCCCTGTCCGCCGCTCCGACCCAGGCCACGGTCACCGTCGCGGTAGGCGACCAACTGTTGGTGCTGACCGGCGGCGGGAGTTACTATCTGGTGGACGTCACCGCCGCTTCCCCCGAATCGGTTGCGTTCACTTACCAGGCCGGCACCGTTCAACCCGTAGCCACGCAGCAGCCCACGCAGCAGCCCACGCAGCAGACGAGCATAAGCGTCAGCGTGGGCGGCCGGACGGTGAACTTCGCGGGTGCTCTTGCCACCGGCACCGCCTCCGTGACCGGGGGCGGCTTCAGCTTCCAATCCGGGCAGGAGACCCCCGGTGCAAACGGTGACATCTCCGTCAGCACCGACTCAGGCGGTCAACTGGTTCTCTCCGGTATCTTCGCCGTTATGAACCAGGCCGGGGACGGCAGCTATACGTCGGATGTGCCCGGCCGGCAAACGGGGGCAATTTCGTCCGCCGATGACTCGGCCGACTTGATCTTCCAAAGCGGCAACGGTGACTACGTTTTCGTGGAACTCGCCAACGTTTCCCCGGATTCGGTCCAGTTCAGCTACATCGTGGGCCCGGCCCCGGCGTCACAACCATCCGCCCAAGGCCCGTCGGTCTTGACCGATATGACTGACGAACAGCTTCTTGGCGCCGTTACATTTGGTGACAAGGGAGACGCCGGCCAGCTTAACAGCGCTGGCGCGCCTTACACGGTAAGCACCAAGTTGGGCGATCTTCATGTGGTGACCCAATTTGCGGCGGCCGTGCAAACGGGCATAGATATGCGCAAGGGAAACGCTTCCCTTACCAGCGATGAATGGAACCAGTTGCTGGGATGGGCCGGATATATCGCGATCATGCCGCAAAACAGTAGTGCGTCGTTCAAGGTAACAGTACTACAGAACGGAGCGGCCATCTCACCGTATTACGTTTCGAACAACGGTATCTACTACTATAAAATCAGTGCGCTCGATGCCACCGTGCCGTTAACCATAGAGGATCAATCAGGTTCCGGATCCGACACTGTTACCTGGAATTGGAATAGCGTGAACGAGCCTGCCGTTGAAGCGCAGGTTGCCAGTTCCATCCCGTCCTCAAATTGGGTAACCGAGCCGGGCGGGGCCGCTCAATCGCAAAATCCGCCTGCCTCAACCACTTCTTCCACCGGTCCCCAACTCCTGACCCTGACCGACCAGCCGGTGGTTCTGCATGGACGCACGTTTGTTCCCATGCGAGACCTCTTCGAAGCGCTCGGGGCGACGGTTAAATGGGATCCCCAATATGACATAGTGACCGCGACAAACGGCAGTACGACGATAAAGCTGCAAATAGGCAATCTCAATGCCTATATCAACGGGAATCAACAGCAACTGGACGACCCGCCCTTTATCAAGGACGGCAGGACCTTCGTTCCCTTGAGATTCGCCGCCGAAGCCCTGGGAGAAAATGTTTCCTACGATGATACTACGACCAGGGTTACCTTCGGCAACTACTATTTCTACATCAATCCGGACACGGGACAAGGTGGAAGCGGAGCCGGGGGCGGCAGTTCCTCCGATAACACCGGCGGGTCTGGGAACAACTCGTCCAACAGCACAGGCGCCCAGGGCAGCGGCGCAGCCGAAGCGGGGAACAGTTGGGCGCGGGAAAAAGCCTGGGAAGCGGAGATGAACTATTATTCGGGCGACATGTCCGGCTATTCGGGGTCGGGAAGCGGTGACTGGGAGTATTGATGAACTCTAACCCGGTGCGCGGCGGCATCGTGCGCGGATACCCGGATGGCACCTGGCTGTGCTATCCGGGGCGGTTACGGTGACAACCGGTTCGGGGAAACAGCCTTAGAGCGGTCAAGCGAAGCAATGAGCGGCGGCGGAGGGGGATTCTTCGCCGCCGCCTGGTGTTCCGGCTTTTCGTCACCGGGCCGCGACTATTTGCTTCTTGCCCGCCCTTCCCGGCCGGCAGTATAATTAGGGGGCTTGGCCGAAGATGTAATAGAAGAAGGTTGGCCGTTGAGAGACCGATATCTGGAAGAAAGATTCAAATCACCGTACCGCTGGGTGGTTTTCGGGAGCGTAGCCCTGGTCTACCTGCTGGTTTTCAGTCAGAGAACCATGCCCGGACTGGTTTCCCTGCAGGTCATCCACGACTTCCACATTTCGGCGGCCGTGCTGGGTATGGTCAGCGGTGTTCAGTTTTTCATGTACATGGCGCTGCAGGTGCCCGTGGGTATCCTGGGCGACCTTTACGGCCCGGAATTGTTCCTTCTCCTCGGCGCCCTGCTGGACGGCGCCGGCACCGTGGTTTTCTCCCTGGCCGGAAACCTGGCCCTTTTGTTCGTGGCCCGAGCCATGGTCGGCCTGGGCGACGCCCTGATCTGGATAAACCTGGTCCTCGTGCTCAGCCAGTGGTTTAAACCGGCGGAGTATCTCACCACCCTGGGCCTGGCCTCTACGGCCGGCAACGCCGGAACCCTCCTCACCATGATCCCGGTTTCCATCTGGCTGGCCCACACCAATTGGCGCGTCCCCTTTACCGTAGCCGGGCTCTTGCTGGTTTTGGCCGGTGGAGCCATGAAAACCGTGTTCCGCAAGGCGCCTGGGAACACGATCGGCGGAAAGGGGAGCGCGGGAAAGTACCCGCCCGGAAGACTGGCGGATACGTTGAAAGGGGTTTTGCGGGAAAAGAGGATCTGGCCCGTTTTTCTGGCCCACTTCTCCGTCGTCGGCATATACACCGGCTTTTTGGCCGCCTGGGCCATCCCCTACCTCATGATCACCTACCAGGTACCCCGGACCACGGCCAGCATGCTGATTACCGTCGCGCTGGCCGGCAGCCTGCTCGGGGGTCCCGCGGCGGCCGTGGCCAAAAGGTATTGGCCCAGCGAGGAAGCGTTGTACTTCGGGGTGAACGTGCTGTTCGTATCGAGCTGGCTGGCTCTATACTTTCTGTATCCGCATCCCGGCGGCCTGTTGCTTTACCCGGCCCTGTTCACGCTGGGACTCAGCGCCGGGGCGGCCATCCTGGCTTTTTCCCTGGTGCGCCGGATTTTCGGTCTGGAGACCAACGGCCTGGCCTCGGGAGTGGTTAACACGGGTGGTTTTCTGGGTGCCGTATCCCTGCCCGTTTTGTTCGGGCTGGTCCTGGACAGGTTTTCGCCTGGCAAGGCCGTATACACTCCCTACGCCTTTCACGCGGCTTTGGCGGTTTGCGGTCTTCTTTCCCTGATCGGTCTTGTGGGCAGCGGACTGCTTCTCAAGGGAGGATCATCCTCCCGGGAGGGTAGCGTCTCCCGGGCCGTGTAGAACAGGTGGGGGTGGGACAGGGGATCGCGGTGCGGGGATAGAATCAAACCGTGTCGCGGGAAAAGGCGCTGCTTGGGTATGGCGACAGCGCATATTATAGTGGTTTGGCAGCGTAAATAGATGCATACGGGAATAGAAAAAACGGCGGCGAAGCCTCGCTCCACCGCCGCTCCCGATCCGTTCTCTTCCACCAAGTACTTCAGAATCTCCGCGATTGCCGTCGCGGCTTGCGCCCGGGTGGCGTGGTTCAAAGGCCGGAAGATGCCGTCATGGTATTCGTGGACAATCCCGTCCGTGACCCCCGTGAATGCGTCGTCCCCGGCCCACTGGTCGATCTGGTCCGCGTCCCTGAATGTCAGCTTCCCGGACACCGGGGCTAGCTTACCCGCCTGTACCACCATGGCCATCATCTGTTCCCGGGTGACGAGGTCGTTCGGACCGAAGTGGGTGGCGTCATAACCCTTAACGATGCCGTCGACCGCCGCAGTGGAGACGTAGCACTGGCGCCACATGCCTTCCCACTCTTGATTTTCATGCTTACATCTGTTCTGACTTCTCCACGGGGCAAGCCCGCGTGGGTTCTTTATAAAGGTGTTTCGTATGGCTTCTTCCAACCGTACACCCGGAGGCTTTGGGTCCAGACACTGACCATAGGGGAAACACCTAGCGAACAAGCGGCCATCTGGCCACATTTGCAATATGCGCTCGCTTTCTCTCTTTAATGAGAAGGAGGCGAAGTCAAACCCCCTAAAAAGACTGCGACTTAGTTATCTCAAGATATCTTTGTGCGCTTCTTCTTGATGCCAAACTTAATGCCACTATTCATGACTACCTTCCCGCTAGCCTTTATTTCATCGATACATGCACCGTGGAGCTTCAAGAACTCACCAAATGAGGAATCGCACTTGTCCTTATCCGGCTTCTGTAAATCATCATCGGAACAGTAAAGCAGAAACGCCGAATACAGGTCGCGCTGCACCCTGGTGCCGTCTGGCAGTTCATGCCAGCGCATCGACAACTGTTTCTTATTCGTGTCGTGGAGTATGTGGTCGTACTGGCTGGCTTTAAACTTCCAGGTATTAACTTCCTTGACACATCCTCCAGAGGAGTCGAAACGGTACTTGCCCTGTTTGATAAAGTAGCCGGGACTCCGCTTGCCAATGCTTTTGCCAAAGCGTTTGCGCCGGTTGAATCTGCTGGTCCTCGGGTTTACTGTCGCTTCCCCTGCCCTTTTCTGCAGGGCCTGGATGTCCATAGTCTCAATGACCAGTTGATCGGCGATCGCCCGCAACCGATTGACTTCTTCATTATGTGCGTATTTCCGGCTATCTGCTGCTTTACGATGCATCTCTCTTACTTTGGCCCGGGCCTTTTTGTATCGTTTGGAGTAGACCCAGACTTTTCCGCCTTTCCTGAACGTGCCGTCGGGATTGTAGTTATCCGGGTTGGTCGCCCTCCGTGACCGATCCATGTACCTTTGCCAACGATGAATCTTGCGCTCGTAAGCAAAGGTATCTGGGGAACGTTCCGCCAGGTTTTTTAGTGTTACGATATCGCGACCTACTATTGCCAGCGACTGGGTGCCTATGTCGCCGCCAATGCGGCCTTGGCCGTAGGCGTGCCGAATGGTTCCGTCCTTTTTACGGCGCGGTACCGGTTTGCCCTCCAACACTATTTGGAGATAGTACCGGATCTTGCCCCGTATCTCCCTGCGTACGATCCGGTTGTTACATATCCGGTAGGTAGATATGAGAGGCAGGCCTAGCTTAAAAAGTTCTATATTCTGCCTGTCCATCTCTAAACCGTGATCCAAATAGTTGGCAATATGTGCCAGGGTCTCCTGGACATAAAGGTCATCTTGTTTAACAATTAACGGGAAATCCATACCGTTGAAACTAACGTGAAACCTGCCGTTTATGGGGTCTCGCTTTAAGATAATGCAGCGCTCTGCCTGTTTACCCTGAAAGGTGATCATGTTATCCCTGTTGTAGAAGTATACATTATTGGCATTCCTGAACAGCAGGCCTTCTATGGAATGCCACGCCATTTCGCAGACAGTGAGGACTGTCACTGCATCCGGCAGCGAGAATTTCTTCCTTAACTCCTCACCATATTTGCGAGCGTATTCGAAAGTAACATTGTGTCTATTGCGCAATTCTTGAAGTTTATCATCGAGTTCCTTCTTTTGTGCGGCATGGATTTCCAGGGCAGCCTGATCTTTGTCCTTCTCGGCCTTGTCTATCAATTGACATACCTGGCTGTATTTTCTTATTATTCTCTTGTAAGCTTTAGTCCGGACCATCTGGTCGTAGTTCTTTTTTAGTTGACCCAAGACGGTGTTGCGGATTATTCGAAGATGCTCACCGATTCGTTGCATAAGCCAGCCTTGTTGCGCAAGAACCATGAGTTCAATTTCAACTACGTGAACTGAAAACTTCTTCCGCATATTATTCAGTAATTTCTCTTCATCGCTCTTGGGCTTGCGTTGTCGGCGTTTCGCCATTGGCCTACCTCCTCTTGATGGATTTTTGCTCCTCGATATACTTTTTCACGGTTTCCGCGCTGACATTGCCTATGGTTTATACAAAATACCCTTTACTCCAAAGCGAGCCGCACCTGTCGTAAAATCGTTTAATTCGCGGGTGCTTTCTGAATATTTCTATTGCACTTATGCTTTTAATTGTCCTTACGAGGTCAACTGGTGCCGTCGTAGGGTTAGCTGAGATAAACAGATGAATATGGTCAGGCATTACTTCCATTTGGATGATATTAAACTCATCTTTTGGGCTAATAGCTAGCAATATTTCTTTTAACGATACTTCTATATCGTTCTTCAAAACATTAAATCTGAATTTTGGACACCAGATTATATGATACTGGATCAGATACTTGCAGTGACTCATGGACTTGTAATCATTCATTATTCCACAGCCTGTAAATATACCCAATTATTATCCATATATTGTCATTTATTATACCACGGTATGGAAGTATTGTCAATAGGTCTCCGTGTTAGAATACATTTTAAAGAGTGGGCCATTCATCCTCGTGGCGAGCCACCGAGGTTTTCTGGCCTGCTTTTTTATAACATGAGCGTGAAAATAAAAAAGAGGGGGCTGGTAGGATTGAGAGTTCCAAATCGGCTCCAATCCCTTTTGCAGAAAAACGGCGGCACGATTACTACAGCTGAGGCCAACGTCGTCGGCATTTCAAACGAACGCTTGCGCCTGCTTGCAAAATCCGGCGAGTTGGAGCGCGTCGCGCATGGCGTCTATATCTCACCCGACGACTTCCTCGACAAAATGTGTGTCGCCCAAAGGCGAAGGCCGAAGGTGATTTATTCCCACGAAACAGCCCTTTTCCAGCACGGGCTTACCGACCGCGACCCCGTAAGCTACAGCGTCACTGTTCCGTCGGGATATAACACAAAAGCGATTCTAGCGGGACTTTAACAGTTAGCGTAGCACCTGTCCGGTAGGAGGCAAGTGGTCGGTTTCCCACAGGCGGCAAATATCG
>JAJYZD010000326.1 GCA_021800315.1 Bacillota bacterium | reverse complement strand
CCGCCCCCGGGAAACCTTTTTTTGAGAAAGTCCTGGGTGAGCGAAAGGCTCTGATCATGTTGGACGAACTGGCCCAATACGCTGCACGGCTGGAAGCCGCCAAACCGGACGGTGCCAGCCAGTTGGCTGCGTTCCTGTTGTCTTTGCACGGCTACGCCCGGACCCGTCCCGGCATTAGCGTTGTCCTCACCCTGGCCAGCGCGGCCGACGCTTTTGCCAGACAGACCGAAGTCCTGGCCAGGCTCGTCAGTCAGGTCAAAGGCGCGGATGTAACCGGCGATGACGCGGTGAACATCGGTGAAAGAGCGCTGAAGGGGGTCTCGAGCGTAGTTGCCCGGGATGCGGTGCAAATCGTGCCGGTGCAGGCCGGTGAGATCTCTCCGGTGCTGGCCAAGCGGCTTCTTTCCTTTGTTGACCGGGAAACCGCCCGCCGGACGGCTGAAGCATACATGAACATGTACCGCCGCAACGCGGGTTCCTTGCCCGAGGAGGCATCCAGCGAGGATTACAAGGGACGCCTGGTGGGTAATTATCCTTTCCACCCTACCCTGGTGGACTTTCTCAACCGGAAACTGGCCCAGGCGGAGAACTTTCAGGGTACCCGCGGTGTGCTTCGTGTACTCGCCCTGGCGCTGCGCAGCCTGTGGCAGGGTAAAAAGCCCATACCGATGATCCATGCCTGCCATCTTGATTTACGGTCGGAGCGGGTGGCCGGTGAAATTCTCGGGCGTACAGGCAGTTCCGATTTGTTGCTTGTCCTGAACGCCGATGTGGGGAGTGTCGGCACCGGGACCCTCGAAGGCGGTCACAGCAATGCGGAACTGGCCGACCGGAGAAACCCTCATCCGGAGGGCTATCCGTTTCACGAATACACCTGGAAAACGGTTTTCCTGCACAGTCTGGTTGGCCGGGCCCAGGGGTTGGGCTCGAAGATTTTCGGAATTACCGAACCGGAGGTACTGCTTTCCGTAGCCTTCCCTGGTCTCACTCCGCCGCAGGTACGTACCGCCCTGGCGGAAATCAATGAAAGCGCTTACTACCTCCGGCACGAAGAGGGAAAGTACTTTGCCGGCGAGGAGCCGACGATCAATAATGTTCTGGCCAAAATCCGTAAAACGCTTGAGGGCAATGAGATAAAAGACCTCCTCGATTCGACGGCGCGCAAGATAATAAACGGCGGCAACGGCTTTTTCCATGTGGAGCACGACGTATCCCTGCCCGAGCATCTCCCTGACGGGCAGGCCAGGCCTATACTGGGTGTTGTTTCCCTTACCGCCGGGAAGATCGACATCGAGGCTTTCGTTACCACCAAGGGGGTAAACAAAGCACGGGAGCACCAAAACCTCATCTTTGTTCTGGTGCCGGAAACGGTGACCGCTTTGGATAACGAGCGACAGGAAGAACTAATGACGATGCGGGCCGGCGAAGCGTGGCAAAGGATTGAAGGCATCGCCCGCCAGGTTAAGGCGATGAGTAAGTTGGTGGAAAAACCACAGAATTACGGGGTCAGTGTCCGCCGTCTGGAAGAGGATGATTTTCGCAAGCGTTTCGCCGAGCGCCGCCAGGCCCTGGTAACGGCGGTCGGCAGCATCTATACGGGCCTTTACCACCCTTCCACGTCCGGTCACATCGTCCGTCACGAGGTTAAGACGGCGGGGGGCGAAGGCGGAGCATCGTTCCTGGAGACGATCCGGGAGCTTCTGATCGCCAACCGGGAACTTCTTACCGGCCGGAATACCACCCAATCGGATCTGGCCGACCTCGGCAAGCTGTTCTTCGCCCAGGCGGACACCGTTTCCCAGAGTACGGTCCGGCGCAATTTCTTGTGCGTACGCTCCTGGCCGGTGCTGGAAAATGACGGAGTACTGGAACAAATTGTCCGGGCGGGGGTCACCAAGGGTGCCTGGTGTGTTTACCGGATGGGAACCGGCGCCAGTGGGAAACCGGAAGAGATTTATTATACGGATAATGAAATCCCCATGGCGGTAAATTGGTCCGGTAAGGATTACGCCCTGGTAACCATTCCGGGTGCCAAACAGCGGGGCTGGACCGGGACCCGCCATATCGATCCGGCGCAGGTACGCGATGCGGTGACGTATGTGCTGGGGCAAAGCGGATCGGCGACGGTGGATACCCTCGCGGAGCAGGTTGCCGGGTATTACGGGGAAGTCCCCGCCCCCGCTCTCGACGAGGCCGTGGCCGCCATGGTGCGCAAGGGCCGCGTAATGGTCTATCATGGTTCCCCCGATCAAACGGAGAAGCCCGACCTTATTTTCGGGCCTTCCGCCGTCCTCTACACTCCCCAAAAGGGGGATATCCTGGTTACGCCTGGTCAGGCCTCCGAGCGTGGCTGGGTCAGCGCCCAATCCCGGACGTTTCACCTCGGAGGCACCGAGGGTACGGCAAAGGTCCTGCCTCTCCTGCGTCGCCTGGGCGCGATTTACAACCGGGGGGCCAAATGCACGATCGATACCATGGACCTGGTTGATCTCGAACTGCCCCGTGGCGGTACTCTGCGTCTTCAGTTAAACGGTGCTACACCGGAGTCACTTAGAACGCTTGGTGAACTTTTCGAGGTGTTGGACGGTGTGGTTAAGAAAGGCGAATATACCGAGGCTTTCCTGGAAATCACCGAACCGGACGACGATTGCCCCTTCATCCGGGAGTTAAGAAAACCAGAGTCATAGATCCCACGGCTAAAGCCGTGGGCTTGTGGAGGACACTCAACAAGCTTACGTCTTTTGACGGGAAAGCGGCATGAGTTGCCTTCGGGCACAACCTTACCGCACTATGACCCGCCTCAGTGTGGGAGCCGATGGACTAGGCGATTGAACCACGCTACGTTGGGAAGGTCATCGCACCTTGGGATGCTTCTCTAGTCCCATGCCCTGTGGCACGGCGTTAAAAGCGAGCGG
>JAJYZD010000077.1 GCA_021800315.1 Bacillota bacterium | reverse complement strand
ATGAAAGCGCTTACTATGCCCTAAAAACGGCGATATTCCCCGAAGGAACACCATTTTTTCCCTGGGCATCGGACCCAAGTGGCCCTGCGGCAAAACCGAAATCCGTAA
The DNA here is from genome assembly GCA_021800315.1 of Bacillota bacterium. Classification (GTDB taxonomy): domain Bacteria; phylum Bacillota; class Desulfotomaculia; order Desulfotomaculales; family JAJYZD01; genus JAJYZD01. The sequence goes on along the minus strand of JAJYZD010000077.1, from coordinate 14,086 downwards.
AAATCACAGCACCCCTAGACAAGGTGGCCATTTAGGGCGGCCAGAAGAAAAAGCCCGCCGGTTCGCGGCTGGCTTTTGGGCGTCAACCGGAGTTCTCAGGGACTCAGCGATATGGGGATACGGTCCTCGCAGGGGACACCGACCTGGCAGAGACCGTAGCCCGTTTTGGCCAGTCCCAGCCTCTCCCTTCTGGCGGCGGCGTCTTTCCCGGCCTGGACCATCTCGTGGCAGAGATCCTTGTCGTGGACCGCCCGGGAAAGGGCTCCGGCCGGACAGCGCCGGACGCAGGCCGTGCAGCCCCGGGAGGACAGGCAGTAATCCAGGTGACCGGAGTAAGGGCGGGCGGCCTCGGGCAGTCTCGCGTTTACCACCACGCTACCGAGGCGGTGGGCCATGCCGCCCTTTGTAATGAGGGCGTCCGTGAGGCCGAAGGTGCCCAGACCGCAGGCGTAGGAGACGTGCCGCTCGGACCAGGTCGAGGTGAAATTGCGCCGGGCCGGATCCCTGATGATCCGGAAATCCGGGAACAGAAACGGGGCTGCGGTGTTCAATGCTCCCTCGACACCGGATTTCCGTCAGTCAGGCCCGGATCAGTCCGGCAAAGGCCATTACGGCCAGGTAGGCGATGACGTTTATGGCGCTGGCCGCGAGCAGGTACAAAAGGAAGCCCAGGATGGGGATAAAGAGAATGAGGGTGAAAACGCCCATAGTCAGCGCGGCGAAGATGAAAACAACCACCAGAAGCCCGAGATGGGACCAGGTTTTTTCCCTGGTCAGGGCAAGGGCCGCGTAAACCGCCGGGCCTAGCCCCAGCGGCCTGTTGGTCAGGTATTGCACCATGGCGACGATGGTGAAGCCGAAGATCAGGAGCCAGGGCAGGATCAACAATAAAACGGCTATCATCACCCCGATTATGGCGGCCAGCTTACAAAAGAGAAAAATGACGAGGGCGGACAGGACCAGAGTCACGAGGAACACGGCCACCTGCAGCCAGATAACCGCGAAACCACGCCAAAAATAGGCGGCTCCGCTGTGCAGGTAGCGCGTGACGCTGAAATTGTCGTCCAGCGCAGCGAGGAGGCTTCCGGGGGTGGCGGCCAGGACAAACGCCGAGATGGGCAGCACTATAACCAGCCAGGCGATAATAATGGTGATGTTGCCCGCGATCCCGCCGACGTGGAAGGGAAGGACCGGGGGGGCGGAAACCCGGAACGGCGACCGCGTCATCAGGTGCAAGACGGGGTAACCGGCCAGGGAGAGGAGCGCTTGCGCGATCAGCTGAACGACGAAAGAGCACGCGGCGACCGAGAGGGAACCGCTGTGATCCCGGAAACCGCTCCAAGCCGTGGTGAAAGACTCCCAGGTACCCATTTGCGGGGGCGGGCCGTCCCGCCCGTCCCCCCTTTTAGGTTGGTGTGCCGGCCAGGCCGGCAAAGAACGTCACCGCGAGATACGTGATATTCAAGAGAGCATAAACGACAAAGGAGATGAGGAAGGGACCGATAAAGGGAATGAATAAGAGGATCAGGGAAAAGATCATGACCAGCAGGTAAAAGACGGTGAGAAGTAGGAAGAGGCCTAACCATGACCGGTACCTCTTGAGAATGATAGCTGCCGAATGGGCGAAATAGGCCGGCAACCCCGCATCCCTGCTGGTAAGGTAGCTTATCTTGGTCACGAGGAGAACACCGGCCGCGTAGACGGAGACAAAGAACTCCAAGAGGACGGTGACCATAATCCCCGGTGCCCCGGCGACCCTATGGGCCGTGAAACCCGTCAGCCCCAGCAAAAAGAACAGCAGCGCCGCCACTCCCAACTCAAAGCACCCCAGGCCGAAGGACCGCCAGAAATAGCTTCGGCCCTGGGTGAAATAGGTCGACGGGCCGAATTCGCCCCGGATGGCGGCCAGAAGGCTGCCGGGGGTGGCGGCGGCGATAAAGACCGCCACGGCTATCGAAATGACGAAGAGAATGACGGCGGCGAAAATAAGGGCTGATGCCGCCCCGGCCAACGACCCGGCGAAGTTCGGCGGCAGGTGGGAGGGATTGAGACCCGGGAAGGGGAAATCGGGCGGGGGAATGGTATAGTTGATCGTCCGGAAAACCGGCGGGAAGCCCGGTTCCGGCAGGGGGGCAAAGGACGGGATCAATGCGGTGGCCGTGAGCAGGCCGAAAAGGAACAGAATGACAAAACTGACGGCGAAGTTGATAGCGGCAATGCCGGCCACCGCCCGGTTGGTCCAAAAAACCCGCCATCCGGCGGCGAAAGATTCCCAGGCGCGCATTACACCCGGCCGGAACTCCGGCCGCTTCCCCCTTTCCCCGCGTTTCATGACAGAATACTAGCACGTTTGGCGTAACCAGTCAATTAATTATTAGCGCGCCCCGGGGCGTATGCACCGGGGAACGGCAAGAAGGACCTGCCCGTTTGGAGCAGGTCCCTCTTGGAACGCAGGAGTCTAGCGGACGATCAGGGCCACGTAGCCGACGATCAGCAGGGCCACGATGTTGGCCACCTTGATCATGGGGTTGATGGCCGGCCCGGCGGTGTCCTTGGAAGGATCGCCGACGGTGTCGCCGGTGACGGCGGCCTTGTGGGCGTCGGAGCCTTTGCCTCCGAAGGCGCCCTCTTCAATGTACTTCTTGGCGTTGTCCCACGCGCCGCCGCCGGCGGTGAGCATGACGGCCAGGAAGAGACCGGTGATGATGATGCCCAGGAGCATGCCGCCCAGGGCGTAGAAGCCCAGCGCCCAGCCCACGACGATCGGGGCGAGCACGGGGATCAGGCTGGGAACCATCATTTCCTTGAGGGCCCGCCTGGTCACGATGTCGACGCAGGTGCCGTACTCGGGACGGGCGGTGCCTTCCATGATGCCGGGGATTTCCCGGAACTGGCGGCGCACTTCGTTAACCACGGCGAAGGCCGCCCGGCCCACCGCGCCCATGGCGATGGAGGAGAAGAGGAAGGGCAGGGCCGCGCCGATGAGCAGGCCGCCCAGGACCCAGGGATTGCTGAGGTCGAACCTGATGTTGGTGGACAGGTTGTGCAGGCCGCGGACCCGGGCCACTTCCTGGGTGAAGGAGGAGAAGAGCACGATGGCGGCCAGACCCGCGGAACCGATGGCGTAGCCCTTGGTAACCGCCTTGGTCGTGTTGCCGACCGCGTCCAGGGGGTCGGTGATGTTGCGTACTTCGGGCGGCAGTTCGGCCATCTCGGCGATGCCGCCGGCGTTGTCGGTGATGGGGCCGAAGGCGTCGATGGTCACCACGATGCCGGTCATGGAGAGCATGGCCATCGAGGCGATGGCTACGCCGTAGAGGCCGTCGCCGGCATGGAAGGCGTTGCCGAGGCTGTAGGACACCAGGATGCCGGCAACGATGACCAGGGCCGGGACGACGGTGGCTTCCATGGCTACCGAAAGACCGGTGATGATGTTGGTGGCGTGGCCGGACTGGGAAGCCTCGGCGATGGACTTAACGGGACGGAACTCCTTGGAAGTGTAGTAGTCGGTGACGTAAACGAGGATCATGGTCACCAGGATGCCGACAATGGCCGATCCGAATAGAATGAGGTTGCCGAACATGGCGTTGGTCAGAAGGGCGAAGCCGATGGCGGCCAGGATGGCGGCTATCCAGAGTCCCTTGTAGAGGGCGCCCATAATGCTGCCGCCCTCCCGCATGGTAATGAAGGGAACGGCGATCAGGCTGGCGATGATGGCGATGGCGCCCAGACCCAGCGGGTAGAGGACGTAGTTGGCCTGGCCGTGGAACAGCAGGAAGCCCAGCAGCATGGCGCCGATACCCGTGATGGCGTAGGTCTCGAACAGGTCGGCGGCCATGCCGGCGCAGTCGCCCACGTTGTCGCCCACGTTGTCGGCGATGACGGCCGGGTTGCGGGGATCGTCCTCGGGGATACCGGCTTCCACCTTGCCCACGAGGTCGGCGCCGACGTCGGCGCTCTTGGTGAAGATGCCGCCGCCGAGGCGGGCGAACACGCTGATCAGGGAGCAACCGAAGCCGAGACCGATGAGGTAGGTGGGATTACCCAGCCAGGCGTACATGCCGGCCAGGCCCAGGAGTCCGAGGCTGACGCACATGAGGCCGGTCACGGCGCCGCCTCTCGCCGCCACCTTCAGCGCGTGGCCGATGCCCTTCTTGGCCGCCTCGCTGACGCGGGTGTTGCTGCGGACGGAGATGTTCATGCCCACGTAGCCGCACAGCGCGGAGAAGACCGAGCCCACGACGAAGCCGATGGCTGTCTTGTAGCCGAGGGCCGCAAAGATCAGGATGACTATAACGAGGCCGACCAGGAAAATGGTGCGGTACTGGCGGTTCAGGTAGGCCATGGCGCCTTCCCGGATCGCCCCCGAGATTTCCTGCATGCGCTCCGAGCCGGCCGGCTGCTTGAGCACCCAGGAAGCAAGGGAGATAGCGAACAGGATGCCGATCACGGCAGCGATCAGGGCGTAAACGGTAATAGAGCCCAAAACAAGTCCACCTCCAAGAATTTTATCAAATCTAACCTCTCCCTAAATTCCCCGCCGCATCTCTCACCTCCCTGGGATGGCCCGCGCGGTGGCTTGGCCGACTGGATTCAAAAAAATAAGTAGCTGGACCTTGCCATTTGCCAGAAATATTATACCTGACTAGAGAACGACTTGCAACATTTTGTACAAATTAATATGTCGCCGGCGTGCCGCGGACAAAACGGGGAAAGGGCGGGTAGGGGCCGTTACCGCCGGCCCAGACGGCCGATGGCCCGCTTGACCAGGAAGTAGGAGAAGCTCTCCAGGTTTCTCCGATCCGGAATGAGCGTGTTGATGACGTCGTCCACGGCGATGACGCCTACCAGTCGCTTTTCGTCGTTGACCACCGGAACCGCCAGGAGGTCGTACTTGGCGATAAGGTTTTGCACCGCCTGGTAATCGTCGCCGACGTTGACCGTGACCACGCGGGTGCGCATGATTTGTTCGATCGGAGTGGACGGCTCGGCTATGATCAGGTCGCGCAGGGAAAGCACCCCGACCAGTTGCCGGCTCTCGTTGACCACGTAGAGGTAGTAGATGATCTCGGCGTCCGGTGCCAGTTCGCGCAGGCGGGTGATCGTTTCTTCGGCCGTCAGTTCCTTGGGGAAGCTGATGAACTCGGTGGTCATCAGGGCACCTGCGGTGCCTTGCTCGTAAGCCATCAATTCCCGTACGTCCTCGGCCTCCCCGGGTTCCATGCGGGACAGCAGTTCGGTCGACCGCTCGCGCGGCATTTCACCAAGGATGTCGGCCGCCTCGTCGGGTGCCATTTCCTCCAGAATGTCGGCCGCCCTTTCGATGTCCAGGTTCTCCAGGATGTTGACCTGGGTGTCCCGGTCGACGTCGGGCAGCATTTCCGCCACCGTCTCGTCGTCGAGGTTTTTGATCAGCGAAGAGCGCTCGTGCTGGTCCAGGTCGCTGACGATCTCGGCCAGGTCGGCCGGGTGGAGATTGTGAAGTTTTTCTTGAGATATGGTCAGCCGGATGTGCGGGCTATCCAGGTTAAGGGGTTCCAGGTAGTTCCAGGTCAGTACGTTGTCGGTCAGGCGGACCAGACGGTCCAGCCCGAAACGGCGGAGGAATCCCTTGAGGCCGATGTCCACCGCCACCAGCCGGACGTCCCCGTTCAGGCGGGCGAACTTGACGTCGTTGACCCTGACCACCTTGTAGCCCTGGGTGTCGACTATCTGTTTGTCAAGGAGAATCTTTCTGGACCAGGTCTCGTTTTCCTTAAGGGGCCTGGGTTCGTTTTCACGGTTGGCGAGGCCGACGCCGCGGCGGTCGAAGTACCCGGGGTTGTCTACCGGGAGGAGTTCGTCCGAGCCGCCCGTCCGCACGCCGCTGACGCGGGGATACTGTTCGCCCAGTTCGATGGCGACGTCCCGCACCCGGCCCAGTCTTTTGCCGGCGGGGTCGCAGACCGGCTTGCCGAGGACCTGGCTCAGGTAAAACTCAATGGCCTGGTGCATGACCCATACCCCCCAGCGGCCGGCTTCTCAAGAAAATAGGCCTTGCGAATGCGGCGAAGGCCTTGAGAACTATAATATAATATATTCGTTGCCGGGGCGCTTGTCAATGAAAAAAGCGGCCTCGCGGCGATTCGAAAAAAAGGACTTGACGCCGCGGCGCGTCCGTGATAAGGTAGGTCGAGGTTCAACAGTGGTTTTCGAGCCGAGTGGAGTTTAGCAGAGCTGAGATGAGCGGGTTGCCGGTAATCGCCCGGCGCTCATTTGAGCGCCGGTTTTTTGTTTTGAAAGGGGTGGCAAGGCTGGCCTATCCGGACAAACGCACTTATTTGCAACTGGCGGAGGAGTTCAACCTGGTACCCGTCTACCAGGACATCTCCGCTGATTTGGACACGCCCATCTCCCTGTACAAGAAAATGGGGTTCACCGGTCCTTCCTTCCTGCTGGAAAGTGTCGAGGGAGGCCGGAGCGTTTCCCGCTATTCCTTTATCGGCGGCGAGCCCTTCGCCGTGCTCGAAAGCAAGGACGGGGTTTCCACCCTGGGGGGGCACATAAGGCCGGACCTGGCCGGGAACCCCCTGGCGGCACTGAAGACGGTTCTGGAACGATTCAAGGCGCCCCGGGAGACGGAGCGCTTCACCGGTGGAGCGGTCGGCTACCTGTCCTACGACCTGGTCCGTTTCCTGGAGCGTCTGCCGGAGGATACGACCGACGACCTGACCATTCCGGACCTCCATTTCATGTTTCCCGGCCTCCTGTTGATATACGACCATCTCTTCCACCGTCTCACCCTCGCGGCGCTGGCCCCCGTGGGTGACAACCCGGCCGATGCCTACGACCGGCTGGCCGGCCGGCTGGCAGAATGCAGGGCCCGGCTGGCCCGGCCCCTGGCCGTTCCCGGCGAGGCGCCTTCGGGGGAGCCGCTTTGCCTGACCGCCAGCCTCACCAGGGCCGAGTACATGGACCGGGTGGAACGGGCCAAGGAATACATCCGGGCCGGCGACATCCTCCAGGTGGTGCCGAGCGTCCGGTTCTCGGCCAGGGTCTTGGGCGATCCGTTCTCGGTTTACCGGCGCCTGCGCTCGCTCAACCCTTCCCCTTACCTCTACTATCTGGATTTCGGCGCCGTCACGGTGGTCGGCTCTTCGCCGGAAATGCTGGTCCGCGTGGAAGGGGACACCGTGACCACCCGGCCGATCGCCGGCACCCGCCCCCGGGGCGCCGACGCCGGGGAAGACCGCCGTCTTGCCGCGGAACTTCTGGCGGATGGGAAGGAGCGGGCCGAGCACCTGATGCTCCTGGACCTGGGGCGCAACGACGTCGGCAAGGTGGCCGGTACGGGCAGTGTTAATGTCGATCAGTTCATGACGGTGGAAAACTACTCCCACGTAATGCACTTGGTTTCCGCGGTGAGCGGCCGTCTCCGCGCGGACAGGGACGCCTTCGACGCCCTGGCCGCCATCCTGCCGGCCGGGACCGTGTCCGGCGCCCCGAAGGTCAAGGCCATGTCCATCATTGAAGAACTCGAAAAGACCAGGCGCGGGATTTACGCCGGCGCGGTCGGCTATTTCGGGTTCAACGGCAACATGGATACGGCCATCGCGATCAGAACCATCGTCATCAAGGACGGAATGGCCCACGTCCAGGCGGGGAGCGGCATCGTGGCCGACTCCGACCCGCAGGCCGAGTACCGCGAGGTGGAGGCCAAGGCCAGGGCGCTTTTGAACACCCTTGTGGAAGGAGTTGAGCCCGCGTGGTTCTGATGATCGACAATTACGATTCCTTCACCTACAACCTGGTGCAATACCTGGGCGAACTGGGGGCGGACGTCGCCGTCTACCGCAACGACGCCCTGACCACCGGCGAGGTGGAGCACCTGGCGCCGTCCCACATCGTCATTTCGCCGGGGCCTTCCGCCCCGGACCAGGCCGGTGTCTCCCTGGCCGTCATCGGCGCGTTCGCCGGCCGGATACCCATCCTGGGCGTCTGCCTGGGGCACCAGGCCATCGGGCAGGCCTTCGGCGGCGCCGTGGTGCGGGCGAAAAACCTCATGCACGGCAAGACTTCCCGGATAATGCACGACGGCCGGGGGGTCTTCGCCGGAATCCCCGCGCCCTTTACGGCCACCCGCTATCACTCCCTGATCGTGGCCGGGGAAAGCGTGCCGGATTGTCTTTCGGTGAGCGCCTGGACGGACCAGGGGGAGATAATGGGCCTGCGGCACAAGGTTTACGCCGTGGACGGGGTTCAGTTCCACCCGGAATCCATCCTGACCGAACACGGACGCGGCATCCTGCGGAATTTCCTGGAGGTCGACCGGGCCGTGCGGCCCATCTGAGCCAAGACAAGCGGATATGGCGAGAGGAGCTGAGTCGAGTGAATTTCACTACGGAAGCCATTCAGCAGGTGGTGGAGGGGACGTCGCTGAGTACGGAACAGGCCATGCAGGTGATGGAGGAGATCATGTCCGGCCAGGCCACCGGGGCCCAGATCGGCGCCCTCCTGACAGCGTTGCGCCTGAAGGGGGAGACGGTCGAGGAAATAACCGGGTTTGTGCGCATCATGCGGCAGAAAGCAGCCCCGATGCGGCCGGTCCGGAAGGTGGTGGTCGACACCTGCGGCACGGGCGGCGACGGCCTCGCCACTTTCAACATTTCCACGACGGCCGGTCTGGTGCTGGCCGGGGCCGGGGTAACCGTGGCCAAGCACGGCAACCGGTCGGTTTCCTCCCGGAGCGGGTCCGCCGATGTACTGGAGGCGCTGGGGGTCAGGATGGACCTGGGGGCGGATATGGTGGCCGACAGTATGGAGAAGTTCAACTTCGGCTTTCTCTTCGCGCCGGCCTTCCACGCCTCCACCCGGTTCGTCGCCGGCCCCCGGCGGGAGATCGGTATCCGCACCGTGTTCAACATCCTGGGACCGTTGACCAATCCGGCCGGCGCCTCCCGCCAGGTGGTGGGAGTGTACAGCGAAAGGCTGGTGCCGCTGGTGGCCGGGGTCCTGGCCGCCACCGGCTCCCACTGCTGCTTCGTGGTCCACGGCCACGGCGGCATGGACGAGGTTTCCACGGCCGGCCCGGCGCTGGTGGCCGAGGTGAGGGACGGCCGGGTTCGCACTTTCCGCCTGGACCCGCTGGAACTGGGTCTGCCCCCGTGCGACCTGGCCGACCTGGCCGGCGGATCGCCGCAGGAAAACGCCGCCATCGTTCGCCGCATCCTGGCGGGTGAAAGGGGCCCGCGCCGGGATACCGTGCTGCTCAACGCCGCCCTGGGATTTATGGCGGCCGGAGCCTGCCCCGCTCTTGCCGACGGCCTGGCCATGGCCGCCGCCGCCATCGACAGCCAAGCCGCCGCCGCCAATCTGGAAGAGTTGGCCCGCTTCAGCCAGTTGGCACGGGAGGCGGTCTGATGCTGGAAAAGATCCTGGCCCATAAAAAAGAGGAGGTCGCGGCGCAAAAGGCGCGGCGGCCGCCGGCCGCCCTTGCCGGCGCGGCGGAAGAGCCCCGCCGCCAGTTTGCGGGCGCGCTCCGGCAGCCCGACCGGCTGTCCGTGATCGCCGAGATCAAGCCCGCTTCCCCCGGCCGCGGGCGCCTGAAGGCCGACATCGATCCGGGCGGGATCGCCCGGGTGTACGCAGAAGCCGGCGCGGCCGCCGTATCCGTTCTCACCGACACCGCGTTCTTCCAGGGTTCGCCCGAAAACCTGGTCCAGGCCCGGAAGCACACCACGGTTCCCATATTGCACAAAGATTTTGTCATCGATCCGTATCAACTTTACCTGAGCCGTCTCTGGGGCGCGGACGCGGTGCTCCTCATCGTGGCGGCGTGTCCGGGCGGGTTGTTGGCCGAACTCCTGGCGGAGGCCGCCGCCCTGGGCCTGGAGTGCCTGGTGGAGGTCCACACGCCCGGGGAGTTGGACCGGGCCCTGGGCGCCGGGGCGGATCTTCTGGCGATTAACAACCGCGACCTCTTCACCATGGAGGTTGATTTTGAGACCACGTTCCGCCTGTTGCCCCGAATCGACCTGGACCGGGTAACCCTGGTCAGCGCGAGCGCCATTGGGTCCCCCGTCCAGATCAGGCGCCTGGCGGCGCACGGCGTGCACGCGGCGCTGGTGGGGACGGCCCTGATGGCCGGGCGTGAGCCGGGGCGGGTGTTGGCGGAACTACTGGGAGAATGCCGGTATGGTCAGGGTTAAGATATGCGGGGTGCGCACCCCGGAGGAGGCGCGTCTGGCAACGGCCTGCGGGGCGGACGCCGTAGGCCTGGTGTTCGCCGCCGGCCGTCGCCGGGTGACGGTGGACCAGGCCCGGGCCGTGGCGGCGGCGGTGGGCCCGCTGGTGACGGTGGTGGGCGTGTTCGTGGACCGGCCGCGGGAGGAAGTCCTGACCGTGGCCCGAACCGTTGGACTTACGGCGCTGCAGTTTTCCGGCGCGGAGGATCCGGCCTACTGCCGGAGTTTCGACCGGTTCCCGGTGATCAAGGCCGTTTTCGTCCGGGACCGGGGCTTTCGGGACCAGGCCCTGGCCTACCGCGGTTGCGCCATTCTCCTGGAAACCTGGCAGCCCGGCGTGGCGGGAGGGAGCGGCTGTTCGTTCGACTGGAGCCTGGCCCGCGGTGTCGAGTTGCCCCAGCCGGTCATCCTGGCCGGCGGGTTGACGCCCGGAAACGTGGCCGGAGCCGTGCGTGCGCTCCGCCCCTGGGCGGTGGACGTGGCCACGGGCGTAGAGACGGACGGACGCAAGGACCCCGCCAGGATGGGGGCTTTTGTCGCTAACGCCAGGGGGGCTGTTTCCTGAGTTCCCCGTTGGAAAAGACCCGCACCCGCCCTGCGGCGACCCGCCCTCCGGGTGGGTACCCCCCCTTCAGCCGACTTTCAGTGACCCACCCGGACCAGCCTTTGGCGGGTATCCCGCCAACCCACCTTTAGTAGGTGGTTAAATGATGGATAGACGGGCGATCTGCATTGGCAGGCAGACGGTAACCCGAATAATATTTGGGAGGTGGAGCGTCCGCTCCTTGGGCGGAGGTTCGCCCAAGGGCGGGCCGGTATGATGTCGTGGCCTGATGCCAGGGGTTATTACGGTGCCTACGGCGGTTCCTTTGTTCCGGAGACGCTGATGGCGGCTCTCGCGGAGCTGACGGCGGCCTACGGGGTTAACCGCCGCGACGCCCGCTTTCGGTCCGAATGGGAGCATTACCTGAACCAATACGCGGGCCGCCCCTCCCCCCTGTATTATGCCGGGGGCCTTTCCCGCCACCTGGGGGGCGGGGTGAAGATCTACCTGAAGCGGGAGGACCTGAACCACACCGGTTCGCACAAGATCAACAACACGCTGGGCCAGATCCTGCTGGCGACGAGGATGGGGAAGACCAGGGTGGTGGCGGAAACCGGAGCCGGACAGCACGGCGTGGCCACGGCTACCGTGGCGGCCCGGTTCGGCCTTTCGTGCGCGGTCTACATGGGCGAGGAGGATGTGGCGCGCCAAAGCCTCAACGTCTTCCGGATGCGTCTTCTGGGCAGCGAGGTGGTATCCGTGGCCTCCGGCAGCAGGACGCTCAAGGACGCGATGAACGAAGCCATGCGCGACTGGGTGACCAATGTGCGCACCACCTATTACCTGATCGGGTCGGTGGCCGGACCCCACCCTTATCCCATGATGGTCCGGGATTTCCAGTCGGTCATCGGCCGGGAGGCCCGGCGCCAGATCCTGGAACAGGAGGGGCGCCTGCCCGGCCACGTCATAGCCTGCGTGGGCGGAGGCAGCAATTCCATGGGCATTTTCCACCCCTTCCTCGCTGACCGGGAGGTTAACCTGACCGGGGTGGAGGCGGGTGGCCTGGGACTGGCCGGCGGTCTCCACGCCGCCACCCTGGGGGCCGGTCGGCCGGGCGTGCTGCACGGTTCCTACAGTTACATCCTGCAGGACCGCGACGGGCAGGTGAGCCCGGTCCACTCGATATCCGCCGGACTGGACTACCCCGGGGTGGGGCCGGAACACAGCTACCTGAAAGACGCGGGCCGGGTGGATTACGTGTCGGTCACCGACGAGGAAGCCCTGGCGGCTTTCGCCCTGCTGTGCCGGACCGAGGGGATAATTCCGGCCCTGGAGAGTTCCCACGCCGTGGCCCATGCCATCCGGCTGGCGCCCAAGCTGCCGTCCGGATCGATCGTGGTGGTCAACCTGTCCGGGCGGGGGGACAAGGACGTGCAAGTGGTGGCGGAAAGAATGGGGGTGGAAATATGAACCGCATCGAACAGCGATTCCGGGAACTGGCCGGGCAGAAAGCCCTGATCACCTACCTGACGGCCGGAGATCCCGACCTGGCCGCCACCGGGCGTTTGGTCCGGGCCATGGAACGGGCCGGGGCCGACCTCGTCGAACTGGGTCTACCCTTCTCCGACCCGGTGGCCGACGGACCGGTGATCCAGCGGGCTTCCCAGCGGTCCCTGGCCAAGGGTACCGGCGTCAAAGCCGTCATGGCTCTGGCCGCGCGCTTACGGTCCGACGGCCTGGCCTGTCCCCTGCTCTTCATGACTTATTACAACCCCGTCTTGCAGTACGGGCTGGCGGAGTTCGCCCGTGACGCGGCTGCCGCCGGCGTGGACGGACTGATCATTCCGGACCTGCCCCGCGAGGAGGCCGGGCCGTTATTGGATTGCTGCCTGGTGGCAGGTCTTTTGCTGATCCCCCTGGTGGCCCCGACCAGCATCCCCGGCCGGCTGCCGGTGGTTTTGGACGGGGCCCGGGGCTTTGTGTACTGTGTCACCGTCACCGGGGTCACCGGCTCCGCCCGGGCCACGGACAGCCTGGCGGAGATGAGCCGCGCCGTCCGGGAACACTCGTCCCTGCCCGTGGCTTTCGGGTTCGGCATCGCGACGCCGGCTGACGCCGTGACCGCCGCCCGGCACGCCGACGCGGTGGTGGTGGGCAGCGCCTTCGTACGGCTGGTGGAAGAATACCCGGAGCCGCAAGCGCTGGAAGAGGCGGTGGCGGCGCACACGGCCGTCCTGAAACAGGCCCTGCGCCGGGGGGTGTAATCATGCAGTCCGTGGTTTTAGGCCGGTTGGCGGAGGATCAGGGCAGATCTCTGGTTCAGGTGGGCCCGTGTACAATCGGCGCCCACCGGCTCGTCCTGATGGCGGGGCCCTGCGCGGTGGAGGGCGGGGCGGAGATGGTCTCCCTGGCCCTGCGCCTCAAAGAGATGGGTGTGGGCGTTTTAAGGGGCGGGGCTTTCAAGCCCCGCACTTCCCCCTATTCCTTTCAGGGTCTGGGACGGGACGGGCTGGTGATGCTGGCCCGGGCGGGCGAGGCGGCCGGGCTGCCGGTGGTGACCGAGGTCATGGACGTCCGGGACCTGGACCTGGTGATGCGCTACGCGGCCATGATCCAGGTGGGCAGCCGGAACATGCAGAATTTCGGGCTGCTGAAAGAAGTGGGACGGACCGGTCATCCGGTGCTCCTCAAGAGGGGCCTTTCGGCCACCATCGAGGAGTGGCTCCTGGCCGCCGAGTACATCCTGGCGGAAGGAAACCGCCGGGTCGTGCTCTGCGAACGGGGCATCCGCACCTTTGAGTCCCACACCCGGAACACGATGGATATCGCCGCCGTTGCCGCGGTGAAAGGTCTTTCCCATCTGCCGGTCATCGCCGATCCCAGTCACGGTTCCGGCCGGCGGGAACTGGTGGCCCCGCTGGCCCGGGCGGCGGTGGCGGCCGGGGCGGACGGCCTGATGATCGAGGTGCACGCCGAACCGGCCAAGGCTCTGTCGGACGGTCAGCAGTCCGTTACGCCCGAGCAGTTCGCCGTCTTACTGACCGGGCTTGCGCCGGTGGCCGGGGCGGTGGGACGGTCGCTATGACAGGAGGAGCCTGGCCGGGGGCGACACCGATTTCCCTGATCCAGGCCTGGTTCGCGCCAGGCCCTTTTTCTTTTCGTAAAAGGGCGCATCTCATTCGTCAGGTAGGCTGCGTTGCCAGCCAGGGAGGCTGCTGTATCCGCAGCCGTCTCCAACCGTTGTAGTTCATTTTCGGTGACAGGCTTTTTGGGGCGTCCCGGACCACGGTGTGGGTTGGTCTGATCTTCCAGACGAGCC
>JAJYZD010000076.1 GCA_021800315.1 Bacillota bacterium | reverse complement strand
CCAGCGCAGCATCGAGGCCGTGAGCTTCTACACCATCATGGACTACCCGATGACCTCCTGCGGCTGCTTCGAGGCCATCCTCTCCATGCTGCCCGAGGCCAACGGCTTCATGATCGTCAACCGCGAGCACTCCGGCATGACGCCCAGCGGCATGACCTTCTCCACCCTGGCCGGCACCATCGGCGGCGGGGCCCAGATGCCCGGCTTCATGGGCATCGGCAAGGCCTACATCAGCTCGCCCAAGTTCGTTCCGGCCGACGGCGGCCTGCCGCGGGTGGTCTGGATGCCCAAGGCCCTAAAAGAGCAACTGCGCCCGCAGTTGGAAGAGGCCTGCGCCCACTGGGGCCTGGCCAGGGACTTCGTCGACAGGATCGCCGACGAGACGGTGGGTACATCGGCCGAGGAGATCCTGCCGTTCCTTGCGGAAAAAGGCCACCCGGCCCTGACCATGGACCCGCTCATCTAACTGCAATACCGTTGGTATAGCTGCCTGCACCTTTGCCCTGCAAAGGAAGGGTACCAGCCCCCGGTGACGAATGTTGGTTGAAGGCGATGCACCGGGGGCGGTTTTGTTCATCATTAACCAGTCGAAAGAGGTTTTGCGCCCGGGGGCGTCACCGTCACGGCCGCCAGACCGGTTTTCGCCCGGGGGGCGGTGAGGGACTTCATTCCACCGCCCCGTTATTTCTTTTTACCTTTCTTCGCCGCCGGGCTTCCCGCCTTCGGTCCTTTTCCCGCCGCCCCCGGCCGGGCCGGTTCGAAACTTTCCTCAATATCAATGCCGAACATGGCCGCAATATCGTCGTCGATCACCCGGGCGCTCCTTCTGGCCGCTCGCTCGAGCAGGTCCCCGGACTTTTCGCCAACCACCCTGGTTACCAGGTCGTCGATACCGACGTCGCGCAGGACGAAAAACAACGCCGGGTTCTCGTCCAGCCTGGCTCCCACGCCGTAAAGGACGGCGGCCACATGCTTGCACATCACCGCCCAGTCGGGGCAACTGCAATGGAGGGATATCTCCCTGGGGGCGGGGAACAGTCCCTGGCCCCGGGCGGTGAACAATTCGGCCAGGGCCTTGGGAAACCTACCCTCTACAAGTTCGTGCAACGACTCTATTTTGCCCTCGCAGGACCTGGTGATGGATTGCCAGGTCCCCTTGCCGATGGGCTCTATGTCGATGCGGACCTCGTACGGCCTGGACGAACTTCCCTGCACCAGGGCGGTGATTTTACCCGCGGCTATTTTCAGGTCCAGCACGGCGCCGTGCCGGACGTAGGTACGTCCCCTGCCGATGCGGTTGGCATAATCAGAATAACTTTCAAGATTGTCGTTCCAGGCTGTGCCCCACCACGTCCTGGCCAGTTTGCGCCCCTCTATACAGACGGGTGCCAGGTCGGGATTTTTCTTTCTGAGCTTTTCGAGCGCCTTTTGGGCCCGGGCCTTCTTTTCGGCAACGGAGACATATTCGAAGCCATAGTAAGACATGGGAAAAACCTCACCTTCCTATACGGAAAGTCGGAAAAGATCCATCAACTGTTCGTTGTTCATCTCGGTAAGCCAGTTCTCCTGGATGTCCGGAATGATCTCCCTGGTCAATTGACTCTTTTCCTCGATCATTAAATCTATTTTCTCTTCTATCGTGCCCCTGGTGATGAACTTGTGGACTATGACACTCTTGCGCTGACCGATCCGGAAGGCCCGGTCCGTAGCCTGGTTCTCCACCGCGGGGTTCCACCAGCGGTCGAAATGGACGACATGGTTGGCGGCGGTCAGGTTGAGACCGACTCCGCCGGCTTTCAGCGAGAGCACGAGGAAAGGAACATATTCATCACCCTGGAAGGTGTCGACGATGTCTTTCCTCTTGCGCACGGCGGTTTCTCCGTGTAACACGAGACCCTGGTGCTGGAAGACGGACTCGAGAAATTCTTGCAAGGGGCCGGTGATTTCCTTAAACTGGGTAAATACGAGAACGCGTTCCCTCTTTTCATAAATGGTTTCACAGATTTCGCGCAACCTGGCATATTTCCCGCTTTCATTCTCGGCGTAACAAGATTGACCGAGATATTGGTCGGGATGATTGCATATCTGTTTGAACTTCATGATGGAGGAAAGGATCAATCCCTTTCTCTCAATCCCCCCGGCGGAGGCAAGACGGGTTTCCAGATGGCGCACCTGGGCGTCATACAGGGCGGCCTGCTTCCTGGTCAGCGTGGAGAAGGTTTTCATTTCAATCTTGTCGGGGAGATCGGAGATTACGTTGGTATCCGTTTTCAACCTTCTCAAGATGAAAGGCCCGACCACCTTCTTCAGGCGCGAATAACCTTCCTGGTTTTCCTTCAGCTGCTTGGTGAAGCGGGTGAACTCGCCGGCGGTGCCCAGGAGTCCCTTGTTCAGGAAATCGAACAGGGACCACAACTCGGAGAGACGGTTTTCAATGGGGGTGCCGGTCATGGCGATCTTGTAGCGGGACTTTATTTGTTTTACCGCCCTGGTCTGTTTGGTCCCGGGGTTCTTGATCGCCTGGGCCTCATCCAGGATAAGGGAATTCCAGGTCACTTCCTTCAGCCAGTCATACTTGGTAAGCATACCGTAGGTGGTAATAAAGAGATCGAATTCATCCAGCAGGTCTGCGCCGGTATTGAGCATGCTCTTGTTCTCGGAAGGATGCAGGACGCAATAGCTGAGCGAAGGCGCGAAGCGGACGATTTCATTCAGCCAGTTGGCGATGAGGGAGGCGGGAACGACCAGCAGCGTCTTTTCCCGCCCTTGGTTGCGGATATGGTTGAGCAGGGCGATCACCTGCACGGTTTTCCCCAGACCCATGTCGTCGGCCAGGCAGGCCCCCAACCCGAGGGTCTTCATGAGATTCAGCCAGGCCAGTCCGCTACGCTGGTACCCCCTCAGGGTGGCATGGAAATCCTCGCCGCCGGAGATATCCGGTATTCCGGCCGGGTGGGTCAGCCGGGAGATCACCGTACCCAGCCACTGGCCGTTGGTTACTTCGAGATCACAGGATTCCTGATGGACATTTATAATTTTCGAGGCGTTTAATTGAAAGCGCATGGCTTCCATAATACCCATATCGCTTTCTTCGGCGAGGGCCCGGGCCTGTTCGTAAGCCCGGAGGGTTTCCTTGAGCTTTTCGTGGTTTACCTCAACCCATTTGCCTTTGATCAGGGCTAGGCCTTCCGATTCGGAAAGCAGTCGTCTCAATTCGTCCGGTGTGATGGTTTCCCCGCCGAGGGATAACTGGACGTTAAAGTCGACCAGGGCGTCGAAGCCCAAACGGGAAGGGGCTTTATCGCCGATAGTTACCGATATCCCGGGGGAATTTGACTTATTCTTCCACCAGTTCGGCATGCGGCAGAGGATTCCGGCTTCTTCGTACAAGGGAATTTCTACCAGGAACGTATAGGCTTCGTTCGATGTCAGGCCGAGTGGGTGAAAAATCTCTCCGGAATCGACGATCCCGGCAATAAAGGCACTTTTCTGGGAGGCCTTGTTTACTGTTGACAGGAGGTGCAGGAGCTTATTGTTGTCATTTTTGTATTCAATCAGCGCATTCTTCAGGGGCAGGTGCTTCGGCCTGCCCTCGCTTGATACGGCGGAAGAATAGGTCGTCAGAAAGGCGAAAGGATACTCATCCTTATTACTCTCCACTAAATGGAAGAAGACCCGGCCGACCGGGTGGATGACCGAGCCCAGGGACGCGAAAAAGCCGGCGATATCGCCGGAATAAGCCGATATTGCTTCAGAAAAGACGTGACTCAGCCTTCTCCAGATCTCCCCGACCCATTCCGCATCCAGGTACTCCAAACCGTTCATAAAGGGAGCGCTGTGTAAAATATGTTCTACGTCCGGTAATTCCAGTTTAATAATCGTTTTTTCTCTTGAAATTTCGAGATCGGGGTTCTTGGCCAGACATTTGGCAAAAGTAAGTGCAATAACCCGGAGAAAATGAACAGAATCAGAAAGGGGGATCGTGCTATCGGAAAATCCCAGGTGGAACAGTGATTTATCCGCATTATCCCGGAACATTTCATGTAAATTCTGCTGCCAAACGATCTGCCTGTCATCCAGTTGCTCTTTCGTCGCCTGCCAGTCGAGGCGGAAGCCATCCCGGCGCAGGAGGGCGACGAGTTCCCTGTTTCCATTGTCGCGTTGACCGGCCGCTGAATCGGGCACCGGTTACACCATCTCGCTTTCCGGCTAGTAGAACCGTTTTTCGTCGAACAGCATCTCTTCGAAAACCAGGGCGTCCCGGGCGGAGACGTTGGCGCCGACGCGCGCCATGAGGACGTTGGCCGGATGCTCGTTGATGTCGGGGTCGTCGGTGGCCTTCATTTCCATGCCGCCCTTGCCGAACAGGTTGGTCAGCATTTTGCGGTACCCCCACATGTCCAGGTTGGTGCCCTTTAAATCCCAATGCCAGCAGTATTCGGTCGTGATGACGATGTAGTCCTCCATGGCGGGGAAGGAGAAGGCGGCCAGGATGAGCTTGCCGCCCAGGCGGGACTGCCGCCACTCGGGGCTGACCTCGATGCCGCCCAGTTCCAGGACATGGGGATGGTTTATCCAGCGGGTATATCCGTCGGGGCGGTGGAAGGTGACGTAGCCCACTATCTCCCGGCGGCTGCGGGCGATGAACACCATGCCCGGGTCCAGGCCGGCGATTTCAGTCAACGCCTGCTTCTGGCGCCCGGGGGGCCGGAAGTTGTTGAGCAAATGGTTCATGGTGAGACCGGCCAGCCGATCCGGGCCGACGGGACCCTCCACCACCACGGGGACGCACGCATCCTGTCTTACCGGACCCGGTTGTTCCACCTGACGATTGATGATAGTTCACTTCCTCTCCGGGTAATGGTGCTTTCGCGCCGCTGTCAGGGGAAGTCGGCTCCAATGTCGGAAAGGGACGGGTCTGGGTGCGGCTTCCCATCCACCTACATTATACGGGGGGGCGGGCGGACAACACAAGTCCGGCCGGGGCATTACCGGAAACAAAGTACTTCGACCCGCCCGGGGCGAACGTGGCGACTTTGTGGAAAGCGGTGTAGGAAAATTTTGCCTCCAACTGGCAGGATATGGCTATGGACTCTTGAATACTTATCTATCTTCATTAGGAAGGAGAGGCGGGATTGAACGGCAAGCTTCTTTCCCTAACCGACGTACTTAAGAAGACCCTGTTTTTCTTTGAGGCGTTGACACCTTCGGAACTGACCGGGCATGTGCACAAACGGATGTTGCAGGACCTGCCGCGGGAGGAGGTGGAGGAAAAAGTCGGTCTCTGCCTGGAGCAGCACGGGTGTTTCAACCGGGATGATCGCGGTTTGTGGCACCTTGATCTGGAAGGATCAAAGGAAAACGACCAGTTTTTTGCCATTCTGCTGAAAAAAGGTGAACCGCAGAGCCTGCGTGAAATGAACAGGACGGCCGCCCCCAAAAAGAGTAACACCAAAACAAAAAAACTGAAAAAAATCGTCTCCGACGAGGGAAACCTTATTTCCGATGGTAGGTTCGTCCAACTGGACAATGGAAATTGGGGTCTTACGGAATGGGAAATCGAAGCGGGGCAGTATTCCTTGAAAAACCTGGTCATCAGGGCGCTGAAGCTCAGTCCGGAGAGCCTCTCTCTGAGCCAGGTCCTGGAAAAGGTCGGAACCTGGCAGCCGGCTCCCCAGGGGGCGGTGTCCGCCATTTTGAGGAAGTATCCCTTTTTCGAGGAAGCCGCCGCCGGGTTGTGGTCCTATAACCCGGTAACCCGTATTCTGTACGACGAGTTGCTCAAGCGCTTCACCGTGGCGCTAAAGCGCCAGAAGGCCCGCTGGCAGAGGGAGAAGGAGCGGATGGAAAAGCGCCAGCAGGTGTACCTGCGCCGCCTGGAGGAAGTCGACGCGGCCCGGCGCGAGGCCGCGGTCGCCCTCGCGGAAAGGATGGAAATGGGCCACCAGAAGGAACACCTTCTGACCCAGTTGGCGGAGAAGGACCTCCTCCTGGCCCTGCGCAAAAAGGAGATCATGAGCAACCGGGAGCACATCCGCCGGGTGGAAAACAAGGGTGACAGCATCCTGCACCAGTGCCGGCTCTGGGTGCGAAGGGCCCGGGACGCCGAGGACGAGGTGCGGAAGTTGCGCGAAGCCTTCAGCAAGAACCAGGGCAGCCTGGAGAATCTTTTCCTGATGCTGCAGAACTACAAGGAAAAGGAACGCGAATTCCGGACCCGCCTGGCCACAGTAAAAGACCAGTATGAAGACCGGATAGCCGACATGCAGAGACAGGAAATAGAGTTGAAGGAGCGTACGGACAAGGAGAAGCAGGCGGCCCACTACGATGTCAAGAAGCTGCACGAGCAGTTGAAACAGGCTACCCATAACCTGAAGGCGGCGCTGGGGGGTCAGGAGGAACTCAACCGCACCCTGCGGTTTACCCAGAGCGAAGCCAAACGCCTGGCGGAGGAAAACCGCCGCCTCAAAGCCAGTCTGCGCAATCCGTTCATCCGGATGATCCTGTCCGCCGGCCGCTTCTTCTCCGGACGCAAAAAGGCCGCCGAAGGATAAGGGAGCAAAAGCGGCACAACTCCCCCCGCCTATGGTATAATAAGGGCGGGGGAGGGGAAGCGTTGAACGGTGACAATAAAGAAGCCGGTCCGGTGATCCTGGCCGGCGGGGGAGCGGGTGCCGGGGTCAAACCGGACGGACTGAGCAAGAAAATATTCCTGTCCGTGCCGCCTCCGTCCCTGGCCGACAACCGGGCCGACCGGGAACGTTTGCTCGGCAGCCTGGGGCCCGGGGTGGATGCGCCGATCGAGATCCTGCGTTACTGTACCCGGGTCCTGCGGGCCGAAGACTTCCGGGTCACCGCCACACTCGGCCTGTTTCGGGACCGGTGGCGGCTCACCAGGTTGGAGCCGGGTGACACGTCCGCCCGGCATTTCGGGCTGGCCGTCGACCTGGGTACAACCACGGTGGTGGCCTACCTGGTGGACCTGGGCACCGGACGGGTGCTGGATACGGCCGCGGGTTACAACGCTCAGATCGCGCTGGGCGAAGACATTCTGACCCGGATCCAGGCCGGCAGCCAGGCCGAGGGCCTGGCTGCGCTCAGGGAGGGCGCCCTGGCCACCCTCAACGGTTTGACCGGTAAATTGGTGGAAAAGAGCCGGATCGAACCGGCATCCATCTCCGCCGCGGCGGTGGCCGGCAACACCGGCATGATTCACTTCCTGCTGGGGCTGGACCCGGCCCGGATCTGCCTGGCGCCCTACAGCCCGGTGGCCAACCAGCCGGGCTTTTTTACGGCCGGGGAAACCGGACTGGCCATCAATCCGCTGGCCCCGGTCTATTTCCTCCCGGGGGTGGGCAGTTATGTCGGCGGGGATATCGTGGCCGGCATCCTGGTCTCGGGCCTGCACCGCCGCCGCGAAACAGCATTCTTTGTAGACATCGGCACCAACGGGGAAATGGTGCTCGGTAACCGGGAGTGGCTGGTGGCGTGCGCCGGGGCGGCCGGACCGGCCCTGGAGGGAGGAGTGGCCGGCGCCGGGATGCGGGCGGAGCCAGGGGCCATCGAACGGGTGGCCATCGATTCGAACGGCGTGCGCTACCGCACCATAGGCGGCGGCCCGCCGCGGGGCTTGTGCGGCTCGGGGCTGGTCGACGCCATGGCCGAACTCCTTCTCGCCGGCATAATCGACCGTTCCGGGCGCTTCCGCGACGGCCGGCGGTCCTTTGTCCTGGTCCCCGCCGCGGAAACCGCGACGGGGCGGGACATCACCATCAGCCAGACCGACCTGAACAACCTGCTGCGCACCAAGGGAGCGGTAAACGCGGCCCTGGAGTACCTCCTGGAGAGCGTGGGACTCCCCATGCGGGCCATTGCGCGGTTTTACGCCGCCGGAGCCTTCGGCCAGTACCTGCCCCTGGAGTCGGCGGTGACGATCGGACTCTATCCGGACCTGGACCGGCGGCGCATGGTCCGGCTGGGCAACAGTTCCGGGGAGGGTGCCAGGCTGGTCCTGCTCTCCCGGCGCAAGCTGCGGGAGGCGGAAGAAATAGCGGGCCGGATCACCTACTTCGAACTCAACGCCAGCGACGTTTTCATGCAGAAGTTCGTGGGCAGCCGTTTTCTGCCCCACACCGACCTCTCGCTGTTCCCCAGCGTGCGCGAGAAGTTTGCCCAGCGGGGGCTGCTCTGAAGGGCCCCAGGGAGGTATTGAGCCTGTCTTGCCGAAGGGTTGGACCAGCGGGGAAGGTGGGTAGGGCATGAAGAAATCCGTCGTGGCGGGGATCGCTCTGATCTTCTAACTCTTAAGTTGCTATGAGTCGACTACCCCGGCCTGAAGGCTGGAGCTTGTGCGAGCGAGCTTTCATGATGTAGCCGGGGGCTCGTGTTGACACGTATCGAGGAAGCCAGGAAGGCGGTTATGATCTACAAGAATGGTGCTAGTCCTAGCCACACCCACCTGCGGTGGGTACCCGGCGGTCATAACAGCTCTTCGGTCAGAGACCAAAGTCCGTTTTCTGGTGGAGATGCACAGGGCGACTCACTCGCGCAAGCGAAGTAGGGGGCCTGACGGCCCCCGCCCCTCACGGGGCGTGCGCCTCTCATCCCCTCCGTGAACAGGAGGGGACTTCCCGGCGGATATGTTAAAAACCTACTTTTTGCCATTTTTCGAAGATCTCAACCCGTAAGTGGACCAAAAGAACCGTTACGCTGAGATGAAGACGGCCGGCAAGGCGATCAGGAAGAGGCACGGACCCGTGTCGGAAACCAGGGCGGTCCGAGTCGGCCGGAACGAAAACAGGAAACAGGCGCCCATCCGTCGAAATACCCGGTCGTACGACCGCTTTACTCCATGGGCGGGGCCTGCACCGTCCGGGTAGCGGACCTGCCCCGGGCCCAGTACATAGCCCCGGGTCACCTACATCGGCCGCAAACCGTCCGGGAAGCGACCGGTCTCTGCCGTTACGCCGCGTTGCCGCTGGCCTACGGTTCTTTCGAAACGGGGCGGGCCAAGTCGGTGGTAGTCGTGGATGTCGAACCCTGGCGGCCGGCCGAAGCCCGCCAGGTTTTCCTCACCGCCGGCCGGCCCTTGGTCCGGCAGGGGAAGGACTACCCCAGGTTAGCCGCTGGCTGGCCGTAATGGGGGCAGGAGATTATCCACTGTGGGAGGTCGACCGGCTGTGCGGGTGAAGATCGAGGATATCGTGGGGGAACTGGATGGCCAGCCGGATGATTGGCGGTCCTTCCTGGACGTAAAAACCGGGGAAATAGTGGGGGTAACCGTTGAAGAACTGAGGGCGGCTGAAGAGGAACGTCTGGACCAATTTCCCGCCGGTCAGGAGAACGTGATCAATATGGCCGCGGAAATTCTGGATCAAGACCGCTTTTTGCCCCTGCCGACCAGCTATAAGGTCCACGAATACGGGATAATGGAAAGGTATTGCCTGTCACTGGAAAATGACCGGCTCAGTGAGATTATGTCTAAGGCGATTAGAGGCAGTGGCGCGTTCCGACGATTTAAAGACACTATTGAGAGGTATGGCCTTGCGGAAGATTGGTATGCCTTCCGGGCGGAAGCCCTGCGGGAAATAGCGGTGGAGTGGTGCGGGGATAACGGAATCGAGTACGAATAGCCATGTTGGCATCTGTGCTACCCGGCAGGGGAGAAGAGGATTATACGACGGATGGCGGGTATGGTGGTTTCTCACACGGAGCCGGTATCGAAACCGTTCGGAGGTGTCGACGTGCTACACACCGGTGGCGGCCTTGAGGCTTGGACGCAGGAGAGCGGCCGGGAGTTCACCCGGTGGGACCTTTGGTATCTCGTACTTCTGCTTGACGATTACGGCGGCTCCTGGGAATTGCTGGCCGACACCCTGGAAAAGACGTTGGCAGAGGGCATACACCCGTTCAAACAATTGGACTTCGAGGCCAAGCATGGCCACATGGAGAACCTTCGCCAGCGGCTGAACGAAGCCGGCCTGGATCCGACAACGCTGGTCGGCGAATTGCGGCGGGACAAACGCATCCTGCGCAAGGCCCGCACGAAGATTCTCAAGGATTATGTTCGGGATGGGGACAAGACAGCCGCGATGCGAACGACGCCCAGGCACGTCCTGGAGGAGCGGGCGTGGCGGGGAGAGTGGGACCGGTTCCCCGTTTCCCCGGCTGTTTTCGAACCTGTCTTCCAGGACGAGGTCGGACGACGGAGCTTCTACAGCGAAGACGCCTCCTTGGGTCTTGCCCGCCGGATCGGTGCCATCTTGGAAAAGGTCAGCCGCAAGGGCGCTTCGTCACCCGAGGCACGACTGGCCCTTTACCGCGCCGGGATGGCCGCCTTAGTCGACGCGATGGAGGTGGTGGATGACTCGTGCGGGACCGTCGGCGAGCTGTTCGAGGAGATTTTCGAGCAGTACGTCGCCATTCCGTGGCCGAGCACCGGCATCGCCCCCGGGGTCTATTACCGTGATTTTCTCGATTTTGCCGTTTGGGAGGATTACGGCCTTACTGATCACGGGATGGGCCGCTTCTTCACCGCAGTACCGCTGGAGCATGTGGCCCTTGTGGATACCGAACTTATCGAGATTCGTGCGAATCTGTTGCGATACAAAGAGTTGGATTACCAAGCCGACCAGGCTCTCAGGCTGCTCGTGGAATTCCACGGCGTAAAGCGGACTTTCGACCGCTTCGTCGATCTGGCGCGTGCAATTGAGCCGCCTCACCCGGCCCGGATCAACGCTCTGGCCAAGGCGGCCTGGGATGCAGGGGAACGGGATCTTGCCCGCGCCGTCTTCGCGGCGGCGGACCGGCCGGGCCCGCATCAGGACTACCTCAGGAAACTCGAAAGACAACTGACGGGCGACCCATCGTCCTGAAGGCGGTGGCCTGGTTTTGTCGACGGGATGGAGCACCCTGTTCGGCTGAACAAATTCGACGGTTATCTATATGTGACTCATTATTATGTACAATAGCATTAAGTAACATTTGCTGTCCAGAATTAAGCCTTTCTGGCCGGTGCCGGATAAACCCAGTCTAAGCGCGGCTCACAGCCATTCGCCCAATGTTTACTTAATTCAGTTGTGTCACATTCGGTTGGCATTATGGATAGGGTGATGCGGAGCCCCAGCGCGGAGTCCCAGCAAGAAGTCTAAGAACTTGTGGTATTGGTCGAGTCACCCTGGGTGCCGATAGTTGGCCGAGGATAGGGTTTCTCTGCCGTGGAAAAAACACGGCTACATCGTCTGGGGGGCGGATCTCAATCACCGGCAATTTGTAACGATCAACAAGGGCGGCAACCCGGTGACGGTCATGGACAAAAGGCGTTCGCTCCGTCGCGGCCGGCGGAACCGGAAGACCCGTTACCGGATAGCCCGGTGGAACAACCGGAAGCGGCCGGACGGGTGGTTGGCTCCTACGTTACGTGCCCGGGCTGAATGCATAGTCAACCGGGTCAACAAGCTGATGCGTCTGTGTCCCGTTGCCGCTGTTTCCGTGGAAACGGTGCGTTTTGATACTCAGGCTCTCCAGAACCCGGAAATTTCCGGAGTTGAATATCAGCAGGGAACCCTGTTCGGCTATGAGGTACGGGAATACCTGTTGAAGAAATACGGACGCGAATGCCAGTATTGCCGCGGCAAGTCGAAAGATCCTGTGCTGGAGATTGATCAGTCATGCCGAAGTCCCGGGTGGTAGTGACCGCGTAAGTAACCTCGCCCTGGCTTGCCATACCTGCAACCAGGAGAAAGGCAACCAGACCGCAGAGGAGTGCGGCCATCCGGAAGTCCAGCGAGCAGCCCAAAAATCGCTCAACGATGCAGCGCAGTTAATTCGACCCGGTGGTATCTTTGGAACCAGGTAAAATCCATCGCTTTAGAAAACGGCTTGGATCTGGAGATGGGCACCGGTGGCCGGACGAAGTATAACCGGACGGCCCAGGGTCTACCCAAAGCCCATCACATGGATGCCGCTTGCGTGGGTGCCAGCACCCCTGAGTTGCGGAATACCCATATCGTTCCTCTGGAGACCCGGGCGGTGGGCCGTGACAACCGTCAGATGGCCCGGGTAGACAGCTATGGTTTTCCGAAGGGCCACCGCAGCCGAAAAAAGGTACATTTTGGGTTCCAGACCGGAGATATTGTCAAGGACGTATTTCGATTGGCAAGCATCCCGGCGTCTTTGTAGTCGCTGTGGCCGTTCGGGGAAGCGGTTACTTTGACATCAAGGACGTTTGTGGACATATCTTAGTACAAGCTGTTAAACACAAGTACTGTAAGGTATTGCAGCATGCTGACGGTTACGCTTATTCTCACGGATAGAAAGGGGGCAAGCGGCGCTCCTCCCCTGACTGAAGTCAGAGGTATCCGCGCCGCCGGTTTTTCATGAAGGGGGTGTGTTTTTCTCCATGGTGGCGATTGAGTTAGACCCCGATACCACCGAGCTCGTGAACCATCTGGCTGAGGCGCGGCAATGTACCCCGCATGGGGTGATACAGGAAGCCATCCGTCAGTATGTGGAGCGTGAGGAAAGGCGCGAGGCGCTTCTACAGGACGGCATTAGTGCGTGGAACGAATACAAAGCCACGGGCCTGCATTTAACGATGGAAGAGGTAGACGCCTGGCTTGCCAGGCTGCAAAAAGGACAAGATGTGGACCCGCCTGAGTGCCACTGGGATTGGTTTGTCTCGCTGGTCGGCGCCGGTAACGCAAAGCCGGGTCATTCCTCGGAGACGGTTGACCGTGACCTGTACGGCGGAAAACTGCCGTGATCACCGTTCTCGCAAAAAGCCGGTTGCCACGACGGCGGTTCTCTGATACACTGATTACGGAGGGGGTGCGCTCGTTATGAAACCGCTTTTGAAAAAGTCTTTGGAACGGCCCGGGTGCGCGAAACCGATTAACACCGATGAATCTATAGATGATTTGTTCAAGAGTGATAACCCGGAGATTCGGAGGAAATTAGATATTTGGAGATCCATGTTAGGCATGTGGGCCGACAAGGATACGTCCTTCTTTGATGAAAAATGATTGATTGATTCTTGTTGGATACTTGCATCTTAGTTGATTATTACAGATTCGGAAAGACGCAAACCAGAAAACACCCGGAACGGGAATATTGTGCTGCTTCCGCTCTTCAGTTGATCAGTAATTTGGTTAAACGGAATGCGGAAGCTTTCGTTTCTGTTGTAACCGTTAAAGAATTGCTCCAGTATCCCGATATATCATCAAAAGAAGAGAGGCGAATCCTGGTCGAGCTACCCGAGGTATGTCGTATCATTCCTGTTACGTGGGAGACGACCGTGGTAGCTGGTGATTTGTCCAGGAAATCAGCAGAATACAGGAATTCGCATATTGAAGATCGCTATATTGCCGCCACCGCCATTGTCCATAAATTACCCCTCTACACCAGGAATCCCAAAGACTTTCAATATGTAAGCCACTCATCCCAGAGCGTGACTGAGCCGTATTAATCGGGCTTCGAATCAAAGCTTCGTGGTCAGTTCGTGGAGGACACAGAGATTGTTGGTTTGCCTTGCCGCTTTGGTCACTTGTCGCCTTCCACTGCCAACCCGTTGTCTGGATCAAACCGCACTGGACGGATGGGTGGCCGGCCATCCGGCCCCCAGTCAAACGGCGGCAGCGGACCACCCAAGTCACTATCCAACCATACTTCGTCCGCCGGGCGGTGGAGATCCTCTGCCATCAGCCTGACCGTCACCTCAAAGCGATTATACCATAAGAGATTGAATTGCGACCATTTCATATGGTGCCCGGAGGCTTTCGACGCCTCGGGTGAACACCAGGACAGGGAAGGTCGTGAAAGTCCTCCAGCCTTACGTGGCAGCGGGTTCCCGGGCCCATTGCCGTACGACAACTGTTACGACAACGCGGCCGCAAGAGTGCTTCAAAAGGGGTACATGGTTGGAAATGCCAGGAGGAAAAAGTGAGACATCATGCAGCTTCCAGCGTTGTACTGCCATGGCCCGCAACGTCCGCACCTATCTCACATTCAAGAGGCCGGGGGGTTCCCCCGGATCGTTTCATCCTTGACCGCCAAGCGCAGAACACCTACCAGAACGCTGAGCGTTCAAAATCGCTTATGGAGCAGTATGGCCTCCATTCCGCCATCGTCGTCTCCTCGGACTACCACATGCGGCGGGACAAGCCTCATGTTTACCCGGGTCTTTAAGGGCACCGGTACAACGTTTACTTACGT